>JBEBGG010000001.1:0-69655 GCA_040081555.1 Vicinamibacterales bacterium
GCGGGCGACACGACGGTCACCTTCACGCCGCTGGCGCCGCTGGTCGATCAGACGCTGTACTCGCTTACCGTGCAGCGCATCAAGGATCGCATCGGCAAGCTGATGACGCCGGCGTTCTCGTCGTCGTTCACGACGGTGGACGTGACGCCGCCGGTGGCGGTTGATCTGAGTCCGGCGTCCGGAAGCAGCGGGGCGCCGATCGCCAGCGTCGTGCGCGTCAAGTACTCCGAGCCGGTTGACGTGAGTCGCTTTGCGAGCGCGCCGATTGTCGTCCGCAAGGCCGGGACGGTGGTCGACGGTCGCATCGACTATGTGCTTGGCAACACGGCGGTCGTCTTCACGCCGTTGCTGCCGCTCGATGAGGACGGTGTCTACGACGTGCAGACACTGCCGGCGTTCGACCTGTCCGGCAACCTGCAGCCGGCGGGCCTGTCCTACACCTTCGGCACGACCGACCGGACTGCGCCCACGGTGACGGCGCTCGTGCCTGCGGGCAACGGCACCGTGATCGAGAACGCCCTGGCGCAAGTGGTGGCGGATGTCGGCGCCAGCCACGACGTGGCGGTGGTCGACTTCTACCTCAACGACCAGCCGTCGTTTGCGGCGCGCACGGCGCCATTCACGCTGAACTTCCAGGCGCTGGCGTCGCTCGGGGCCCCAGGCGCGCAGATCAAGGTGTCGGCACTGGCCACCGACACGTCCGGCAACCGCAGCGTCACGCCGGCGGTCGCGTTTGTCTCGGTGGTTGCGGATCAGCCGCCCGCGCTCACCATCACCGCACCACAGAATGGCGCCGCGGTCAGAAACGGCGATCGGATCAACGTCAGCGTTCGCGCGCTCGATGACCTGGGCGTCAAGCAGGTCGGCTACCGCGCGCAGACCGGCAAGCCGCAGGATGCGGCGACGACGGTGATCGAGCCGACCAGCGTTGACCGGACGGAGACCTTCGGCTTCAACATCCCGGCAGACGCGATTCCCGGGTCGACGATTGCGATCAACGCGTCGGCGCTTGATACCAAGGGGCAGTCAGTGGCGGCGGCGCCGGTGTCGTTGACCGTGCTCGACGGCACGCCGCCAACGGTCACGATCACCGGGATATCGACGGGTGCCAAGGTGTCGCAGGGCCAGCAGACCACCGCGGTGGTGTCGGCGCAGGACGCGGGCGGCATCGCCTCCATCGTGTTCACCATCGGCGGTGCGATGAGCGGCGGTGAGACACGCACGGTTTCCCCCGTACAGAACTCCGTGGCCACGGCGTTTGCCTTCACGGTGCCGGCCGGACTCCACGCAGGTGATGTCATTACGCTCGACGCCATCGCGCGTGACGCTGCAGGGAACAGCACGGCGGCGGCTCGCGTGCTGTTGCCGGTGGCGGACCTGGCGGGTCCGACCATCACGCTGCGCACCACGTCGGGCAGCCTCGATTTGGTGCCGGGGTCTCCCGTGACCGTTCTCGCGCAGGTCGACGACGAGACGGCGGTCGCCACGGTTGCCCTGAACGGCCAAGGCGCCTTCACGGTCGCCGAGGCTCGACAGATTTCGCCGCCATCTAACAGCTCGCAACCGTCGTTCGTGATCAACGTGCCGGAGAGCGCCGGCGTTGGCACGGTGCTGCAGCTCTCGGCCACGGCGGTCGACGTGTTCGGCAACACGAGCGCGCCGGCGACGCTGGCGCTGACCGTGAAATCGGTGCTCGACGTCGCGTTGCCGCCGTCGGTGCTGGTGGCCGCGGGCGAGACGACATCGCTCAGCGTGGACCTGTCCGGTCCGGCGCCGGCCGGTGGCGTACGCATCGATCTCGCGTCGGCCAATTTCGGGATTGCGGGCGTGACCTCGTCGCTGCAGTTTGCGGCGGGGGAGACCTCCAAGTCGGCCATTGTCACGGGTGTGGCGGGCGGCACCGTGGCGGTGTCGGCGTCGATTGGCGGCGTGCTGCGTGCCAGCACGACGGTCACCGTGCGCGGCGGCATCGTGACCGGTACGGTCTTCAGTCCGACGTTCCAGCCCGTGGCCGGAGCTGATGTCACGATTCTGGCCGCCGGTCTTATCTATCCGACGACGACCGATGCGACTGGCGCCTATCGTGTCGAGGGCGTGAGCGGTGTCTCAGGGGCGACCGCGCTGACCGTGAAGGCTCGCGATCCAGTCACTCAGTTGATTGGGTTCGTCAACGCGCAGTTCAACGCGCCGCAGGGCTACGTGCAGGCCAATATCGTGCTGCTCTCGGCGGGCAGCCTGGGAGGCACGGTCTTCACTGCGGATGGGGTGACGTCGGCTGGTGTGGGCGCTCGAGTCGATATCTTCGAGTCCGGCAACCTCAATTCGCCGGTGGGATCGACCTTCACCGACGAGAACGGTGCCTACGAGTTCCCGCTCGTCACGCTCGGCACCTACACGCTTGAGGCGTCGGACGTCAGCGGGAACCTGGCGCGATCGACATCGGTGGTGCTTGCCGCGAGCGGTCAGCATGTCGACCAGGCACTCGTCTACCTGGGCCGCGGCACCGTGGTTGGCACCGTGCGCGACGGCTCGGGGAATCTGCAGTCGAATATTCCGCTCACGTTCAACGCGACGAGCCTCTTCGGGGCGGCGCCGACGGTGACCGCGAACTCGTTGGCCGATGGCACGTTCCTTTTCGAGAACGTGTCTGTCGGCACGTTCACCGTACAGGCGCGCGACACGATTACGAACCTCGCTGGCACTGCCACCGGCTCGATCACGCAGCACCAGCAGCAGGTGGCAGTCACCGTGACGCTGGCGAGCTGGGGCGGCATCCAGGGCACGGTGTTCCGGCCGGATGGTGTCACGCCAGCCTCGAATGCCCGCGTCACCTTGTCGGCGTCAAGCGGCGGGTTCAGCACCAACGCGGATGCGGACGGTCACTACGCGTTTACCTTCGTGCCGCTCGGCAACTACACGTTGAACGTCGACGATGCCGCCACTCGCGGCCTGGCCAGGGCCACCGGGACGCTCGTGACCAACGCCACGGTCGTGACGGTCGACCTCACCGAACTGCCGCAAGGCACGGTATTGGCGACGGTCGTGGACGCGAACGGCGTCGCGGTTCCGGGCGCGTCGGTCCACATATCCTCGAGCGCGTCCGGTCTGTCAGACGGTCAGACAGCCCCTTCCGGCGCCGATGGCAGCGTGCTCTTCGAGCACGTCCTGGCGGGCTCATTGAGCGTCTCGGCGAATAGCGGTGGCTTGACCGGCTCGTTGCAGACGACGCTGGCCGCCAATCAGGTTCGCTCCGTGACCGTGGCGCTTGAAGCCACGGGCAGCATCGCCGGCACGGTCTTCCTGCCCGACGGCGCGACGCCGGCGTCGACCGCAAAGGTCGCCCTGTGCCAGTCCTGTGTCGGAACGGCGGTCAATTCGGACGGCACGTTCCGATTCGATGGGCTCGATCTGCGGACACGAACCCTGTATGTCACCGACGCCAACAACCGCTTGCGCGCGAAGGCGACGGTGGTCCTGTCGTCGAACGGGCAGGTGGCCACGGCCGACATGACCATGGTCGGCATTGGCTCGGTCATCGGCCGTGTGCTGAATCCGAATGGCTCCAGCGCGCCGAACCTCACTGTCAGCGTCAAGAGCCTCACGCCGACCTTCGGCAACTCTGCGTCACCGAAGACGGATGCGGCCGGCTTCTATCGCGCCGACAACATCATCGTTGGCACCATCCAGGTGAACACCGGGAACGTGTCGGCTGGCACGCTCGGCGAGGGCAGCGGCACGCTTGCGCCAGATGGCGCGACGCTCACCATCGACATCCTGCTCCAGAACAGCGCGGTGACGATGCCGCAGTCCCGTTCGGATGCGAATCTGTTCCCCTACGACGTGCAGCGGGGTGGCTCACTCAACCTGGGCAACAACAACGTCACGTTCCATTCGACGGCGCCCTACACCGGCGGCGTGACGCTCGATATCGTGTCAGGCGGAACCCCGACCAGGTTTGCCGGCACGACCAATATCGGCACCACCGAGGCGAACGGTCGCGAGATTGCGGTGTCGCAGAGCGGGATGGCTGGTCTCAACATCACGCGCAAGGTGCTCGTATCGTCGACCTACTTTGCGAGATACCTGGAACTCCTTTCGAACCCGACCGTCGATCCGATCACCGTCGACGTCAGAATCGAGTCGACCGCCAGGTTGTCGCAGATTGGAGCGACATCGAGTGGCGACACGGTGCTGGCGGTTGACGATCCGCTGACGGCCGACCGCTGGATCGAGGTCGACAGCGGCCCGACCGGTGATGCGTTCTCGTTCCAGAGTTCGGCCCGCCTGGCGTACGTCTTCGACGGCGCAGGTGCGCCGCAACGCGTGGCGGCGCCCACCTTTGATGTGCCGGCGACGGGCGTTGGGCGCCTGCGGTATGGCTGGAATTCGGTGACGGTGCCGCCGGGACAGACCGTGGCGTTCATGCACTTCGTCTCACAGGAAGCGCATCGCGCTTCCGCGCAGGCCGCGGCCGAACGCCTGGCTCAGCTGCCTCCAGAGGCGCTCGAGAGCCTGAGTGCCTTCGAAATCTCCGCGATTGCCAACTTCGTGGTGCCGACAGACAGCAGCAGCCCGCTTGCGGCGCTGCCGGCGCTGAACGGCACGATCACCGGTCACATCTACGAGGCCGATGGCGTCACGCCGGTATCGGCGACCGACAACGGCAGCGGGTATCACATCGGCCGTCTGGTGTACATGAGCAACCATCCGCTCTTCCCGCGGCCGTACTCGCTTGGCAGCAATCTGGCGGGGTTCTTCAGCATTGCCCCGGCTTCCGTTGGGTTCGGCTTCTCGGTTGCCGCCACGGTGCCGGTGTATCCGTTCACGCTGATCAACATCCACGATGACACCGCCATTCCTGGGCCAACTGTGGTGGGCACGTTCGCGGACGGAACGACGACCACGGTCACGGACGTGGTCTACAGCGGCGCCGCGCTCATCCGCGGCGTTGTGCGCCGGCACACTGGAGCGCCGGTGTCTGGAGCGCGCATCAGTACCCAGTTCACATCGGGCAGTACGACCTACGGCGGCAGCTACGCCAACAGCACGGCCAATGGCTCGTACTACGCCGGCGGCATTCTGCCCGGCGCCGTCAATGCGTTTGTGAGCATCCCGCATCCGCAACGTGTCGGTACCGTGAACCTCGGCTCGACAACGCCGCTCACTGTGTCTGCCGGGCAGGTGCTGACGCAGGACCTGATCTTCCAGCCGACGGGGACCCTGCAGGGCACGGTGCGGACGGCGCTCGGCGCGATCAAGGCTGGCGTCACGGTCGATCTGCTGATCGACACGGTGACCACGACCAATCGTTTGCGGACGACGACCGATTCGTCGGGCTTCTATCGATTCAACGACGTGAAGCTTGGCACCTTTACCGTGCAGACGACCGACCCGGTGAGCCTGATTCTCACCAAGGCCATCGCGACCATCGCGCAGGACGCGACGTCGGTCGTCGATCTCACCTACATCGGGACGAGCAGCGTGCAGGTGACCGCCACGTTCTCGACCGGTGCGCCCGCGGTTGGTGCGCCGGTCTCGATTCAGAAGACGACTCTCGGCACGACGTTCTCCTTCGTGGCCAACGCCGATGCGAACGGTGTGGTCACGATTCCCAACGTCCCGGCCGGTGCCTTCATCGTGCGAGTGCAGCGACCGGGCTTCAATACGGCGCTGACGCAGGTCGACGTGCCCGGTGTCGTGACGGCGCAGGACGTGCCGGTGGCGATCGCTGCGGTGGTCGTGCCGTTTGGCACGGTGCAGCTCCAGGTGAACACCGCGAACGGGTCGCCGGTGCCGAGCGCCGTTGTCCAGAGTGACTACGCGTCGACGACCGGTTCGTTCTCGAGCTTCACGGCCGATGCCAATGGCGCGCTCACGTTCCCGTCGGTGGCGGGTTTCCGCGACTTCAGGGTGCGCGCCTCGCTGGCGTCGAACACGTCGGACTACCGCGAGGTCACCGCGCGCATCACCAGTGAAGGCCAGGTGCTGCCGATCACCATTGGGGTTGGTACCAGCGGATCGGTGTCGGGACGCATTGTGGATAAGGCAGGCGCGCCGCTGTCAGGCATCAGCGTGCTCGCCTACAGCTCGAGCCCGCAGGTCACTCATTCCGGCACGACGGATGCGGACGGCGCCTACAGCATCACGGATGTGCCGGTTGGTGACTTCCGCCTGATGGTCACCAGCGGGCCAAATGGGACTGGCGGATCGACGCTGGCGCGCATGGCGCAGCACGGCGACGCCATGACGATCGACCTGGCGCTGACCCAGGTCAGACAGCCCGTGACATTCAGCGACGCCAACGGCTACAGCTACTACATCGACCAGGAGGGAAGAGTCGGCAACTTCAGGAGCACCGACGCCTTCTACACGATGTTCCGCCTGGCCGCGACCGTCTCGGGCGGTTCGAATGCCACGTTTAGCGGCGACTCGCTGATGACGCCGCAGCTTGACGGGCGCCAGTTGGAGGTCAAGGACTTCGGCAACAGCGGTCCGACGCGCAAGGTCATCAGCGGCACGTCGGTCTACATCACGCGGCGCGTCTATGTGCCGACGTCGGGTTACTTCGTTCGCTATCTCGACATTCTCGAGAACACGGGCGTGGCGGCGGCGTCGATCGATCTCCAGATCTCGGGCACGCTCTCGAGTTCGACCATCGCGGCATCGTCTGACGGCGACACCACACTGGCGACGACGGACGGGTGGGTGGTGACGCACACACCGAACAGTATTGTGATCCCGCCTGCCGGTTTGGTGCTGGTCGGTCCCGGTGCGCGGACCGGCCTCAGCACGGCCACGACGACGCTCAGCGTCAACCGGCTGCAGCCGACGCTGGCATGGAAGAACATCGTCGTGCCCGCCGGTGGCCGCGCTATCGTCATGCACTTCGGCACCCAGGAGCCGACGGTCGCTGCGGCGCAGGCGGCGGCGGAGCGTCTGGTGCAGTTGCCGCCCGAGGCGCTGACCGGCCTGTCGGCGGCCGATGCTGAGGCGATCGTCAACTTCGCGGTGCCCGTTGATTTGTCGAGCAACCAGACGGCGTTCGGCACGATCTCCGGCCAGGTGCGGCTCGGTGACGGGGTGACGCCGGCGGCCGGCGCCGTAGTGACAGTCACCGGCAGTACCACGCCGATCTTCAAGCCGTCGGTCACCGTCACCGCTGGCGCTGACGGTCAGTACTCGATTTCCACGCTGGCCGTTGGCGTCGGCACGGTGCAGGCGAAGGATGCGGTGTCGGCGGCCACCTCGCCCGTGTCGAACTTTGCGCTGTCTCAACCCGAGCTGCCGCTCACGCAGGACCTGGTCCTCGGCGGCGGCGTCCTCTCCGGCATCGTCACGGTCGGCGCCAACGCGGTGCCGCCCGGTGCAGCGATATTGATCACGGGTGGGTCGCCCGCAGTGAACCTCTCGCCGGCCGTGTCGAATGGCACCTATCGGATCAGCCTGCCGACGGGCACCTACAACGTCAGATTCACGATGACCGGCCGGACGTTCACGATGAACAACGTCGAGGTGCTGGACGGGCAGGTGACGACGGCCAGCTATCGCTTCCCGGCGATCGCCACGGTGCGGGTCACCGTCAAGACCGCCACTGGTGCCATCCTGCCAAGCGCGAAGGTGACGCTGACCGACGTCGGTTCGACGCACGTTGTGGCGAATGCCAATTCACTCGGTGTGGCGCTCGTGCCCACCGTGCTCGAGGGGCCGATCACGGTGACTGCCCGCACGTTCAACGGCAGCCTCGTGGCGATTGTCACTAGCCAGGTCCGTCCAGAAGACAACGGGCTCATCGTCGATGTCCTCGGGCAGGCCGCCAACGGGGGGGTGCTCGGAGTCGTGACCGCCCTTGATGGCCAGACAGGTGTGCCGTTTGCCCGCGTCAGGGTGTACGACGTCGAGCGGAACGTGCAGATCGACAACGACTTCACGGCCAGCGACGGCAGTTACAGCTTCCCGTCGGTCTCGGTGATTGGCAGTCAAGGCTTCCTGGTTCGGGTCTTCTCGCCGTTCGACACGTCCCTCACGTCAGAGCAGACCGGATCCTTTGCCGATGGCCTGGCGCAGACCCTGAACTTCTCGCTGCCGATTGGTGTCCTGCGCGGCACGGTGACGCTCGACGGCACGGAGCCGATCCCCGGGGCGACCGTGCGCCTGTATCAGGAACTGGCTGGCTTCGTCGACGTTCAGTCGGCGACCGCAAATCCGCAAGGGGAGTATGCGTTTGTGGGCCAGGGACCTGGCAACTTCGAACTCGTCGCCACAGAACCTTCCCAGATTCAGATTCCAGAGGACTGGGCTGGAGAGCCACTGCCGCCCGAACGGTTGCTCAACGCCACCGTGACGGGCACGATTCCGGCGTCGCCTGCCGTCGTCACGGCGAACGTGCAGATGCCGCCGTTTGGCACGGTGGTCGTGGAGGTCCAGGACTCAGACGGCTCGACGCTCGATGAGGTGTCGGCCGGACTGGCCAGCGGCGGTGTTGTCACCCGCGCGGCCACTTACTACGACCCTGATAGTGGGGGAAGTTCTTCGGTGACGTTCGAACACGTGCCGCTTGGCCCGTTCACGGTTCAGGGCTGCTGGATCGTCGACGTATCACGCTGCGGGACGGCGGTCGGCACGATGACTTCGCCCAACCAGATCGTGCACATGACGGTGCAGGTGCGCGACGGCGTTCACGTCTACGGCCAAGCTCAGAATGCCGATGATTCGGCGCGGGCGAACTCCAGGGTGGTGCTCAAGGCCGGTACCGATGGCGTCCTCGAGCCCTGGACGGACACCTACGACACCGACGACAGCGGCTTCTTCGACTTCGGCTATATCCCGTCAGGGCCCTTCACGCTGGTCCTCGAGGATCAGAGCGACGGGATTCCCATCGGCGTCGTCCAGGCGACGGGGGCCCCTGATGGCGACCTCGAAGTGAACATCAGGGCGTCGGCAGGCGTGGTCGGATGCAACCCCTCGCTGACCACCACTGACACGTTCCGCTACGACGTGTCGTGCGTCGGTGAGTTGCGGACGGGCGGAACGACGGATGACCGATTGGCACCCGCGTACGCACCGGCAGCGTCTCTGCTGACCGTGCAGGGAGTGTCGCCGACAGCAGAACCGGCGGCGCAGCTCGAGGTCGGCGATCGACAGGTCGCGCATGGCCCACGAGGGGTTGGCGCGGTTACCGTCACGCGCCGGGCCTACGTGCCTGAGGCGGGCGGGTTTGCCAGGTTCCTCGAGACGTTGACGAACAACAGCAGCACGGCGCTGACGGTTGAGGTGCGCGTCGACTCGGTGCTGGCCGGCCCAATCCACACGCTTGTCGAGCCGACAGCCACCGGGAACACCTACGCCGTCACGCTGGCGACGCCGGTCCTGTCCGAGGACGGGAATCTCGCTCGGCCGATGCTGGCCCATGTGTTTGCCGGACCCTCGGCCGCGGTCGGTGTCGCGAACACGCACTTCCAGTGGCTCAGTGGTCCGTCGTACTACACGTGGACGGTGACCATCCCGGCGGGCGAGTCCGTATCACTGATGCACTTCGCGGTGCAGGGCGAGCCTGACAACCTCGCGGCGACTGACGCGCTCGCGCAGAGCCTCGCGAACCTCTCGAACGCTGACGCGCTGAACGGATTGTCGGTGGAGGAGAAGGCCGGCGTGGTGAACTTCAATATCCCCTAGACGGGTTCCAGGTTCCGAGATTCCGAGATTCCGAGATTCCACCGTGCGGTGGAGTGGTTTGGACGTGCCCGGAGGAGCGCGGACGGCGGCAGCCGTCCGTTCTGGGATCGAGCAGGCTTGGGCCGGCAGTGCGCGAACGGACTACGGCGCGGGTCCGCCGTAAAGTACTGAGACGTTCGGCTTACGGGAGCGCTGGCGCTGAAGGGGAAGCCACGCCAAGCAGGCGGCGCAGTTCTTCGCCCTCAATCACTTCCACATCCAACAGGCGCCGGGTAATGGTTTCGAGTTGGAGATGGTGGTCGGTGAGAATCGTTCGGGCCTTGCTGTGCGCATCGTTGAGCAGCCGAGAAACTTCTGAGTCGATTCTCTGAGCGGTCTCTTCGCCATAGAGGCCGCGCTCTGCGCTGAGGCCGATGTCGAGAAACCGCGGACGCTTGCCGCCGTCGTAGTTGATGGCGCCAATCTCGTCGCTCATCCCATACTCGGTGACCATCGCGCGAGCCATCTCGGTGGCCCGCTGTAGGTCGTTGTGGGCGCCCGTAGAAATCTCGCCGAGCGCAATCTCCTCGGCGGTGCGTCCGCCCATCAGGATCGCCAGTTCGATGAGCATGTGCGAGCGTGTCTTCAGATACCGGTCCTCGCTCGGCAGGTGCAGCGTGTAGCCGAGGGCGCCAAACCCTCGCCCGACGATCGAAACCTTGTGCACCGGGTCCGGGCTCTCGAGAATCGTCGCCACGATGGCATGGCCGGTCTCGTGGTAGGCCACCGTCTCCCGTTCCTTGGTGGTCATTACGCGCTTACGCTCGAGTCCGGCGACGAGGCGCTCGATGGCGTTCTCGAAGTCCGCCGCGCCTACCGCGGTCTTGTCGCCGCGGGCCGCGAGCAGAGCTGCTTCGTTGACCAGATTGGCGAGGTCGGCGCCGGCAAATCCACCGGTGCGTCCGGCTACCAGTTTGAAGTCGACATCTTCGGCCAACTTCACGTTCTGTGCGTGGATGCGCAAGATCTGCTCGCGCCCGCGCACGTCCGGCTTGTCGACCAAGACCTGGCGATCAAAACGACCAGGGCGGAGCAGCGCCGCATCCAGCACCTCAGGGCGGTTGGTCGCCGCCATGATGATGACGCCCTTGCGCGAGTCGAAGCCGTCCATTTCCGCGAGCAACTGGTTGAGGGTCTGCTCCCGCTCCTCGTGGCTGCCGACCGGGCCCTGGACGCGTGCCTTGCCGAGCGCGTCGAGCTCGTCGATGAACACGATGCAGGGGGCCTTGGCCTCGGCCTGCTGGAACAGATCTCTGATGCGTGCGGCGCCGACGCCGACAAACATCTCGACAAATTCTGAGCCGCTCAAGCTGAAGAACGGCACTGACGCTTCACCTGCCACGGCGCGGGCCAGCAGGGTCTTGCCCGTGCCTGGAGGACCGACAAGCAGGACCCCTTTGGGAATCCTGCCGCCCAGGTTGGTGTACTTCTTGGGATTCTTGAGGAACTCGACGATCTCCATGAGTTCCTCGCGCGCTTCGTCGACGCCAGCGACGTCCTTGAAGCGCACCTTCACTTCGTCTTCTGCGTAGGCTTTGGCGCGGCTCTTGGCAAAGGACATGACGCCGCCCTCCGCACCCCCCATGCGCCGGAAGAACAGTCCCCAGAGGGCCACGACAAAGACCAGTGGCAGGAGCCATCCCATGAGCTCGCCGACCCAGCGATTGACCGCCTCGCCGCTGTACTTCACGCCGCGTGCTTCAAGCTCCTCGGTGAGCTTCGGGTCGTCCACCCGGGTCACGACAAACTGCTTGCTCTGCTTCGGGTCGCCGGGGAACGGTACCTTCAGCGTCCCGGTGACAAGTTCCTCGCCGATCTTGATCTCGTCGACCGCGCCCTCTTTCACGAGCGACTTGAACTCGCTATAGGGAATCGAGCGTCCGGTGGGCACGAGAAAATAGACCTGACCCACCCCCAGCAACAGCAGCAGCGCGACGCCATACCACGCTGTGGATCCCGGACGGCCAAGAAAACCCGGCCGGCGGTCCTTGCCGCGTGGCTTGAGGGGGTTGGTTGGGGCAGGCGTTGACATACGTTTTCATTATGCCTTGGCCGGCGGTGACTTTTCGAATGTCAACCCGTCGTTACCCGCATCGATCCGAATGGTGTCGCCCTCGATGAACTGGCCCTCGAGGACTCTGATCGCCAGTGGATCGAGCACGCGGCGCTGAATCGCCCGCTTGAGGGGCCGCGCGCCATAGATTGGATCGTAGCCTTCTTCGACGAGCCAATCCTTGGCCGCGTCGGTGAGTGCGATGCCGATCTTGCGATCGGCCAGGCGCCTGACCAAGCCGGTGGCCTGGATGTCGATGATCTGCTTCATGTGCTCACGCTTCAACGAGTGGAACGCGATGATCTCGTCAATGCGGTTGAGCAACTCCGGGCGGAAGTGGGCACGCAGGGCCTGCGTCGGATCGGGATCGCCGGTGCCGATGTTCGACGTCATGATGACCACGGTGTTCTTGAAGTCGACGGTGCGCCCCTTGCTGTCGGTCAGCCGACCATCGTCCAGGAGTTGAAGCAGGACATTCATCACGTCAGGGTGGGCCTTCTCGATCTCGTCGAGCAGCACGACCGCATAGGGACGTCGCCGCACCGCCTCGGTGAGCTGGCCGGCCTCGTCGTAGCCAACGTAGCCAGGAGGCGCGCCGATGAGTCGCGAGACGGTGTGCTTTTCTTGGTACTCGGACATGTCGATGCGCACCATCGCCTGGTCGTCATCGAACAGGAAGTCGGCCAGGGCCCGCGCGAGCTCGGTCTTTCCAACGCCCGTCGGACCAAGGAAGAGGAAGCTGCCGAGCGGACGATTCGGATCCTGCAGGCCGGCTCGAGCCCGGCGGATCGCATTCGACACGGCGACGATCGCTTCTTCCTGCCCAATCACCCGTAGGTGAAGGCGCGACTCCATCTGAATTAGCTTCTGGATTTCACCCTCCATCAGCCGGCTGACGGGGATGTGAGTCCACTTGCTGACGATGGCCGCGATATCCTCCTCGTCGACTTCTTCCTTCAGCATGCGATGGCTGGTCTGCAGACTGCCAAGTCTGGCTTCGGCCTCGCGGATCTCTGCCTCAAGCTTTGGCAACTGGCCGTACTGCAGCTCGGATGCCTTCCCGTAGTCGCCCTTGAGCTGCGCCCGTTCGACCTGCTGCTTCACGCTCTCGAGCGACTCCTTGAGCGTGCGGCCTTTCTGGATCGTGTCCTTCTCCTGTTGCCAGTGGGCCTTGAGGCGGTCGCTCTCTTCCTTGAGGTCAGCGAGTTCCTTCTCGAGTTTCCCGAGCCGATCGACCGACGCCCGGTCGGTTTCCTTCTTGAGGGCCGGCCGCTCGATCTCGAGCTGCATGATGCGGCGCGAGATCTCGTCGAGCTCGGCCGGCATCGAGTCGATCTCCATCCGGAGCTTGGATGCCGCTTCGTCGACCAGGTCAATGGCCTTGTCTGGCAGGAAGCGATCGGAAATGTAGCGATTGGACAGCACGGCGGCGGCCACCAGGGCCGAGTCCTTGAACTTCACGCCGTGATGGAGCTCGTAGCGGTCGCGCAGGCCGCGAAGGATGCTGATCGCATCCTCAACGGTTGGCTCGCCGACCAATACCGTTTGGAAGCGCCGTTCGAGCGCCGCGTCCTTCTCGATGTACTTGCGATACTCGTTGAGCGTGGTCGCGCCGACGGTATGCAGCTCCCCTCGGGCGAGCATCGGCTTGAGCATGTTGGAGGCGTCCATCGACCCCTCCGCCGCCCCCGCACCGACGACGGTATGCAGTTCGTCGATGAACATGATTACCTGCCCCTGCGCGTCGGCGACCTCCTTGAGCACCGCCTTGAGGCGCTCCTCGAACTCGCCGCGGTACTTGGCGCCGGCGACCAGCGCGCCCATGTCGAGGGCGACGACCTTCTTGTCCTTGAGTCCTTCCGGCACGTCGCCCCTGACGATGCGGCTGGCGAGCCCTTCAACGATGGCCGTCTTGCCGACGCCAGGTTCGCCGATGAGCACAGGATTGTTCTTCGTGCGGCGGGAGAGGACTTGAATCACGCGACGGATCTCCTCGTCGCGGCCGATCACCGGGTCGAGCTTGCCCTTCCGAGCGGCTTCGGTCAGATCACGGCCGTACTTCTCGAGCGCCTGATAGGTGGTTTCCGGGTTCTGGCTGGTGACGCGCTGAGAACCGCGCACACCAGTGAGCGCGGCGAAGATCGCATCGCGCGTCAGCTGGCGCTGTTTCAGCAGCTGAGCCGCGGGCGCGCGTCCGGGCTCGGAGGCGATGGCGACCAGGAGATGTTCCGTGCTGGTGTAGTCGTCCTTCAAGCGCGCGGCTTCGGCCTCGGCCGCTTCAGCGACCACGCGGAAGCGCGGTGAGGGGCTAGGCTGCGCACCACCATGTGCCTGCGGATTCTTCGCGAGCAGCTCGCGCGCGTCTTTGCCAAGCGCCGCCGGATCCGCATTCATCTTGCGGAGTACCTCGGGGACAATGCCGCCCTGCTGCTCGATGAGTGCGACCAGCAGGTGCTCTGGATGCACCTCGGGATGTCCCGATTGCTCGGCGAGTTGCTGCGAGGCGAGGACGGCTTCTTGTGCTTTTTCGGTGTATTTGTTGATGTTCATGGTCGTTGCCCTACGGAGGAATGCGCGTTCGCGGAGGCGCGGAGATGAGCGTGTGGCTATAGACCTGACTTCACCAGTTCTTCGAAACTGCGTCGTTGTTCGTCCGTCAGTGTTCTGGGGAGTTGGACATCCGCGGTTGCGTAGAGATCCCCGGGCTCCTCCGGTTTGTTACTGACCGGCATCCCTTGGCCTTTCAGCCGAAACACCTGGCCGTTCTGAGTTCCCGGTGGCACTTTGAGGCGCAGCGACTTGCCGGCCAGCGTCACGACGTCAGCCTCGCCGCCAAGAACCGCGGTCGTGAGCGGGAGGGCCACGCGCGTGTAGAGATCCCGGCCCTTGCGCTCGAACTTCGGGTGCGGCGCGAGGCGAATACGCAGGAAGAGATCGCCCGACTTTGCGCCCGACGTGCCGGGTTCACCTTCGCCAGCAATTCGCACCCGTGACCCATCGCCCACGCCCGCCGGAATCCTGACGTCGACCGTGCGAGCCTGTCCACCGTGGGTTAACTGCAGTCGCTGCGTCGTGCCATTGAGGGCGTCTTCAAGTGTGAGTTCGAGTTCGTGCTCGGCGTCTCGCCCTGGCCGCGGTGCACGGGTGCGCCCGCCCATGTCCGCGGACGGGCCGCCTCCACCGCCGAAGAACGTCTGGAAGAAGTCCGAGAAATCGACGCCGCCTCCGGCGCGGCCGCCACCAAACATCTGCTCGAACTCTTCCGGCGTCACCGTGCGCGAGCCACCCGGGGCGCGTCCGCCACCAAAGGGATGGCCGGACTGGCCGGCGGGACCCGCCTGTTCGTAGTTGCGCCAGTTGGCGCCAAGTTCGTCGTACTTGCGGCGTTTGTCAGCGTCGCCTAGCACTTCGTAGGCCTCGTTGAGTTCCTTGAACCTCGACTCAGCAGATTTATCACCCGGGTTCACGTCCGGGTGGTGCTTCCGCGCCAGCTTCCGAAAGGCCGCCTTGAGCTCCTTGTCGGTCGCCGTCTTCGAGACACCGAGCGTCTTGTAGTAGTCCTTGAAGTCCATGTCCGTCGATGCCGTCAATCGAAACCGAGAAGTGCGGAGAGCTGGTCGAGATCCTGTATCAGGCGCCGAAGTTCCCGCTTGGGGGCATCGTCGCGCGCCATCGGCCGCATGCGTTGCACGACTTCGGCGATCGAGAGCAGGCGCTGCACCCCGGCGAGGTTGATGCCGGCGTCGTCTACCAATCGCTTGATGAGGCGAAGCCGCTCGAGCTCGTCGCGGGAGTACAGGCGCATGCTGCCGATGGTGCGGTTGGGTCGAACGAGCCCGAGCCGCTCGTACTTACGCAGCGTCTGAGGGTGCATGCCGAGCATGCGGGCCGCGACGCTGATCAGAAACAGTTCATCGGAGATGGTCATACCTGAAATTGCGCCAAGTCGAGTATAGGTATTGATACGTACCGTGTCAACGTTTAAATCCTATACTGGCTGAACATGGATGCCCTGCTGTCAGCGTTTTCAGACGTGCACGTGTCGGACTTTGTCACCGTTGGCCTGCTGGTCGTCCTGGAAGGGCTGCTGAGCGCGGACAATGCGATGGTGCTGGCTGTCCTGGTGCTGGGGCTCCCAAAGGTCGAGCAGCAGAAGGCGCTGCGCTACGGCATTCTGGGTGCGTTCGCGTTTCGCTCGGTGGCGACGCTGGCTGCTGCCTACCTGATCAGCCTGGGCTGGGTGAAACTGGCCGGGGCCGCATACCTGCTCTATCTCACCGTGCACCACTTCACACAGCAGAGAGGGGACGAGGTACGTCGAACACCCAGGAAGGCCGCGGGCCTTCTGGGGCTGTCGCCGTTCTGGACGACCGTGGTGAAGGTGGAGTTCACGGACATCGTGTTTGCCATCGATTCGATTCTGGTGGCGGTCGCCATGTCCCCCAAGCTGTGGGTGATCCTTACCGGTGGCATCCTCGGCATCGTGATGATGCGGATGGTCATCGGCCGGCTGCTGGCGATCGTCGAGCGGTATCCGCCGCTGGTGGACGGCGCATTCATCATCATCGCGTGGGTCGGCATTCGGCTGCTGGTGGAATACCTGCACGCTGGGCACTACATCAGCTTCGAGATCCCGGAGTGGCTGTCGCTTGGCCTGATCGTGGTGATCTTCGTCTCGTCCTATGTCTACGCGCGATCGGCTGCCGCCGGTGACCCAAGGCCCCCACAGGTGGAACGGTGACCCGGCGCGGCCGACTCCTGCGCCGCGTCATCGTCGCGGGCGCGGCCGTCGGGCTCGCGGGGGGCGGAGTGCTCGGATGGCTCGGTGTCCGGTACTCAGGCGCTGTCCGGACGCTCACGCGGGGTGTGGGCGACACCACATTCCTTTCAGCGGACGGGAAGCCCTGGTTTCGGCTCGACGAGATGCGACACGACGTGCCGCTGTCTGCGATCGCGGCAGATCTGCAGCATGCCGTCGTTGCCGTTGAAGATCGCCGGTTCTATTTGCATCCGGGCATCGACCCCATCGGTGTGACACGAGCGATCGTCCGGGATCTGCGAGCGGGTGGAAAGGCCGAGGGCGGCAGCACGCTGACGCAGCAGCTTGCCCGTACGCTGTTTCTTTCCAACGCGCGCACGGCCGGTCGCAAGGTGAAGGAAGCGGCCATCGCGCTCACCATTGAGGTGCAGCTGACCAAGCCTCAGATTCTGGAGCTGTACCTCAATCGCATTTATCTGAGTGCGGGCGTCTACGGGGTGCAGGCGATGTCCGAGAGCCTGTTCCGCAAACCGGCGAGTGCCGTCACGTTGTCTGAGGCGGCGATGATCGCAGGGCTCATTCGTGCGCCGGCGACGCTCTCGCCGTGGACCAACTACGATGCGTCGATACGGCGCAGCCACGTGGTGCTGGCGCAGATGCGCCAGCAGGGATTCATCACTGCTGCGCAGGAGGCGGACGCGCGCGCGGCGCGTCCAGTGGTTCAGGCGTACAAGCGGGCCGCCGAAGGCGCGAGTGGTTGGGCGAAGGACTACCTGCGGCAGCAGTTTCGAAACGAGTTCGGCGGTGACCACCCACCGGACTGGACCGTGCAGACCACGTTCGATCGCCATCTGCAGTCGGTGGGTGAGCAGGCCGTCGCCAACGGTCTGAAGCGCGTCGGGCGGCCGGGGCTGCAGGCCGCGTTTGTGGCGATTGACCCGCGGAACGGTCATATTCTGGCGATGGTCGGCGGGGCCGACTATCGCGCCAGCACGTTCAATCGGGCGGTGCGCTCGGAGCGGCAACCCGGGTCGGCCTTCAAGCCGCTGGTCTATGCGGCAGCGCTCGGGCACGGCTACTCGCCGGTCTCGATGCTCACGGGGCTGTCGCGGTCGTCGGCGCCCGGCGATCCCGAATGGGTGCCAAGGAACGCCTCGACGAGAGAAGTGGCCGATGCGCTGACCCTGCGCGACGCGCTCGCCGAATCCAACAACGCGGCCGCCGCGCTGCTCATGCAGAAGCTGACGGCGCGGCCGGTGCTCGAGTTGGCCAACAACGCGGGCCTCGCCGGCCTGCCTGATGTGCCGTCCCTCGCACTAGGTACCGGCGAGGTAACGCCTCTGGCGCTGACCTCCGCTTACGCGGCATTCGTGAATGGCGGCGCTTGGTCCCTGCCACGGTCGGTCATGTCGGTCAGGGACGCGGAGGGCAGCGAGGTCTACGCAACGACCATCACGCAAAAGGTGGTGATGTCGCCTGGCGTCGCATACCAGATGGTCAGCATGTTGCGCGACGTCGTCGATCGGGGCACCGGCGTCTCAGCGCGGGCGCTAGGAGTGGCTGGGCCGGTGGGTGGAAAGACCGGCACGACCAACGACTATCACGATGCGTGGTTTGTCGGCTTCTCGACCGCGGTGGTGGCCGGCGTGTGGGTGGGGTTCGATACCCCTCAATCAATCGGCCGCGATGCCTATGGCGCGAGCATCGCACTGCCGATCTGGGCGGAGTTCATGAAGAAGTCCGGATTGCCCGCGGCGGAGTTTCCACGGCCCGACGGGATTGAGCCGGTCGCGTTGTGCAGCCTGTCGCATGAGCGTCCTGTGGACGGTTGCCCGGTCTATACGGAGTACTTCAAGGACGGTGACCAGGTGCCGTCAGACCAGTGCCATGTGCATCAGGGGTCCTTGCGGCAGCAGGTGGCACGCGTTGTTGGCGGGTTTTTTAAGGAGATCGGCGGACGGCTGCGCGGAATCTTCGGGAGGTAGTCCCGGCCGTGGTGTCGCTCCTTTACGTCAGCCGCCTTCCTTCAGCTTCCTGAGTGCGCGCCGGTCTCGTTTGTCGGGCGCCTTGGCCGGCGTCGCGGCCCTGAACAGGCGCTCGGCGCGCCGCATCTCGATTTCTTCTGGCGTCGGCGGCGTGGTGAGGTCCTCGTACAGCGTGCGAGCGTCGGCTCGAGCGACGTGCTGGTCTGTGAGCCCGCGGACGAGCAGGCGTTGTTTGCGGCCGAACTGGCGCGAAATCAGCAGTTCGTCGCCGACCTTCAGCGCGCGATGCGCTTTCACGATATCGCCGTTCACCATCACCTTGCCCAGCTTGAGGGCCTGCTGCGCCTCGGAGCGCGTCTTGAACAGACACGACACATCGAGCCAGATATCAATGCGAACCGCGACGGGAGCAGGGGAGGGCATGTAAGGTCGGCAGTTAATCGTCGTTGGTCGGTCTCGGTTTGCTGACTTCCGATCATACCGCCGCCCTTTCGTGTATAACTTCCGCGCCGCCCGCGGACATCCGCGGCATTCGGCCTGAGCCGTCCAGGCGGATGTGGCCGGCGACAGTCGGATCGACCTGGGGAGCCGAACCACGATGTGGCAGCACAACTACCAGCCGATTGGCGGAAGCCTCGCGTTGTCCGCGGTCGTGGCCGCGATTCCAATTGTCTTGCTGGCGCTCATGCTCGGGGCCTGGCGCAAGCCTTCGTGGATGGCCTCCCTGTCGGCGCTGGGCTCGGCACTTGTGATCGCCCTGGCGGTCTACGGCATGCCCGCGCAGCTTGCGCTGGTCTCGGCGCTCTACGGCGCGGCTTACGGTCTATTTCCGATCGCGTGGGTCGTCTTCAGTTCAATCATGCTGTATCGGCTCGCCGTCGACACCGGCAAGTTCGAGATCATCAAGGACTCAGTCGGCGGGCTGACTGAGGATCGCCGGCTACAGGCAATGTTTATTGCCTTCTCGTTCGGCGCGTTCATCGAGGGAGCCGCCGGGTTTGGCGCGCCTGTGGCGGTGGCTGGCGCGATGCTCGCTGGCCTCGGCTTCGATCCGTTCTACGCCGCCGGTATCTGTCTCCTCGCCAACACGGCCCCGGTGGCCTTTGGCTCCATTGGTATCCCGGTGGTCACGCTGGCCAATGTGACAGGATTGCCGCTTCAGTCGCTCAGTGCGATGGTCGGCCGACTGTGCTCACTGATATCGGTGTTCATCCCTGGCTACCTGATCATGGTCATGGCGGGGCGAAAGGGCGCCATTGAGATCTGGCCGGCGATTGTGGCCTGCGGCGCGTCGTTTGCCGGCATGCAGTTTGTCGTCTCCAACTACATAGGTGCCGAACTCACTGACATCGTCAGCGCCCTGACCTGCATCGTCGTGATGGTGGCGGTGCTGAAGCTGTGGAAGCCGAAATCGATCATGCGCCTCGAAGGCGACGGTGCAATGACGCTCGCTACGAAGCGTCACGACACAGCGACGGTATTTAGGGCGTGGCTACCGTACTTGCTGCTGGTCGTGTTCGTGTTGGCGTGGGGCGAGCCCTCCGTCAAGGGCGCCATCGACCGCTTCACCCATCGACTGCTGCCCGGGTGGCTGCCACGCAGCGCGACAACGCTGAACGGGTTGAATGTGCCGGGGCTGCACAACCTGATCACGCGCGTGCCGCCAGTCACGGCCGCACCGGCGGCCTATGGCGCGACCTTCACCTTCAACTGGCTGAGTGCCTCGGGCACAGCGTGCCTGTTGGCGACGTTGACGGCGGCGCTGCTGATGGGGGGCGGACCGGGTCCTGTCGTCAGGGCCTACGTCTCGACCTTCAGACAGCTGAAGCTTGCGATGGTCACTATCGCGTCGATGCTCGGCCTGGCATATCTGATGAACTACTCGGGGATGACCTCCACGCTTGGTCTGATGCTCGCCTCGACGGGTGCAGCGTTTCCGTTCTTCAGTGCCGTTGTCGGTTGGCTCGGTGTGTTTCTCACCGGGAGCGATACATCGGCCAACGCGCTCTTCGGCAACCTTCAGGTCGTGACGGCCAACGCGCTCGGGCTGAACCCGATTCTCATGGCATCTGTGAATTCTGCGGCCGGCGTGATGGGGAAGATGATCTCGGTGCAGAGCATCGCGGTGGCCGTGGCGGCGACCGGAATGACCGCGGCGGACGAGAGCCGTTTGTTCCGCTTCACCATCCGCCACAGCGTGCTACTGATGGTTGTGATGGGGCTCTTTTCGCTGTTTTTTGCCTACGTGGCGCCTGGGTGGGTGCCGGCCGCGCCTGTCAGGTAACACGAGGTGTGTCGCGGTACGCCGCCGCAATCCGACCAAGTCATGAGATATTGACGAGCGTTAAGACATGGGTGATAGCTGCATGAGCCTGGAGGCGTGACGTATGGGAATGGTTGATCGCGTCAAGAACATCTGCCTGAGTCCGAACACTGAGTGGCCTGTGATTGCCGCAGAATCTGCGACGGCGGGGGGACTGATCACCGGGTACGCCTTGCCACTGATCGGAGTGAGTGCTATTGCAGGGTTCATCGGCAGCACGATGATTGGGGTCTCCGTCTTTGGTTCGACGTACCGGACTGGCTTTGGGGCCGGACTCGTCGGTGCGGCCTTTTCTGTGATCGTCGGTGTCGTCGGACTGTTCATCCTGTCGTTTCTGATCAACGCGCTTGCGCCGACCTTCGGCGGGCAGCAGGACAGCACGCAAGCGATGAAGGTGGCTGTGTATTCCTATACCCCGGCCTGGGTCGCCGGGATGCTCGGCATCATCCCGTTTCTCGGGATGCTGGCCATTCTCGGGGGCCTCTACGGCCTCTACCTGCTGTACCTCGGCCTACCGACATTGATGAAATCGCCGGCGGACAAGTCCATGGGCTATACGGTGGTGGTCGTGGTGGCGGCAATCATCATCCAATTGGTACTCGGTGGCATCGTCGCAATGGCGGGGATCGGTGCGGTTGGCGCCGGTGTGCTCGGTGGGGCCGCCCTGGGAAGCGGTTCCTCATCGTCGGAGGACGTGCAGTTTGACAAGGACAGCCCGCTCGGCAAACTCCAGGAGCTCGGCAAGGCGATGGAGAAGAGCGGAAAGGAAATGGAGACCGCGCAGAACAGCGGCGACAGCGCTGCCGCCGCCGCAGCGGCCACCAACATGCTCGGTACTCTCTTCGGCGGCGGCAAGAAAGTCGATCCACTCGAGCTTGATCAGCTCAAGGCCTTTATTCCCGACTCCTTCGCGGGGCTCGCCAAGGAAGGCTCAGGCCGCGCCGAGAAGAATGGGATGGGCGGCATGATGATCTCGAAGGCGGAGGCCAACTACGGCGAGGGTAGTCTCAAGAAGGCCAATCTGGAGATCACCGACGCGGGCGCCGCCAGCGGGCTGATGGGATTGGCCAGTTGGGCTGCGGCGGGATCCGTCAAGGAAGACGAGGACGGCTCAGAGAAGACGACAAAGGTGGGAGGCAGGCTGGTACACGAGCGGCGATCCAAGAGCGGCACTGACGAGTACAGCGTCATGATCGCGGACCGCTTCATGGTCACGGCGAAGAGCTCCGACATGGACGTCGATGCGCTCAGGGCTGCCGTGTCGAAACTGGATCTCGCGAAGCTTGAATCGATGAAGGACGTCGGCGTTCAGAAGCCGTAGGGTCAGACTGACGAAGTGGCTGTGTTTGACGGCGTCAGACACAGCAGCACTTCACCGTCTTCTATGCGCGTCTCGTAGGTGTGGACGCACGCCTTTTGGCTGCCAGGCCGCTCCACGCATCCGCTCTCGAGGTTGATCTTCCAGGAGTGCAGTCGGCACACGACGGTGTTGCCAGAGACGATGCCATCGCTCAGCGGGCCGCCCTGGTGGGGGCAGGCGTCATCGACCGCCAGGAACCGATCGCCGAGGTTGAAGACAGCCACGTCACGGTCGGCGAGAGCGACGGCCCGACCGGCCTGCGGTGGGATGTGCTCGCACGGTCCGATCCGAATCCATTGCCGTTGGTTCACTGCACCACCTCCTCGATCGTAGACCGGGTCCTTGATGGTTGCCAGCGCGAACGAGTCGTAGTTGTGGCGGTTACGCGACCGTCGAGATGAGGCCGCCGCGCTGGCGCTTGACGCGCATCGTGAGGAATTGCACGCCGACTTCCCAGCCATTCTGCGCTGCGGGCTTTTGATGCGCGCTGCGGACGATGGCAACCGCACTGCAGAACTCGGTTTCGATGAGGAGCCGATCATCGATGCCCACGGGGCTGGATGTGACAAACCGCATGCCGGCGAGCGAGACGTCCTGCGTGACACCGCGGCACGGCGCGTCGTTTGGGCTTGGGCGCGCGAAGACGACCATCATGTTGCGGGGCAGTCGCGCCAGCGCGCGTCTGGACTCTTCGTCGGTCTCAAATCGTTGCACGGGGTAGAGTGCTCCGCCACAGGACCGGCAGGCACTATCGGGGTGCCTCTCGTAACCAGTCTCGTAGGGCGTGCTACAGAAGGCGCACAGGGCGATGGAGGGGTCGGGCTGCGCGTCGCGAGGGGCTTGTGGGGTCGCGGCGGCCTGCGCTGGCGACTCCAGCGGTGTCTCCAGCCACTGGTCGTAAGCGGCTCGCCGGTCGGGATGGCCGAGGGTTCGAAACGCCTCGTTGATGAGCGTCGCAGTGGCGTGGTCGCCGCCCAGATCAGGATGCATCTTCAGCCGCTGCATGAGGGTGCGGTAGCTGACTTTGATGATCTCGTCTGGCGCGTCAGGGTGGACGTGCAGGACACGGTAGTAGTCGCGGCGAGGCATCACCTGACGTGCTCCCGCTCGGCCTTTGCTGGAACCTTCACCTAGCGTGTATCGACCTCGCGGACGAAACCTTGAACCGTCGTCGAGCACAGCGCGGGGCATCGTCTGTAACCTATTGTGTTCGAGCTACTTCGCTACCACGAGCCCTCTCCTTGAGGACGGTGACAATCGGCCGATTGGGCGTTCCGGCTCCTCCCGGTTCGGGACGCGGTCAAGGCCCGTGGACGGCACGTCGCGCCCATCAGCGGGCCTGCTCACGTCCTTGACGTATGCTCGTCGCGGCTGCTTCCTCGCTCCGTCTCGGACCACGACGGACGGCGACGCGGGCCAGGCCCCATAGTGCGGGGCCTTTCGAACCTGAGGAGCGACGCGGAGTGGTGAAGGACCAATCGCTGGCACGGCAGATTCAACGTCGCGGTCGGTGGCTCTTGACGCTGGTGGCGGCGGTTGAGGTTGGAACCGCGGCCTACGTCGCGCTGTTTGGCGGTTTCTTCGTCATGTTCGGCCCGCTGCGGGTGTCGGCGGGCGATCCGGTCCGGCCGTTTGTTCTCGGGGGCGTCAGCGCCTGCGCAGCGATGGTGTTGCACGATGGCCACGCGCGCGATACGACGTGGAACTGGGTAGGGAGATGGTCGAGCGCGCTGGCCGTCGCTGCTGCGATCGCGACGCTGGCCGGAGCACTCGTGCTCGGCGCAACGGCGGCAGGCGCGTCCGACATGTATGGCTACGTCAGTCAGGCGGTGTTTCTGGCCGGTGGTCATGTTCGCATCGCCGAACCGCTGGCCGTGATTGACCCGGCGATTGCGGCGGCGGCGTCTCCGCTCGGCTACCGGCTCTCGGGGCCCGATTCAATCGCCCCGATCTATTCGCCAGGCCTGCCGCTGCTGATGGTGCCGTTCTACTTCCTTGGTGGTGAACGCGGGGTTTACTACGTCGTGCCCATCCTGGGCGCCATCGCGGTCTGGCTGACCTTTGTGTTGGGCCGGCGGACGTGGGACGGTCGCGTCGGGTGCCTCGCGGCTGCCAGCCTCGCGTGCAGTCCAGTCTTTCTGCACCAGTTGTTTCTGCCGATGAGCGACGTGCCGGTGACGGCGCTCTGGCTTGCGGCGCTGGTGTGGGCGCTGTCGGACGGCGAGAGGGCACCGCTGCTGGCGGGACTCGCGTCGGCGGTGGCGCTCCTCATTCGTCCGAATCTCGTGCCAGTGGCGGCCGGCGTGGCGGCGCTGATCTGGCTCGAACGACGCCGGCTGTCCAGCCTCGCGGCCTTCGGACTCGGACTTCTGCCAGCGCCAATCGCCATCGGCGTTCTCTACAGCTCCTTGTACGGATCCGCGGTGTCGTCCGGTTACGGCTCACTGGCAACGCTGTTTCGTGTCGAGTGGCTCACGAGCAATGTTGCCGACTATTCGCGCCGCCTGGTGGAGACGCAATCGATGGTGATGGTGCTTGCGCCAGTCGCCCTCGCTATACGTCCCTCGGCCCGCATGTTCGCACTCGCGGTGTTCTGCCTGCTGGTTTGCGCCTGCTACGCCTTCTACGTTCCATTCGAGGGGTGGCACTACCTGCGGTTCTTGCTGCCGGCGATTCCTGTGTTCTTGATCATGACCGCGGGGGTGGTGGTGTGGAGCATCAACAGGCTCGCCGAAGCCTGGCGTGGCGCGACCTACGGCGCGGTGTGCGGCATGATGATGATCACCTATCTTCCAAACGCCCAACTGCACGGTGCGTTTCATGTGGGCAAGGACCAACGCCGGTACCTCTCGGTCGGGACCTTTCTGGGACGGCACCTACCGACCAACGCTCTGGTGCTGGCGGGCCTCCACAGTGGCAGCGTTCGTCTGTATGGACACCGGCCGACGCTGCTGTGGACACAGTTGGCGTCCACCGACCTCGACCGATCTGCAGCTCTCCTGACAGCGAAGGGGTACGCGTTGTATGTGCTGCTTGAACCCGACGAGGAGCGGGATTTTCGGCGGTGGTTCGCTTCGTCGAGCTCACTTGGCGCACTCGACTGGGGGCCAGAATACGAATACATGGGCCATCCAGGTGCCCGGGTGTACGCGTTGAAGAGAGACGCGTCGGTGACGGCCGGGGCAGCGGTGCCCACGGTGATTCCGGAGTCGTGAACGCGTCCGGGTGTGCCGGAGATTGAACGGGGCTAGCGAGCCCGTACTTTGGGTCTGACGGGAAGGGAGGCCTTCAACATCTTTGGGCCACTCTTGGTTCGCGCGGCTTGGACGTCGAGCACAATCTCGATACGTGGCGCGCCGGCGTGAGATTGGGGCTCCTGCGCCGTAGAGTCATCGGCTCCGCCAGTGGATAGTTCGTCGGCCTGCCACACGGCCCAGATCCTGACCACTTGCGCCTTGGCCCTGTAGTTCACAACGAGGGAGGTCTTGCCGTTGACGCTGGCCGATGGATCCATCGGTCGCCCGGACGTCTTGCATACCTTCACGTCCCACGGGTCGGCCGCGAGTCTGGGGTCGACGCGTCGAATGCTGCCGGGGAACGTGGGGCAGTGTTGCGCGATGGCGGTGGCGATCTCCATGGCGAGATTCATGGCCATGGTCTCGGCGGAAGGTGACGAAACCCCGTAGCTTTGGAAGACCGGTGCGATCTTTTCGTGCAACGCCTCCAGCATCGGGGGCGCGGCAACCTGGGCAGGAGCGAGCTCAGGTCTTCGACCTAGGTGGAGCTGGGCCCGGGGGCGGTCGGACACGAGGGAAACGGTAGCAGTACCGCTGGGCGAAGTGCGGGTGAAGGCGCTAGATGGGATGCAGCGCTGTGCAGTCTGCAAGGAGAGGAGGAGATGGTGGCGAAGGACAGAATCGAACTGTCGACACTACGATTTTCAGTCGTATGCTCTACCAACTGAGCTACTTCGCCACGCAGGAACCGCGTGTGGCCTGAACGGACCGTTCGAGCCGGAATGACCCCCAAGCATAGCACGGAGGTTGCGCGCACCCTCCGTTGTCGTGGCCGAAGGGGGAGGGCCCGGCACAAGCCGGGACCTGACTGGACAGCCGACGGACCCCACAGAACAGCGGACCTGCGCCCTACATCTAACAGCCTCTATGCCTCGCCGTCGCGAGCCAAGCCGAGTTCCTTGCGAACCCGCTCTTCGATGGCCTTGAAGATCTCCGGGTTGTCCTTGAGGAACTGCTTCGCGTTTTCGCGTCCCTGACCGAGGCGCTCGCCGCCGTACGCGAACCAGGCACCGCTCTTCTCGATGATGCGTTTGTCGACAGCGAGATCGAGCAGGTCTCCCGTGCGCGAGATGCCCTCACCATACATGATGTCGAACTCGGCTTCCCGGAAGGGGGGCGCCACCTTGTTCTTGACGATCTTGACGCGCGTGCGTCCACCAACCACGGCGTCGCCGTCCTTGATGCTGGCAATGCGCCGGATGTCCACACGCACCGACGCGTAGAACTTGAGCGCGCGGCCACCGGTGGTCGTTTCCGGATTGCCGAACATGACGCCGATCTTTTCGCGCAGCTGGTTGATGAAGATAAGGCAGGTGTTCGACTTCGAGACCGCACCCGTGAGTTTGCGCAGTGCCTGCGACATCAGACGCGCCTGCAGACCCATTTGCGCTTCGCCCATCTCGCCTTCGATTTCCGCCTTGGGCACAAGCGCTGCCACCGAGTCGACCACGACGACGTCGACCGCGTTGGAGCGGATGAGCACCTCGACGATTTCGAGCGCCTGCTCGCCGTTGTCCGGCTGAGAGACGAGGAGGTTGTCGATGTCGACCCCGAGCTTCTGCGCGTAGGTCGCGTCAAGCGCGTGCTCAGCATCGACAAACGCCGCCGTGCCGCCGCGCTTCTGTGACTCCGCAATCACCTGTAGCGCCAGCGTGGTCTTGCCCGACGACTCCGGACCAAAAACCTCGATCACGCGGCCCTTCGGGAAGCCGCCGACCCCAAGCGCGAAGTCGATGCTGATCGCGCCGGTCGGAATCGACTCGATCGGCTGAATGGCACCCTTCTGGCCGAGGCGCATGATGGCGCCCTTGCCAAACTGTTTCTCGATCTGGCCAAAGGCCAGTTCCACGGCCTTTTGTTTCTCCCGGTCGAGTTTCTCGTCTTTTTCCACGTTTCGCTCTGCGTTCTTGTCTGCGTTTCTGTCAACCAAGGCTGGCGGCATTGATGCTCCTTCAATTCCAGGACGGCGTCATCGCCATCCCATCCGGCGCGCGCCTCGCGCGTCGGGTCACGACGACTGGAAGCTCGGTCATGGTAAAAACGTGCCGAGCGAAAGTCAAGCGAAAATTCGTGCAATCACATTGTGTAAATGGTTCTAAATCATGTCCTTACGTAGGTCAGACACTTTCGCCTCTGCTGCTCATGTCGGCAGAATCTGCCATCATGAGCGGCGACATGCCGAGTCCGATTGGTCACGCGTTGGCTGGTGCCAGCCTGGCTTTCATCCTGGAACCGATGGCCGCCTCCCACACCGGCTCCGGGAGGCGCTGGCTTTGGCCCGGCCTCGGCGCCGCACTTGCGGCGCTGCCTGACGCTGACCTCCTGATTCCACACTTCCATCGAGCCGGCACGCACAGTTTCGTCGCGACCGCCGCTGTTCTAATTGTCGCGATGGGTGTGACAAGGCAGGTCACAGGGAGAATCGACCTGCCGTTGTCGTGCATGCTCGCCGCGGCGCAGGCTTCGCACCTGCTGCTCGACTGGCTGGGCATCGACCACAATCCGCCTTCGGGCATCGAGGCATGGTGGCCATTCAGCCGTCAGTTCTATGTGTCGGGGCTTGATTGGTTTCCGCCCGTCGACCGCCGGTTTGCCAATCCAGACTTCTTGCGCGTCAACCTCCGCGCGCTGTTCACCGAACTTGCCGCAGTGGGGCCGATCACCGTGATGTCGTGGTGGATTATGCGTAGACGTAGAAGCCGCGTCCCGACTTCCGTCCGAGGTACCCCGCCGCAACCATCCGCTTGAGGAGTGGGCAGGGGCGGTACTTGGGGTCGCCCAGGCCGTCGTGGAGCACGTTGAGGATCGCCAGGCAGACGTCCAGCCCAATGAAGTCGGCGAGCGTGAGCGGGCCCATCGGGTGGTTCATGCCGCCCTTCATCACCGCGTCGATCGCATCCGGCGTGCCGACGCCTTCCATCAGCGCAAAGAACGCTTCGTTCAGCATCGGCATCAGAATGCGATTGGCAATGAATCCAGGGTAGTCGGCGGCCTCGACGCCGTTCTTCCCAAGTCTGGTGCACAGTGTGGTGGCCGCCTGCATCGTGGCATCCGACGTGGCCTGGCCGCGAATCAGTTCCACCAGGGACATCAACGGCACCGGATTCATGAAGTGCATGCCGAGGACTCTGTCTGGTCGGCGCGTGACGGCGGCGAGGGTGGTGATGGAGATGCTCGACGTGTTGGAGGCAAGCAGCGCGTCCGGCTTGGTGATGGTGTCGAGGCTGCGCAAGAGCGAGCACTTCATCTCGAGGTTCTCGACAATCGCCTCAACGACCAGACCGGCGTTGCTCAAGTCGTCCACCTTGGAGCTGAGCGCCAGGCGTGCCAGTGCGGTGTCGCGATCCGAGGCAGAGATCTTCTGTTTTTCGACGAACTTCGTGAGGCTCTTCTCAATCGCCGCTCGCGCGCGATCGAGCGCCGGCTTCGCGATGTCGACGAGTGTCACTTCGTAGCCGGCCTGCGCGAACACCTGCGCAATGCCGTTGCCCATGGTTCCCGCTCCGACGACCCCGATTGTCTGGATGTCCATCGCCTGTCCTCGCGGCGGCATACTACCTCCTCACCAAGAGCCGCACGTCACCAAGCGCTGATCATGTCGGCTCATGCTCGCTCCACCGCCAACGCGAGTCCGTTACCGCCGCCCATGCAGAGTGTTGCGATGCCGCGTGTGACGTGGCGTCGCTTCATGGCGTAGAGCAGCGTCGTCAGGATGCGCGATCCTGAGGAGCCGATCGCGTGACCGAGCGCGACCGCGCCACCGTGGACGTTGACCTTCGCCTCATCGAATCCGAGCTCCTGGAGCACTGCGACTGATTGAACGGCGAATGCCTCGTTCAGCTCCATGATGCCGACGTCGTGGCCCGACCAGCCGGCCTTGGCAAGGACGCGGGTCACGGCGTCCACCGGGGACATGAGCACCATCTTCGGGGCCAGCCCGCTGGTCGCGTGCGCAACGATGCGCGCCAGTGGTGTGACGTCGAGTGCCCGCGCGCGAGCGCCAGACATGAGCACAAGCGCAGAGGCGCCGTCGTTGACGGGCGGGGCATTGCCCGCCGTGACCGTACCGTCTTTGGTGAATGCCGGCCTCAACGCGCCGAGGGCATCGAGGCTGGTGTGCGCGCGCACGGATTCGTCGTGCGCGAAGATGAGCGAGTCGGATCCCTTCTGCGGAATCTCGATCGGCAGGATCTCGTCAGTGAACCATCCGCTGGCGGCGGCATGCGCCGCTTTGGCGTGGCTGCGGACAGCGTACGCGTCCTGTGTCTCACGGCTCACGTGGTAGCGCTCTGCGACGACCTCGCCGGCGTTGCCCATGTGATGGTCCTCGAATGGACACCAGAGGCCGTCGTTGAGCATCGAGTCCACAAGGGCACCGTCGCCCAGGCGCAGGCCCTCGCGCACGCGGGGGAGCAGATAGGGCGCATTGCTCATGGACTCCATGCCACCCGCCACCGCAATCTCCATGTCGCCTGTGGCGATGCCTTGCGCCGCGAGCATGACCGCCTTCAGACCCGAGCCGCAGACCATATTGACCGTGACGGCGCTGACCCGCTCCGGGAGTCCCGCGCCCAGGGCGGCCTGCCGAGCTGGATTCTGGCCGAGTCCTGCGCTGATGACGTTGCCGAGGACACAATCATCCACCACCGCGGGTTCAATGCCGGCGCGGCGCACGGCTTCCGCCACGACCAGCGCGCCCAGTCGGGTGGCGCGGAGGCCTTTCAACGTGCCGAGGAATCTGCCGGTCGGCGTCCGCACCGCTGAGACAATCATCACCTCATGCACGAATCGAGATCTCTTGAACGGTGTCCGCGCCGAGCATGGCGTTCAAACGACGAATGATGAGTCCAGACGATCGGCGGACTTCCTGCGTCCAACTGGGGGTGTCGCCCTCGATGAGGAGGAGGTGCCCTTCGAGGCGCACGCGTGTCATTCGCCCCATCGCCGGGCCGACGACCGCCTTCCAGGCAAATTCCACCTTGCCAGGAGAATGCGGCGTGCTGCGCAACAGTTCCGTGAGGACTTTTGGAATCGCCTGCGAGAGCGGCTGCATGTTTGTGCGATCCTATCATTCGAGATGCGCATGATTCTGGCGTCAGCGTCGCCCCGCCGAGCGGAACTTCTCACAGCCGCCGGCTATGCCTTTGAGGTCCTCGCCGTGGACGTCGATGAGCGCCTGCGGCCCGGGGAAGCGCCGCTCGCTTACGTGCAGCGACTCGCCGAGGGAAAGTCTGCGCGGGCCCTCGAACTGCTGACCGCCGGCGACGGCTACATTGTGCTCGCGGCCGACACGGCGGTCGTGGTCGGCGAACAGATCCTCGGCAAACCGCGCGATGCGGAAGACGCCGCGCGCATGCTGCGGCTTCTGGCTGGCCGCGTGCACGTGGTGCTCACAGGCGTCAGCGCACGTTCTGCGGCGCAGGAACTGGTCATCGTCGAACGCACGGTGGTCGAGTTTGCTCAATTGACCGAGGATCAAATCGCCTGGTACGTGTCGAGCGGAGAAGGCAGCGACAAGGCCGGAGCGTATGGCATCCAGGGACTGGCGTCCAGGTTCATTCCCCGAATTGAAGGGTCCTATTCCAATGTGGTGGGCTTGCCGATTGCCGCGGTCGACCACCTGATTCAGCGCCTCACCCGCCCCCCGCGCGCGCTTGCATCGCCAGGGTAAGCAGGCTATTCTCACGAGTAGAAAACACCCGGAAGTCCTTATGACACATCGATATATAAAAGTAGGTATCACCGCGTTGGTCCTCGCTGCCGCGTTTTCCGGCCTGCTCTGGAAGTCGCTCGCCGAGGGTACCGAGTTCTATAAGCACGTCGATGAAGTGATGGCGACTCCCGAGCAGTGGGAAGGCAAGAAGCTGCAAATGCACGGCTTCGTCGTGGCCAACTCCATTCTCGTGAGGCCCGACACGCTTGAATACAAGTTCAAGGTGCAGAGCAACGGCAAGGTGATGGACGCCACCTACAAAGGCATCGTGCCCGACACGTTCAAGGATCGTCCGGGCGAAGAGGCGGAGGTCGTGCTGCGGGGTGAACTCACGCCGGCAGGTTTTCACGTCGCGCCCAACGGCGTGACGGCGAAGTGCCCGTCGAAGTACGAGGCCGCGAAGAAGGTCGGCTAGCGATGGCCTCCCTGGGGTCGTTTCTTCTTCTCTCGGCGTTTGTCATCTGCTCGTACGCCGCGGTGGCGTCGTTGGTTGGCGCGCGCCGCCGCTCCCAGGGGCTGATCGAGAGTGGCACCGGGGCCTTCTATCTCGTGTGTGCGCTGATGGTCTGTGCGTCGGCCGTGATGGTCAACGCGTTTCTCACCGACGACTTCTCGATCAAGTACGTCGCGCACTACTCGGACTCGATGCAGCCGTTGTTCTACAAGATCACCGCCTACTGGGGCGGGCTCGACGGCTCGATCATGTTCTGGGTGCTGCTGCTGTCGATCTTCGGGTCTTCGGCGGTCTATCTGAACCGCGAACGCTACCGCGAACTGATTCCGTATGTGGTGTCGACGATCGCGACGGTGCAGATGTTCTTCCTGTACCTGATGGTCGCGCACAAGAATCCGTTCGGCACCTTTCTCGCGAACATTCCGCCGGACGGGGAGGGGCTCAATCCGCTCCTTCAGAACTACTGGATGGTGATCCATCCGCCCTCGCTCTACACCGGCTTTGTGGGCATGACGATCCCGTTCGCTTTCGGCATTGCCGCGCTGGCCACCGGGCATCTCGACGACTCGTGGCTGCGTGGCGTGCGCCGCTGGACGATGGTGAGCTGGTTGTTCCTCACGTTCGGTTTGACGCTCGGCATGATTTGGGCCTACGAGGAGCTCGGATGGGGCGGCTACTGGGCGTGGGATCCGGTTGAGAACGCGGCGTTGCTTCCCTGGTTTACCGCCACGGCATTTCTGCACTCGGTGATGGTGCAGGAGCGGCGCAACATGCTCCGGATCTGGAACGTCACGCTCGTCATCGTCACGTTCTTCCTGACGATCTTCGGGACGTTCATGACGCGCTCTGGTGTCGTGCAGTCGGTGCACGCCTTTGGTGACGACCCGGTGCTTGCCAAGCTGTTCACCGCGTTCATGGTCTTCATTCTCGTCGTGAGCTTCGGCTTGGTGATCTGGCGCCTGCCGCTGCTTCGCTCGCGTAACGAACTCGACTCGTGGGCTTCGCGCGAGGCGGCGTTCCTCGTCAATAACTGGATCTTGCTGTTCTCGGCGTTCTTCGTCCTGTTTGCCACGATGTTCCCCACGCTCAGTGAGGCGGTCACGGGAAACCGCATCACGGTGGCGCAGCCGTTCTTTGAGAAGTGGATGGTGCCCGTTGGGCTCATCCTGCTGTTCCTTACTGGCTCCGGACCGCTGCTGGCGTGGCGGAAGTCGACGCTCACCAACCTGCGCGACTCGTTCGTCGTGCCGGTCACGTGCGGTGTTCTGACCGCGGTCACGCTGAAGGCATTCGGGCTCAATCTCTGGGCCTCAGGCCTCTGCTTCTCCCTGTGTGCGTTTGTCGCCGGGACAATCGGCCAGGAGTTCTGGCGCGGCGTACGGATCCGGAAGAAGAATTCCGGCACAGATGTCTTTACCGCCATGGTCGGCTTGGTCGGGCGCAACAAGCGGCGCTATGGTGGGTACACGGTCCATCTCGGCATCGTCCTGATGTGTCTGGGCTTTGCCGGCAACGCCTACAAGATCGACCAGCAGGTGGCCCTCAAGCAGGGGGAGTCCGTCACCGTCGGTCGTTATACGCTGCGCAACGATGGGATCAAGCTGCATGACGATGGTCAGAAACAGATGACCACGGCCTACATCGCAGTGTTCGAGGGCGGTGTGCAGATCGACACGCTCTATCCCGCGAAGTGGGCGTTTCACAATCACGACGACTCGCCGACCACTGAGGTCGGGATCCGCCGACGCTTCAACGAAGACCTCTACATCGTGATGCCGTCAAACGATCCGCGCACCGTCGCCTCGCAGACAGCGCCGCTACAGATCGTGATCAATCCGCTCGTGAACTGGATCTGGTTCGGCTTCGGCATCATTGCCTTCGGCACTGGCATTGCGTTGTTGCCAGAACGGACGTTCTCGTTTGCGTTGGCGAAGATGCCGGCCGAGGCCGTGACAACACTGGTCGTGTTGCTGGCGGTGGTGTTTGGCTCGGGCGTGCGTCTCCACGCACAGAAGGGCATGCCGACGCTCGAAGGTGTTGACACCCAGACCTCGTACTACGCACGCAACGCCTTCGAGAAGGAGATGCAACACCAGATTGTGTGCACGTGCGGTTGCGGGTTTATCAGCATCGCCGAGTGCCGCAAGGATCCGTGCCTACTCTCGCACCAGATGCGTGGCGAGTTGGCTGTTCTGGTGGATGAGGGCAAGACTCGTGAGCAGATCATTGCCTCCTTTGTCGAGCGCTACGGCAACGAGCAGATGATTGGCGCGCCGCTCGACAAGGGCTTTAGCCGCCTGGCGTGGCTTCTGCCGCTCACCGTGGGTGGTGCGGCCGCGGCAGTGGTAGGGCTCGTGGCCGTGCGCTGGTCGCGGCAGAATGCGCTGGCCGAGCCCGAACGAGCGACGGCGGGCGATGCCGCGCTCGACCAACGTCTGGACGATGAACTGCGCGATCTGGATTAGCCTTACCCATATTGGTCGGGCCCAAGCCCGACCGCCACTTCTGCTGTGAAATCAGACACTACACTCGACACGATCAGGCCATGGCAGTTCTTTCTATTGGCGGCCCTCGGCTGTGCCACGGCAATCACCTTTGTTGTTCGTGCGCAGGGCGTCACCGCGGTGATCCTCGTGTCGCTCATCATCGCGGCAGCCGGGGTTGTCGGCCTTGGCGTTCTCCGCATGGTCAGGCCGCTGCTGTCGCCGCATGATGAACGGATGGTGGTGATCGGGCAACGGACGCGGGCAGGTCTCGAGCAGGAGAAGGCGCTGGCGCTTCGGACCATCAAGGAGCTGGAGTTCGACCGCGCAATGGGGAAGCTGTCTGACGCGGATTTCAACGAGATGTCGGTGCGTCTGCGGGCGCGCGCTTCACGACTCATCAAACAGCTCGATGCCGCTGAAGGGTTCCGGCCGCAGATCGAGCGCGACCTGGCGCGGCGGCTGGGTGACCTGACGGAGACGATGCCGGCCACAACGGAGTGCCTATCCTGTCACGCGGCCAACGACCGCGAAGCGAAGTTCTGTAAGCACTGCGGCGCCCGGGTCGAGTCTTGATGACGGTCCTGCCGCGCCACGACCCGCGCCACCACACCACGGGCGCCCGACGGCTGAATCGCCGCCGCCGACTCCTGTTTGCGTGCCTCTGCATCACCCTGAGCCTGCCCTTGGTCGGCGTGGCGCAGATGCCGGATCCAAAACAGATGTCAGGCATTCCGCGCCCGGTGACCGACCTGCCAAACGGGAGCGTGTCGGTGCGCCTCATCAGAGGTGCCCTCACCAATAACATTGCGGATCACCAGGTCGAGCTCCACGTCGACGGCAAGGTGCAGACCGTCAAGACAGATGCCAACGGTCGAGCGCAGTTCGACGGGCTGCCTGCCGGGGCGTCGCTGAAGGCGGTGGCGGTCGTCGATGGCGAGCGACTCGAGTCGGAGGAGTTTCCGGCGCCAGGGCAAGGTGCGATTCGCCTGATGCTGGTGGCCACCGACACGACGACGGCCGGGCGGGCCGCAGCTGCTGCGGCCGCTGAGCCGGCGGTGCCAGGCGCGGTGGTCTTGGCCGGCAGCTCGCGCATCGTGATCGAGCCTGGGGAGGAGACGCTTTCGGTCTTCTACATCCTCGACATCGTCAACAACGCGTCAGGGCCAGTGATGCCGCCGGTACCGTTCCAGTTCGACATGCCAGCGGCCATGCTTAACGTCGGCGTATTGCCGGGGTCGTCGCCGCTGGCTTCGAACAAGGGCCACCATGTCACGGTCAGCGGACCATTTCCTCCAGGTAGGACGTCGGTCGAGGTGGGCGGCTCGTTGCCGGTGACCAGTGGATCCCTTTCGTTGACTCAGTCGTTTCCAGCGGACTTTGAACAGCCGGTGTTTATTGCGAAGAAGGAGCGAGCGCTGGCGGTGTCGTCGCCACAGTTCGTCCGACAGCAGGAGACAGACGTCCAGGGCACACCGGTCATCATTGGTGCGGCGAACCCGATTGCTGCAGGAACGCCGATCACGTTGAATATCTCTGGCTTGCTCTACCAGAGCAGTACGCCGCGATTCGTGGCGCTTGGTTTGGCGCTGGCGATTGCGGTGGCCGGGATGCTCGCCTCCCTGAGGCGTGTGGACGTGTCGGCGCAGTCGGCCGCAGCGCAGAAGCTGGCCGGGCGTCGAGAGAAACTGATGCAGGAGCTGACGCGCCTTGAGCAGGACCATCGTCGTGGCACTGTGGAAGAGTCACGTTTCGCGGCCCGCCGTGAGGAGCTCATGAGTGCTCTTGAACGTGTCTACGCCGCGCTCACTGCCTCATGACCGCCACCGCGCAGGGCGGTTTTGACCGGGTCGAGATTCGAGACGTCTCCCGGCACTTTGGACGACGCAAGGCGGTCTCGCGTGTGTCGCTGACGCTGCGCCGCGGCGATATTCTCGGTTTGCTCGGACCCAACGGCGCCGGGAAGTCCACGCTCCTGTCCATGCTGGCGACACTTGTGACACCCTCGAGTGGTGCGATCGCCTACGGTCAGTGGGCGGCCAAAGAGCATGGTCCGATCGTACGGGGTTGCATCGGTGTCCTTGGGCACGAACTCCACCTTTACCCGGAACTGAGCGCGCGGCAGAACCTGGAGTTCTTCGCCAGTCTCTACGCGCTTGACGTGCCCAGTGTGGTGCCGCGGGCGTTGGTCGCCGCGGGACTGGTGGACCGTGCCGACGACCTTGTCTCGTCATTTTCTCGAGGCATGCGCCAGCGTCTTGCCCTTGAGCGATCACTCATGCACGCGCCGACGTTGGTGCTCCTCGACGAGCCGTTCACCGGCCTCGACGACCGTGCCGTTGGCATCGTGGCCGCCAGGTTCAGACAGCTCGCGTCGACTGGGGCCATGCTCGTGGTTGCCACGCACGACCTCGACGTTGCCGACGGGCTGATCACGCGGATGGCCGTGATGCAGTCTGGCAAGTTGCTGCAGACCTCGGATTCCGCCACCAACGTCAGGCAACAGTACCGGGCGCTGGTAGGAGCCGCGTAGTGTTTGCCCGCGTGGCGCTGCTCGTGCTCAAGAAGGACGTGGCGATTGAGCTGCGCAGCTACGAAATCATTTCGACGACCGTGTTCTTCGCCGCCGCGTGCGTCACGATCTTTTCCTTTGCCTTTGCGCGCGACGACGAAGCGATGAAGTTCTCGGCGGCTGGCATCCTGTGGATTGCGGTGGCCTTCTCAGGCACGCTCGCCCTGAGCCGCACGTTCGAGCGCGAGCGCTACGGGGAGACGCTGAAGGCGTTGCTGATGGCGCCGGCGCCTCGCCCCGCCATCTATCTCGGCAAGCTGCTCGGGGTCATCGCGCTGCTCCTGGCCACAGAAGTGCTGGTGGTGCCGATGGTGGCGCTGTTGTTTCATTCGCCGTTGTTCGAGCGTCCCTGGTTGTTTGTTGGGCTGCTGGTCACCGGCACTGTTGGCTATGCGGCAGTTGGGACACTGTTTGCGGCCATGCTCGTCCGCGCGCGGACACGCGACGTGATGCTGCCGATTCTGTTGTATCCAATCACTATTCCGGTGATTATTGCTGGCGTCGAAGGGACCACGGCACTGCTGCAATCGCCGATCGACGATGCCATGGCGACGCTCTGGCTGGCGTTGCTGGCGTTCTTCGACGTCGTGTTCATCACGCTGTCGCTCTGGATGTTCGAACCCCTGATGACCGAATAGCACGCTGTGTCCGGCTTTCGCCGGACGAGAGAGTCGACCATGCGCACACTGTTTGTTCCACTCGTCGCCGTCACTGCCGCGATGTTCGTGTATTCGCCGATCTATATCGCGAATGTGCCATACGAATCGACGATGTTGCTGGTGCAGAAGATCTTCTACTACCACTTTCCGACGTGGATCGCTGGAGCCGTTGCTGTGCTTCTCTGCGGTGCGGCCAGCGCGTGGTATCTGTTCAAGGGGTCGGCGGTCGCCGACCGTGTGGCTGTGGCCTCCGCCGAACTTGGCGTCGTCTTCGGCGCCTTCGGACTCGTCAGCGGCACCCTGTGGGGGCGGAAGGCCTGGGGCACCTGGTGGGCAGGTGATGCGCGGACCTCGATGGCTCTGGTCGCGGAACTGATCTTCTTCGGCTACCTGCTGGTCAGAAGATACGGCGGTCCCGGTTCAGAGAAGCTCGCGGCGGCCATGGGCATCTTTGGTGCAGCGACCGCGCCGTTCATCTACAAGTCAGTGGACTGGTGGCGCACGATTCATCCCAAGACGAGTGTGATGGGATCGTTGACCGCCACTGAAGGCGGCACGATCATGTGGGGTGCCGTGATGTATTGCACCGTCACCTTCATGCTGCTGCTCGTGGTCGTGCTCCAGGCGCGTGTCCGTCTCGAAGAATTGCGGGCCCGGGTCGATCAGCTCTATCTCTCGCTCGAGGACTGAATCATGCTGCGACGTCTTGCGACCACGTTCACCGCTTTGTTGTTCGCGACCGCATCGGCGCTGGCGCAGTCGCCTGCCGGTCAAGACGGCTTTGTGCCGGCCAGTTCGCTTCCCCCCGGGCAGGAGATCCCCGCCGCGCCGTTGCTCATCGGGTCCTACGCAACGTTCTTGCTTCTGATGATGTTCTACCTGTGGACGATCTGGCGAAGGATTGGCCGGGTCGAAAAAGAGTTGCACGAGCTGCAGCGTCGTCAGGGGGCCGCAGGCCGTTGACCGCCGGGCACTTCCTTTTCATCCCGTCGGTCCTGATGGTGGGGATCGTCATTGGCTGGATTCTTGGTTCACGCGCCGCCAGAGACGCCTATGCGATGGAGTTGAAGCGGCGAGAGGAACGGGCCGAAAAAGCGAAGGTCCGATCCAGCTGAAGCCGGACCTTCCACCGGTAGTACACTTTCCCGCGCGTGGACCGTCTCACTAAACTCGCACTGACGGCCTGGATGTGTGCGGCCTTGGCGTTTCAGGTCTGGCTGTTGCGGGACGCCTGGCCTGAGCTGCCATGGGTCGCGCTCGGCACCACCGCCGCTTTCGCGCTTGCCGCATTGTTCGACCGACGAGTGCTCGCGGTGGTGCTGAGCACGGCGTACGTGTTCCCAGTCATCATCTTCGCGCTCCGTGGCGTGGTCGCCTGGGACTTTGACGCCTTGTGGTTCGCCGCGCTATTTGGCGTGCTGTTGCCCGATCTCCTGCGGACGCCATGGCGGATCCCGCGCCAATGGCGGGCGCCCCTTGTCTATTCAGGACTGGTCATCGCCGTGGCGGTGACGGTGGTGATTGTGCGGGAAGTGGATGGCCATCCCAGCCTGTACGCCGGCCGGCGGTTGGCCTTCTGGCCCGACACGTATTGGTACGCGGCTCGCTGGACCATGTACGTGGGCGTCTGGTCAGTGCTCGGTCTGTTGTTCCTTGACACGTTGTTCGTGCAGTCCGCAGACGTTGAAGCCACGATGGCGCCCGCGCTGGGCGCGAGCGCGTTGGTCATGGCTACGGTGGCGGCCTATCAGCGGCTGGTCGACCCTGCGTTCATGAACGGCACCATGTTCGAAAAGTTCGGAAGAGCGACCGGCACCATGTACGACGCTAACGCGATGGGCATGGTGGCGGCGCTGTGGCTCGCCGGTGTCGGTCTGTGGGCAGCAGCATCCCAGGAGGGATGGCGACGAGCGGCGGCGGTACCCGCTCTGGTGCTGCTCAGCACGGCGGTCTGGGCGTCGGGTTCACGTACGGCGTTTGCGGTCGCCGTGGCGATCGGGCTGTGCGGCGGGTTCAGCGCGGTGATTCGCCGCGGCAGCCCCTGGTGGCACACCCATCGCTGGCAGGCCCTGGTTGCGGTAATCGGGGCGGTGGTCGTGCTTGCGGGGGTGATCGGCACGGGCCGTGAAGCTCGCCTCGCTCCGCGAAAGGACGCGCGTCACCGCCGCAACAATCCCGTGAAGAGGATTGGGGAACTCCTGAGGAATGCGACGCCTCGAACGCTTGCCGAAGAACTGTGGCGGCGTAATGGCTATGGAGAGATCGCGACCGAGATCATTCGGCAGTGGCCGGTGGCCGGAGTGGGCGTGGGTGCCTTCAACGGCATGTCCGAGGACCTTAGCGGCATTCAACTCGGCCATCCGATTGCTCCCGACAATGCGCAGAATTGGCTGCGCCATCAAGTGGCGGAGCTCGGATGGCTCGGTGCGCTTGGATGGATCGTGTGGGTCGTGCTGTTCACTCAGGTTCTCTGTCGACCAAGAGTGGGGCAGCCGCCGCGCATCTGGGTCCTTCGAGGCGCGCTCGTCGCCTTCGGGTTGATCTCCCTGGTGGGGATGCCGGCCCAGAATCCCATGATCGCCATCACCTTCTGGGTCTTCGTTTACTGGTACTCCCGACTTTTCGCCGTGCCAGCAACGCCGATGCCGATGGGGCGATGGACGTGGATGGGCCTTGTCGCGCTGGTAGTGCTCTTTGCCGGAGCGTCAATCTCGGCCGCGCGGACGACGCTCCGGCCCCCGGTTCGGGCCCGGCAGTTGCACGTCGCGTTCTCCTATGGCTTCGGGCCGACCCTTGAGCGGGCGCCGCAGGCGGGCTTTCGAGCGATCAACGCGGATGCGGCGATGCTGGTCGCTCCGGATGGGCAGTGGATGACGATCAGCCTGCAGCGTGTGTCTCAGGCGGCCTCCTCATCGCCGGTCGAGGTACGGGTGTGGGCGAATGGCGTGGTGTTGCTGAAGGCACGCCTCGAACGCGCGGGCGCGTTCACATCGGATGTGCGGCTGCCGGTTGGTGAACGACCAATGCTGCTCGAGGCCCGCGTCCGTGGGGAGGGCGGCCGATGGTCACTCAGCCAAGAGACTGACGTGCTCATGAACTGGTCCTTCGGAGATGTGCCCCACTCCGGTGTTCGAGGTTACGAGTCAGCCCGGCCTCGCTGAGGCTGAGGCGGCCGAAAGGTCAGCGTCCCGCTGACAGCCGCCTGGCGAGCGGTTCTGGCAATCCCGCCTTCGACATCTTTTGCTGGGTCGCGGCGATGTCGTACGGGGTGCGCAGCATGTCGATGCGTTGCGCGGCGGTATCAAAGATCGCATAGGCCGCACGGGGATCGCCATCGCGCGGCTGACCGACCGATCCCGGATTCACCAGATACTTGGCCGACGGATCAAGCAGGAGCACGGTATCGCCGTCGGCGGCGGGCCCAACGACATCGAGTGAGTCGCCTCGCATGCGGAACGCCACGGCGAAGTGGGTGTGCCCGTAGAAGGTGACGAGCTCGCTGGCTGCGTCGAACGCCTGACGAGCGTCGAGTTCGTCAAAGATGTAGGCGTCTTCATCGAAGGGCGCCCCATGGCAGATCTCGACGCCTCCATCGACGATGGCTGGTCCCATCGGCAGCTCCACCAGCCATTGCCGGTTGGCCGGTGTCAGCGTCTCGAGCATCCATGTCGCGGCAGCCCGCGCCGTTGCGTGAAACCCTTCTGCCTGATTCAGCCCCATGGCGACTTTGTCGTGATTGCCGCGGACGATGCCAACCGGCTTCAGTTGACGAACACGCTCGACGACAGCGTTGGGGTCGGGGCCGTAACCGACGATGTCGCCGAGCACGAGGACCTCGTCGTAGGCGTGGCGTGACGCGTCGGCCAGACAGGCCTCGAGCCCTTCGAGATTGGCGTGGATGTCGGTCAGAATCAGGTAACGCATGAGGGTGCTTCGGCTGGCAAAGGTGCGAAGAGAAGAGCTTAAGAGCGTATCGGTGTTACGTTTCGAGCCAATGGACGATCTCCTCGACGATAGCCGGGATACGCAGGTGGCCGGCGTCAACTCGATAATGTGCCTGTGCGTAGGCGCCTCTGCGGACTTGAAACAGGCGCTCGAATTCGGACCGGTCTGCGGCCAGAGGACGGCGCCCATCGGCCGGCACTCGGGCGATCAGTCGTTCAATCGGCACATCGAGCCAGACCGAGAGGCCGTCGCCGTTGATGACGGCCCGATTGTCGGGGTCGACGAATGTGCCACCTCCGGTCGAGACCACAAGATGGCGATGGGCGACCTGGTCCAGCAAGACGTCTCGCTCCACCGCTCGGAAGTGCGGCTCGCCGTGACGCGCGAAAATCGAGGAGACCGTCAGGTGCTCACGTTGTTCGATCATGTCGTCGACATCGACCGCGCGCCAATCGAGGCGGCGAGCCAGTGCGCGTGCGACCGACGTCTTGCCCGCGCCCATGAAGCCCACGAGATACACCTTGTCGGTCTTCACGCGACGAGCCGCTGCAGTGTCGTGAAGAACGTGGGGTAGGAAATCGCCACGACGTCGGCGCCTTCGATGCGCGACTCCTGTTGGGCGGCGAGTGCCGCGATGGCGAAGGCCATGGCCATGCGGTGGTCCCCGTGCGCATCGGCCACGCCGCCACGGTGGGTGCCTGTGCCGCGCACGACAAAGCCGTCGGGACGTTCCTCGGCGTCGATTCCCAGGCCGCGGAACCCGTTGACGAGCACCGTGATGCGATCGCTCTCCTTGACGCGAAGCTCCTTGGCGCCGCTCACCGTCACCTCGCCGCCGTGCGCGGCCAGCGCCCCAATGGCCGGGAGTTCATCGATGATGCCGGGGACCTCTTCCGGAGAGATGATCACCGAACCCGTACGCTCTCCGGTGACGGTGATGCTGCCGATGGGTTCTCCCGCCTGGCCCCCCGTTTCTTGCACGTCCACTCGTGCACCGAAGCGACGCAGCACATCAATGAGCCCGGTTCGCGTCGGATTCAGGCCGACGTCGTCGATCCGGACCTCCGAGCCTGGAATGGCCGCCGCGGCCACCATCCAGAACGCGGCCGACGAGAAGTCGCCAGGCACAAGTAGCGATTGGCCATAGCCGCGCTGGCCGCCGGCGATCGAGACGGTGCGCCCGTCCACGCCGACGCTGAAGCCAAACGCGGTCAACGCTCGCTCAGTGTGGTCGCGGGTCTGCGCAGGCTCTGTCACGCGGGTGGTTCCTTCCGTGTGCAAACCGGCGAGAATCACGGCGCTTTTGACTTGTGCGCTCGGGATGTCAGGTGAGTAGTCAATGGGATGTAGTGTCGTGCCATGCACAGTCAGGGGTGGCCGACCGTCGACAGCGTCGATCCGTGCACCCATGCGCGCCAGCGGCTCGATGACCCGTCGCATTGGACGCCGCGACAGTGATTGGTCGCCGAACATCGTGGACGTGAACGGCTGGGCCGCCAGTATCCCCGCGAGCATGCGTATGGTTGTTCCGGAGTTGCCGGCATCGAGGGGGGCGGCGGGGGAACGGAATTGATGCAGGCCTCGCCCCAAGATTGTGACGACGTCATCGCGGATCTCAACCTCAACACCGAGGCCCTTGAGGCAGGCGAGGGTGGAGTGGCAGTCGGCTCCAGCCGAGAAGTCACGGAGTTCAGACCGTCCCTCCGAGAGGGCCGCCAGTAGCGCGTAGCGGTGGGAAATCGACTTGTCGCCAGGGACGCGCAGTCGGCCGTGCACTCGTCGCGCGGGCGACACCATGGCAATACTCTGTGGACGCATCCGACCGATCTTACGACAGTCGGCTTGACATCAATCAACAGATGGGATGGTATTCATTCGCGCCCATGGCCCCTAAGTATCCCTTGAGCATTCGCCTCGAGTTCACGAGCACGTTTGACATGGTCGATTTCGTGGAAACGGTGGGCGGACACGTCAGCCGGGACATCGGACTCGACGACGATTCGATCCACTGGGTCAACGTCGCCATTCGCGAGTGCGTGATTAACGCGATCAAGCATGGCAATCGGCACGATGTCTCGAAGCGTGTCTTCGTTGAATTCGAGACGGTCGTGGCCGACGTGCCCGAGATGCTGATTCGGATTCGCGACCAAGGGCTGGGTTTCGATCCCGAGGACGTCGCCGATCCGCTGGCGCCGGAGAACCTGCTCAAAGGGAGCGGGCGCGGCATCTTCCTCATTCGAACGTTCATGGACGACGTGCAACTGCAACGCGCACCCCAAGGGGGCATGGAAGTCCGCATGATCAAGCGGGTGCAACCCGCCGAAACGACCGACGGTTCCGTCAGTAGCTCGTGAGCGCTCTTCCTCCACAATTCCTGACGACGGCGATCGAGGCCGTTGTCCTCGCCGGCGACACGATGATGGCCAAGTTCGGCGGCGCCATGCGTGTCGACAAGAAGGGTGAGATCGATCTCGTCACCGAGGTCGACATCGCGATTGAACGGGCCTTTCGCACGATGATCGGCCAGCGCTTTCCGGATCACGCGGTCCTCGGGGAGGAGATGGGCGGCAGTGCGGCCATCCCCGAAGGACCGTGCTGGGTCTTCGACCCGATCGACGGCACGACCAACTTCGCGCACGGCGTGCCGATCTTCTGTTCATCGTTGGCGCTTGAGATCGACGGCGTGCCGCAGATTGCGGCCATCTATGACCCGAATCGTCAGGAACTGTTCACCGCGCAACGTGACGGCGGCGCCTTTCTCAACGGCACGCCGATGCGGGTCTCCTCGTCCACGCCGCTCATCAATGCGCTGCTGGTGACCGGATTTCCCTACGACGTGCAGGCGCGCCTCGAAGAAGTGATCGGACTCTTCAGTGCGTTTGTCGGGCGAGCGCGGGGGATCCGCCGCCTTGGGTCGGCGGCCATTGACCTCTGCTACGTGGCATCAGGGCGGCTCGACGGGTTCTGGGAGGGCGGTCTCAAGCCGTGGGATATTGCGGCAGGCGCACTGTTGGTAGAAGAGGCCGGCGGGCGCGTCACAGGTCTGGCGGGCGGGCCATTCCAGAGCCGTGGCAACGAGGTGCTTGCCACCAATGCGCTCGTTCACGACGAGATGCTCGACGTGATCGAGCGCTGTCGTAACGCGGCGCGCTAGTCCCAGACGGCCGGCACTGTTGACCTGCGCCTAGGTGACCTCGCCCGTTGGACTCGGGTGCGCCGTGTTGTATCCAAACCAACTCCAGTTCCAGCTCTGATTGCGGTTCGTCCAGTCCGAGTCGCGGTTGTCAGGCCGCGCGCCAATGTAGCCGTCGGACGTGCCCGTGAGCATCAGGTTGTCCTGTACGTCGAGCTCGTACATGCCTGGGTGCATGGCGTCGAGAATGGCGAAGGCCTGCTTCATGGCCTGCGGATCCCGCGGATCGTAGGTCTGCAGGAGGTTGTATGCGTCGTATTTCAGCGATCCGATTGCGGACTGAGCGCGGGATGCGTCGAATCCAAGGAACGACGGCGTGAACCCGAGCGCAGTCTTCCCAAGTGCCTTAGGAGTTCCTCCCGTCGACGGCGCAGAAACAAGTTCGGACTTGCCCTGCAGCACGTCGCGGAGGAAGTTTCCGAACTCGGCGACCGATACCTGGCCGTCGTGGTTGGTATCGATGCCGGTGGCGATCTGGCGCGCGAGGGCGTCGGTCTGTGACGAGGTGTTGACTGGGGAAATTGACATGAATGTCCTCGTGGCGCGTCGGACCTAGCGGAGCGCGCACCCGAGGACACCTGGGAGCAAGGCCAGTGCCAGGAGATGTGGCGTTCTTAACGCGCGTGCCTTCGCACTTTGGCGGGCGCGGCGCACATCGCATGTCGACCTGCCGACATCATGGGCGGCCGTCCGGCCGCGTCGGCCGACCGAGGCGCCGGGTTCGGCCGGCGAAGGGCAACGAGCCGCAATCGGCGGAAAGTCTGGGATACTGGCGCCGTGCTCGCTGTCCAGCCGCCCGGCCGGCCGACGCGCCCTGATGGCCTGGCCTACTCGACCGGCGACCGCATCGCTGGCGTCGTAGTGATTGCCGTCGTTGGTGTCATGCTCGGGGCCACACGGTGGCTCGGCTCTGGCAGTCTGGATCTACTGGCTGAGGCCCCCCCCTTTACGTATCTGCTGGTCACAGCCTCGAAGGGTGCGTTGGTCCGCGACATCGTCACCAGCCTGCTGGTGTTGATCGCGGGGCATGCGCTCCTCAGCTACCGCCTCCGGCAGAGGGCTCCCGGATTCGGATTCGGAGAGATCCGATATCTCTTGCCGCTGGTACTCGCCTCGTCCGCTCTTGTCGTCACGACCCTGGTTCTCGCGTTCCCGGGCATGTCGTGGTGGGCGCCCCTGGTGTTTGTTGGCGTTGATCTCCATGTGCTCGTGGTCATTCTGGCCGTCGCGTTTTGTGCGCAGCGGTTCGACCAGTCGGTCGGTGACCAAGTCTCGGCCGCGATTCGGCGTCGTGTGGAGGGCTGGTGGAATCAGTGGCCGGCTGTGGATCCGTCGTTCCGCGTTGAAGTCTTCGTTGCTGTTGTCTCGCTGATCGTGGTGGTTCTCTCGTCACCCCTCGTCAGGTTCACGGAGCGCACACGGGGCGATGAGCCCAAGTATCTTCGCTACGCCGAGAACTGGTGGCAGGGGCACGGCATGGAAATGAGCAATGTCCTCGAGGTGTCGGCCCTGCCGCGCGACGCACGTCCGCAGATCGGGCGCAACCTGGCGATGTTGGGACCGGCGTTACGGGACGACGTGCGCGCGATGGTGAAGGACGCCATCTATCTCGGGAACTACAAGCACTGGAGGCATAAGTTCAACAAGGCGCACTACGCCGGCAACTGGGTCGTGCAGGGCAAAGATGGCGGACTGTATTTGATGCACGGGCCTGGTCTGTCCATGGTCATCCTGCCGGCCTACCTGATCGACCGCTGGTTGTTCGATCGGGGGCGTCTGATGTTCTCTGACGACCTCTTCACGACCAACCTGACCATGCTCGTGATCTATGTGCTGCTGGGGGCAGCCTGTGTCCGCATGCTGACCGCGGCCGGTGTCTCAATGGGCAACGCGGCGCTGGTCACGCTGGCGTGCGTTCTCTCGTTGCCTGTTCCGGCCTTTGCGTTCCAGTTCTATCCGGAGACGCTGGCCGCGTTGATCGTGTGCCTGTTCATGCCGACGATCCTGGACCCGTCGCCCTCGTCCTCGCGTGCGGCGCTCCTTGTGGGACTCGGGCTTGGATCGCTTGGTTGGCTCCATGTCAGGTTCCTGGGCGTAGGAGCGGTGTGCCTTGCATGGTACGTGTGGGTCCATCGACGAGAATCCCGACGTCTTGCCGCCACATTCGTAGGCTTCGGCGTCGTGATGGCCGCGTTGTGCCTCTACACCTATCACGTGACCGGAAGCCTCGTCGTGACCGCGATCTTCACCGCCGAAGGGGGCCACGGTACCTTTGCAGCCCACTGGGTCCCTCGCGGACTGATCGGGTATCTATTCGACCGCGAGAGTGGTCTTCTGCCCCTGGCCCCGATGTACCTGCTGGCGCCGTTTGGGATAGGACTGATGACCCGACGTCCGTTGCCGTTGCTCATGGTGGGCTCGATCATGTTGGCGCTGCTCATTCCGGCAGCCGGACACGGCTTCGAAAATAATGGTGCATCGCCACTGCGGTTGGTGCTGGCGGTGGTGCCGCTGGCGACCGTTCCCGTGGCTGAGTTCTTCGCGTGGGCGCGCGGGCGTCGGTTCGCGCTGATTGTGGGTCTTGGCGTTCTGGCGCTCTCGGTGCGGCAGGCGATCGCCTACAACTTGGGCAACGACAAGGAGATTCTCAGCACTGTTGCCAGGAGCGTTTCTGGATGGGATCCAACGCTGATGTTTCCCTTGCTTCGCCGGGCAGAGGGCTGGGGAACCTTTGATGGTGGGGCGCTGGTGGCGTGGGAGGCTGCGGTCGTGCTGCTCATCGTCTCCGGTGTGTTGATGCGGAACTCTGCCGGCATCGTGTCGCGTCACCAAGATTGGGTTCCCCCGCATGCGATCGGGGCTGTGGTCCTGGGATTGTTGTCTCTCGGCACCGCGGCGATTCTTGCCGGCGGTCCCGCTTACGAAACACGTTTGCTCAAGGAACCGCTGGCGGAGTGGCAAGGAGCGCCGGATACTCCACGGCTTCCCGGTGGCTGGCTAACGTTCGGACCGTCGCCCGCCCGATCGCCCGACGATTAACGTGTGGCTCTGTGTGCGCCTTGCCACTCAAGCGAGGCCTGGATCGCTTGCGCGATACTTGCGCGGGCTTCTTCAGGCGTGGCGCCCGCGGCGCGGCTTTCCATGTAGTGATGCAACCAGCCGGCGACGGCCGCTTGGTCAATGTGGCCGTCGAGGACCAGCCCGGCCGGTCGAGCGAGGCCTTCAGGCGCGCGATAGAAGTCGTCAAGCCAGCGAACAACCTCGTTCAGTTCCTCCACACCGAGTGTCTGAACGTTGACGGTCGGTGATGGCGGCTGGTCTAGCCGCCGGTCGCCCCGAGCGAGCGTGGTGATGGCGTGAACGGCGATGGTGATGACCGTGGCCACGGCAAGGAGAAGGGCGCGGGCTACGAGCGGCCTGGACATCGTAAGAAGGGGAGGTGCTAGCATGCCATGCTCCTGTTCCCAAGGCCACAGGCCCGCGTCGTCGCGCGGCCACGCCAGGCCGTCCCGCTGTAGAGAAAACCGGACCAATTGATACCTGCCGACGACAACCCGACACGCCCTCTGCGATTTTTCTAGATAAACTGGCCGCCCGATTGGCATTTCTCCTGCTCATGCCCGAGGGCAGAGGTAATCATGCGACGACTGACGATAACGATATGTGGTCTGGCGGTGGCCGCCGTGCTGACAGCTCCTGCCGCAAGCTATGCGCAGCAAAGCCTCAGCTTCTCGCTCGGCGGCTTTGTACCCCAGGGCGAAGACTCGCGCGGCCAGATTGATGGCGGCGACGTACTGGTCAACAACCTCGACTTCCTGGCTTTCAACATCAAGGACTTCAACGGCGGTTCTGCGGGCGTCGAGTATCTGGTCGCGCTCAATGACTTCGTGGAGGCCGGTCTCGGCGTGGGCACCTATCGACGCACCGTGCCAAGCGTCTATGCTGACCTGGTCGCTCAAAATGGCAGTGAGATCGAACAGGACCTGAAGTTGCGCATCGTGCCGTTTACCGCGACGGTTCGGTTTCTGCCGGCGGGCCGTGGCGCCGCGGTGCAGCCATACATCGGCGCGGGCGTTGGTGTGCTCAACTGGCGCTACGTGGAGACCGGCGACTGGGTCGACAGCAATCGGGACATCTATTCCGGAACGTTCAAGGGGGCAGGAACCGCCACCGGGCCGGTCATCCTCGGCGGACTGCGCATCCCGGTTGGCACGTGGGATATCGGCGGGGAGGTGCGCTGGCAGAAAGCCACGGGCGCCCTCCCAGCGTCTGAGGACTTCTCAGCCGATGCGATCAATCTCGGCGGCGTGACCTACTCGGTCACCTTCAACGTGCACTTCTAGCGCTGGTGAATCGTTGTCGACTCGTCTCGATGCTCAGTCGACAGGCGAGAGGTGGTGGCCTGGCGCAACCCCGGCCGGATGGCGCCGGTAGAGCGCCAGGCCAGCCCCGTCGCAGACACGCGAGAACTCCTCGAGAAAGGCCGGCTTTTCCCGGGCGATGCGGGCCAGCATGTCTCCGCCTTCTGCCTTTTCCTCAATCAGCATCCATCCGGCAAAGGGTGCCGGATGTTGCAGTGCGCTCAGCCAGATGTCCCCGTTGCCTTCGTGCAGAAAGTCGCGTAGGTCAAATCCAGCGCGCGACAGATCCTGCATGTAGTGCCCGAGCGATCCCATGCTGGCCATGATGCTGGTGCCGTCGTAGTCGCGGGCCAGGCACGGGGTCACGGTCGCGTCTCGCTCGATGATGTTGGGACGGTCCCACCTGGCCTCTGCAATCATCGGCGCGTTGGCGTCAAGCGGGCGCAGTTCGACACAGACGAGCACCAGGAGCGCGACCGCGCCAACCGGCCGGAAGCGTCGCGGCAGAATCGCCACGGCCGCACCCGCACAGGCGGCCTCAATCGCCATCAGCGGAACCATGTAGCGGATGCGATAGGGGTGGCCGCCGAGAAATGCCACCCACGGAACGGCTGCCGTCGTCAGCAGTGTCAGCGGCAGCCACGAGAGGCCGCGGTCCTTTCCGCCCCGCCACAGGAGCCATATCATTCCCGTGACGGCGGTGCCGACCAGTAGGGCGCCGCTGAGCGTCCTGGCCCCCCACACGATTTCTGACAGCGCTTCGAAGGGCCGTCCTTGCGCGGGGTTCTCCGGCACGAAGAAGTCGTCGGCGAACCAACTGCCAACCACGATCCGGCTGAACATCGTGAAGGCGACGATCGCCGCCGCGGGGTAGATGGCAATTCGAACAGTGCGACGCGCTGCCTCGCTGAAGCTCCAGGTACGCCAGGCCAGAATCGCCCCGATGGCCAGTGCCGAGGCCACTACCGGCCACGCCTCATAACGGGTGAGGCATGCGAGGGCGAGTGTCCATCCCACCGCGCGCGCGCTGGTCGCCTCGCCGGTGGACCACCGCATCACCAGCACCACCGAGAGGAGGACGAGGGCGAGCAGCAGCGGCTCCGTCATCGGCGTCGACTGCAGATACAGTACGTTGGGATTGAGCGCGAACACTGCGGTGGCGGCCACCGCCGTCATTGCTGACTGTGTGAGCCGGTCGGTGATCCAGGCGATGCACGCGCAGGCCATCGCGAAGCTCGCCACCGAGATCGCCACGGCGGAGGCGCCGGTGCGGTAGAGCGCGTCGATCTGCACCGGTAGTGCGTTGAGCAGATGCGGCAGCGGCAGCCAGACCGCCCCAATCTGCTGCCAGCCAGGCGTGATGCGGTCGAAGATTCTGCGGGCGACGATCAGGTGCCCGCGCGCATCGTAGTGGGTGAGGGTGAGTCCGAGGCGGGCGTACTGAAGGGCGATGCCCGCACCGCCTATCGCCGCCGCGATCGCGACCGTGCGCGTCAACGCGCGCTGCGGCAACGGTATAATCACCCGTTTATTCTATGGGCAGATTCGTTGGTCGGGTTCAGGCGTTGGCGCTGGCCCTCGGTGGTCTTGGTTTGTTCCTCACGTCCTTCATGGACGCGTTGTTCCTGCCACCGGAGGTCAATGACCTCTTGCTCGTCTGGATGGTGACGCAGCACAAGTCGCGGATGCTGTACTACGCCGCGAGCGCCACGCTCGGGTCCACGGCGGGATGTCTGGTGCTCTACTACATCGGTCGACGCGCCGATGGATGGGTGAGGCGTCGATTCAGTGCGGCTCGGGTGGCAAAGGCGATGCAAACGCTGCAGCGCTACGGTCTGCTCGCGGTGCTGATTCCCTCGTTACTGCCGCCGCCCGCGCCGTTCAAGATCTTCGTGCTCATGTCGGGAGTCGCCGGTATCTCCCCGGCGCGATTTACGGTGGCGATCTTGATCGGTCGCGGTATTCGCTACTTCGGGCTGGGCACGCTGGCGCTTTACTACGGCGATCAGGCCGTGGACTTCCTGCGTGACAACGGGCGCGGGATCTCTCTGGGGCTGATCGGATTGATCGTGGTTGGCAGCCTGGCCTACCTGGTGGTCAAGCGCATCCGCCAGCAGAGAACGACGGTAAACTAGGGCCGCCTGTTCGGCCATCATGCACCCGATGCTCGATCTCACTGTCGTCATACCGATCCACAACGAGGCCGCCAGCCTCCTCGACTTGCACCGCGAACTCAATGCGGCGCTTGCACCGTGGGGGCGCTCCTACGAGATCATCCTCGTCGACGACGGCAGTACGGACGACAGTTTTCCCATTCTCGCGCGCTTGCAGACCGACGACCCGCGCGTGCGGGTGATTCGTTTTCGCAGAAATTTCGGACAAACGGCGGCGTTTTCGGCGGGCTTCGCGCATGCGCGCGGCCGCCTGATCGTGACGTCTGACGGCGACCTTCAGAACGACCCCAAAGACATCCCGGCCATGATTCGGAAGCTCGAAGATGAGCAACTCGACATCGTCTGCGGCTGGCGGAAGAATCGCCAAGACGCGTTCATGTCGCGCCTGTTGCCGTCGATGCTCGCCAACCGCCTGATCTCATGGTCGACCGGCGTTCGCCTGCACGACTACGGGTGTTCGTTAAAGGTGTTTCGATCCGAGGTGGTGAAGCCACTGCGTCTCTACGGCGAGATGCATCGCTTCATTCCGGCCATCGCCAGCGAACAGGGGGTCGCCATCGCCGAAGCGGTGGTGAATCATCGCGCCAGGAAGTACGGCACGTCGAAATACGGCATCTCGAGAACGATTCGCGTGGTGCTGGATCTAATCACCGTGAAGTTCTTGCTGAACTACGCGACCCGCCCGTTGCAGATCTTTGGTCTCGTGGGTCTGGCGCTGGCCGTACCCGGGATGGCGATTGCCGCCTATCTGGCATGCATTCGGCTGTTTGGGAATCAGTCGATTGGCAACCGACCGTTGCTGCTCTTCGCGATCCTGCTGGTGTCCACGGGCGTGCAGTTGATCACCATCGGCTTGTTGGCAGAATTGCAGTCGCGCACCTACCACGAGTCGCAGAGCAAGCCGACCTACGTCATCCGCGAGATCCGCGAGCACGCAGACACGACGGCGGGCTAAGTCGCATGGCGGTACGCGAGCTCGATTCGACCAGAACGATCGCGCGTCCACCCAAGGCCATGGCCTGGGTCCTGATTCTGGCGTCGTCTGCGGCAGTGATGGCCGTTGGTCTCCTGGCGACGGCGCTGGTCTTTGGCAGCGTGGGCGAATGGCCGGAGCCTCCCGCGGCCTTCTGGCCCAGACTCGCGGTGGCCTGCGGGTTGACGGTGGCCAGCCTCGGGCTGCGCAGTCTGCGGTGGATCTTCCTGCTGCGCCGTGCCGAGACACGGATTCCTTTGCGCGACGCGTACATCGGCTATCTCGCCGGCTTCAGCCTGCTGCTCACGCCGCTGCTCATGGGTGAATCGGTAGTCCGCGCGATGGTCAACCGCCGGCGCGGCGGGGTTCCGGTACTGACGACGCTGGTGGTGAATGTCTGGGAGCGCGCCCTCGATGTCGTGGCACTGCTGGCCATTGCTGCCACCGCGTCTCTGGTGCTCGGTCGCGGTGACGTCTGGGCACTCAGTGTCCTGACGCTGTGCGCGGCGACGCTCGTGCCGGCGACGCGTCGGCTGGCGCTCCGCGTGGTGACCGGTGTGCTTGATCCGGTGGCCAGGCTGTTTGAGCCGTCTCGCCCACGCGACTTCCGTCGTCTCTCTTCCCAGAGCGCCTGGCTTGCGGCATTCGCCACCAGCATCGTGGCCTGGCTGTTGCCCGGCGTCGGGCTGTACGCGATTGCGGGCAGTTGGCCTGGAGCCGTGAGCCTGGTTCAGGCGCACCTGGCGTACACGCAATCGGCCACCCTCGGTGCCGTGACCTTCGCGCCGGGCGGCGTGCTGGTCGTCGGCCGCCAGATGCTGCAGGCGCTGGAGACCTTCGCCACACCACTCGGCGCGGCGGCGCTCATCGTGCTTGGGATCCGTCTGGCGACCGTGGGCGTGTCGACGGCGCTTGGCGTGGTGTTTGTCGTACTGCACGTGCGGACGTTGCCGGCTCGCAGCGACACCCATTTCGACGACATTGCCGACGCGTATGACGTGCAGATTCCCGAGGCGCGTCGAGAGGCCTTGCTCGAGCTGAAGACGACGTTGATGAAGGACGTCATCGAGCAGCGGGGTGCGGGACGCGTCGGCCTTGATGTCGGCTGCGGGCAGGGCAGCTACGTCGCGCGTATGCGGGAGTTGGGTTTCGATGTCAGCGGCATCGATTTCTCCTCCGGGCAGATTCGCCTCGCAGCCAGGAAGGTTGGCGATGCCAGGCTTGTTCGCGTGGGATCAGCGCTTGATATTCCTGCGGCCTCCGGCACCTACGATTTCCTGTACACGATCAATGTGCTGCACCATCTCGGATCATTCGAGGAGCAGCAGCGTGCATTTCGCGAACTGTTCCGGGTGCTCAAACCTGGTGGACTGCTATTTGTGCACGAGATCAACACCAGAAATGCGCTCTTCCGTTTCTACATGGGCTATGTCTTTCCGTCGCTCAATTGCATCGATGAAGGCACGGAGCGTTGGCTGTTGCCGGATCGTCTGGCGACGTACACGGATGCGCCGACGCTCGAGGTGCGCTACTTCACGTTTCTCCCGGACTTTGTGCCCAGGATGATCGCCCGCCTGCTGCGCCCGCTCGAACGAGCGCTCGAGCAGTCGTCGCTCGCGCCGTATTCGGCCCATTACATGGCCGTGCTCCAGAAGAGGCCCGAGCCTTTGTGATCGGCGCCATTCGCCGAAGCGCACGGACCCTGGACGGCGTGTGCGCGCTGTTGCTGTGTGAAGGCCTCGCCGTCGGACTCTGGCTCCTGCCAGCGTCTGCCCACATCGTGCAATGGCCGGCGTCTGGGCCGGTGCGACTGGCGCTGCTGGCGCCGCTCTGGCAGCTGAAGATCGCCGTCACTGTCGGCGCGGCCGTGGCCGGGGCGCTGTGGTGGAGCGGTCTGGCCGTGCGGCGGTACGCGGCGTTGCTCGTCGTGTGGTTGTGGGCGGTGCCCTACTTGCCGTGGTTACCAGATCGATGGCCGTTGCTGCTGGTCCTTGCCGGACCGCTACGATGGATGCTGCTCGGTCTGGCCGCGGCATCCCTGGTTCCCGCGTCTTGGTTCGGCGCTGTGACGTCGAGGCTTTCTCGGTTGACCCGTGCGTCGGTCTTTGTCATCAGTCTGGTTGTGTTTGCGGCGTGTGGCCTGTCGGCGGCTCACGTCCACGGACTGGTCGGCGACGAGCCCCACTATCTGGTGATCAGCGAGAGCCTCCTCAAAGATCAGGATCTCCAGATCGAGAACAACCATCAGCGCAAGGACTACGCGTCGTTTTTCGGCGGCGTCCTGCACCCCGACTTCATGCAGCGGGGCACCAACGGCGAGATCTATTCGATACACGCCCCTGGCCTGCCGGCCATAAGCCTGCCCGCATACGCAGTGTTTGGCTATAGGGGCGTGATCGTCTTCGTGGCCTTGCTGGCGGCACTCACCGCGCTCGCCATCTTCGATCTCGCGATGACGCTTGCCGGACGGCCGGCGGCGATCTTCACCTGGGTGGTGACGTGCGCGACGGCGCCGTTCATTCCCTATGCGTGGTCGATCTTTCCAGAGATGCCTGGCGCCTGGATCGTGGCGTACGGTGCGCGTTGGCTCTGGGAGAGGGAATCCCGCCCGGCGCGTACCTGGATGCTGCGAAGCGCTGCCTTTGGGCTCTTGCCGTGGGTGCACACGAAGTTTGTGATCTTCGCGGTCGTCTTTGGGCTCGCACTTGCGCTGCACCTGCTGCGCCGGCCCAAGGCGCTGCTGGCCTTTGCGATCCCGGCGACCCTATCCGCCGTGGCTTGGCTCTATTCGTTCTACGCGATCTACGGCGTCTGGAATCCCGAGGCGCCATACGGCGCCTATGCCACCGAGTTCGTGCGGATGCAATTCGTGTTTCACGGCCTGGTCGGCATCCTGTTCGATCAGAAGTTCGGTTTGTTGTTCTACAGTCCGATCTATCTGGCCGCTCCGCTTGGATGTTGGTGGCTCCTGAAGGACCGTGCCTCTCGATTTCCTGCCCTCGTGTTGCTGATCGCGGTTGTCGCCTATGTCGGCAGCACGGCGCGCCTCTGGATGTTCTGGGGAGGTGCGAGCGCGCCGGCGCGGTTCCTTGTGCCGATCGTGCCGTGCCTTGCCCCAATGGTGGCGCTGTCCGTTGCTCGTGCACGTCATCCGCTGTGGCGTGGCTGCATCTCGCTCTGGGCCGCGATCGGTGTGGGCATCGCCATCCTGTCGGTGATTGAGCCGAGTCGTCTGATTCTCTATAGCGTGCCGCACGGTCGGGCGCGGATTCTTGAGATGTTGCAGGCCGGCTCGCCCCTCGCGCTATCGGTGCCGACATTCACCGATCCTGACTGGGCGCAGTTTCTCCCTTCGCTTGGGTGGTGGCTGGTGCTGGCCGTCCTGTCGACGGGAATCGTGGTCCTGGTCGCTCGTCGCGTCGCGCTCACGGCCTGGCGGACGACGGCTCTTGTCGTGGGCCTCTTTGCGCTCGGTGGTGCGGTGCTGACATCGCATCCAGAGGCGTCTGTTCGTCGAGAGACGGCTCAGCGTGGTGCGCTGGAGTTGCTCGAACGATTCGATGGCCCCCGGCATCGTGTCGCCAACTACCGTACGCTCGCGTTGGCATCGCCAGAGGCGATGCGTCTACTGACCACGGTATCGATGACGCCGGAGAACCCGGTACCAGAAGACGGCACGCTCCTTGGTCCACTCACCGTTGCGCCAGGGCGATACGAGGCCCGGATCTGGTTTGGCGGCAGCGGCCAACATCGTGGGGAAGTGTCTGTTGGAGCGCTGGGCCAGGCGACCTTCGCGACGGTGGACGGTGTCCTCTCGAACCCGACGACGATGGCCTTCGATCTTCCCATCACCGTTGGCCGTCTGATCGTGCGGTCGTCACACGCAGACGTGGCCGCGGCAGTGTCGAGGGTGGAGATCGTACCGGTCTCGGTTGTGCCAGCCAGTGAGCGCGATCCGTCGCCTGTCTATGCGGTTGAATCGTTGCCGGCGCGCCCAGGCGCACTCATTGCCTACGTGGATGAATGGTCGTACCCCGAGCACGGCACGTTCTGGACGCGTGGGACAGCCCGCGCCAGGATCCTGGTGGCCCCGGCTGGCGCGGCGAACATGACGATGTTTGTATCCGCAGGGCCGAACACGAGTCGCGTGACCTGGCGAATTGGTCTCGACGCGCCGCAGACCGTGACCGTGCCTGCCGGGGAAGAGATCTCGCTGGTTGTACCTCTGGTGACAACGGCGACGCTTGTGGCGATTGAGCTGCAGTCGAGCACCGAGTTTCGTCCGGGGGAAGTGGATGTGGCCTCGACGGATATGCGTCGGTTGGGATGCCGGGTGCGGATCGAGTTCGAGTAGCGCGGCGGGCTGCACTCATTAATGAGTAATAAATGCCGGAATGGCAATTTCTGATTGAAAACTACCGTTGCGGCGTTGTCTAATGGTCACTCCATGAGCGAGGCGCGCACTCGGTCGACCCCGGGCCTGCCACACCGACGCGGTCGGCCGCAGAAGTTTGGCCGTCCCGGCCACGTCGTGTCAGTGACACTTCCAGAAGATGCGTTGGAGTCCTTGAGCCGTGTCGACCCGGACACCGGCTGGGCCATTGTCAAACTCCTCGAGCGCGCTCCTCGGGGGGGCCGCAAGGAGGTCCTTCCGCGCGATGTCGAGCTGGCGCGAATTTCGGGACGGCGTTCACTCATTGTGGTCAGTCGCGCAGCCTTCAGAAACCTGCAGGGCGTGAGCCTTGTCCCGATCGACGAGCGGCGGGCGTTTGTGGCGCTCGAAGTCGGTCGTGGGATGGGCGATCTGGAATTGGCGGTGATTGACGGGCTCTCGGACGGACGGGTCCTTCCGCAAGAGCGCAAGGCGCTCGAGGGCCTGCGCAGACAGCTCGCTGCCTGGCGTCGCGACCGGCGTCTGGTGTTTCACACGCGGTCGATTATCGTGGTCGAGGAAGAGGGCCCGGCCCGTCGTCCACCACGCCGTGGGGCGCGAGAGACCTCTGTGGCAGCCTCTTAGCGTAGGCCCGACTGTTGTTTGCCCGCTCGCGTCGTCAAGGACGACTGGTTCTCAGAATGTACATGTCAATGCATAGACGGTTTTCGACACTCGTGATTGCTGGGGCGGTGGTTGGTGTGACGACGGGTTGTACCACGTCGGCGGTGCAACCGTCCGGGAAGATCTCCGTAGCAGCGCCGAGCGGTGTTCTGCCGGCCCAGAATGCGACCCTCCGGTTCATCGATCAGCCGATCACGCTGTCGATCAACAACGGCGTGGTGGCGGAGCCCAGCGCGACGACCTATACGTTCGAGGTGTCGACCGACGTGAGCTTCTCCAACAAGGTTCAGACAAAGAGCGGCATTGCTCAGTCGGCCGGCAGTGTGACAAGCGTCAAGCTCGATCCCCTGGCCGGCAGCACGGATTACTACTGGCATGCGCGAACCGAGGCTGGGGGCACCGTCGGGGTGTTTAGTCCGACATTTGCCTTCAAGGTCGGACCGCCAATCAGTGTGAGTGCCGTCACGCTGGTCTCGCCAGCCGCTGCGGCTGAGACCGGATCTCTGGTGACGTTTGTCGTCAATAACGCACAGCGCACTGGTCCGGCCGGCCCAATCACGTATCGTCTCGAGGTCTCGACATCGCCGACCTTTGGCTCGCTGGTGTTTGATCAAACAGTGGCAGAGGGGGGCGGCGGCCGCACCAGCTTTTTGTCTGACGAACTGCCGGCTGAGACCAACCTCTACTGGCGGGTAACGCCGAGGGACGACGCCAACGACATTACCGGCCAACCGAGTGCCACCTCGCAGCTGTTCACCAAGTTTGCGATCGACCTGACGAAGGTGGTGTACCTCAAGGCCCCGAACATCTCCGGTTGGAAGCGCACGGGATTTCTCTTTCCGGTCGAGCAGGACGGAGCCACGGGTGATATGTGCACCAGGTTTACCGATCCGGGCTGGCCAGATGTGATCTTTCCGTACCTCGGGCCCGACGACGATCCAAACTTTGGCGTCTACGCCAACCAGTGGTATTTCGCAAAGATCGGCGGCACGTGGTACGGCGGTGCAGGCGAGTGGATCTACCGCGCGGCTCTCAGCGTCTGCAAGGGCGGACAGCTCACCGACCACATCGGCCCGGACTCCGGTTTTGGTGAACCGTTCAAGTCATGGCGACCCACTGTTGGCGAACTGGTGGGCTACGCCATTACGTCGATCGCGCGCAACGGTTATCGGTCGGTGGATCAGCGCACGCAGGTACTGGTGCAGCCGTGGCACGACAGCTCGCGCTAACCTGGGTGTTTCGGTCCACGCCGGAATCTCACCCGCTTGGGAGCACCGCCTCCAGGCGGTCAACGCAGAGGGACGAGTAGATGAGATTGTGTGTCGCGGGAGTACTGGGGATCTTGGGGCTCTCGAGCGTCGCGTCGGCGCAACCGGCAACGACGGACGCGAGAGGCTACGTGGCCGTTGTGGCGCAGTCGGCAGTTGGCGACGTCACCAGCCAGTCGTTCGGGCTTGAGGGCGGCTGGTACCGGACGCCGAACTTGGCGATCTTCGTGGAGCTGGGTGCCGTTCGAGATACCGCGCCAGCGACCATCGGGCCGGCAGCCCAGCTCATCGCCGGGCATCTGGCACGGAATCAATCTGCACCCGTCAGCTATTCGGTGAAGCAGCCGGTCGGATTTATCAGCGGCGGTGTGAGATATGAGCGTGGCGGGCAGCGCAAGATTCGCCCGTACGTGCTTGGGGCAGTTGGTGTCGCGAGAGTGACGCGCGATGTCACCTTTGCCCTGGGCGGTAAGGACGTGACCGGAGCATTGGCGACCTACGGCGTGGTGCTCGGCACGGACCTCGCAGGGTCGACCTCGAATCCGATGGTCACCTTTGGGGGCGGCGCGGCGTGGAAACCCCGGGGGGCCTGGGTATTCGACGCCGGCTACCGCTTCTCTCGGATCATCATCGACACGGCCAGCACCAGCCTGAGTCGGATCGGTCTCGGCATCGGCTACACGTTCTAAGGGCTGCCTCCTGCTGGGCGACCTAGCCCATCGACAGGTGCCGTGCATCATCGATACTCTTGGCTCTGGTGAAGCTCTTTCCGCTCGGCCTGTCGCCGTCTCTGAGCCCGCGTATGCGGCATGGCGGGATCGTGGTGCTGTTGTCGGCACTCTCCGTCACCAAATGCGGCGATTCGCCTGTGACACCCACGCCACCGCCGACCGACCCGCCGGCGATTTCGTGTCCCGCTTCGCAGCAGGTCTCAACGCTTCTCGGACAGCCGGTGTCGGTCGTCTATGGGACTCCGACCGTCGTCGGAGGGACGACCCCGGTGGCCGTCTCGTGTGTTCCGTCGAGCGGATCGACGTTCCCGATCGGCGCTACGTCGGTCACGTGCACGGCCACTGACGCGAAACAGCGGGCCTCGTCCTGCTCCCTGACCGTCACCGTGACGGCGCCTGCTCAACTCAGCCTGACGCGATTTGCGGCCTTTGGCGACAGCATCACACTGGGGGAAGACGGCACGGCCGCGGTGACCGCATCCGTGGGTGGCAAGCTGATCTTTGGCGAGCATATCGTGCTCACCGGGCTCGAGTATCCGTCGGACTTGCAGTTGGCTCTGCGGTCTCGGTATCCGACGCAAGCCTGTGTGACTTTCGTTCAGAATCTGGGCAGGGGCGGTGAGCAGGTGGGTGTGCCCCCCGGTGATCCAGATGGCGGTCTGGCGCGCTTTTCGGCCACGGTTCTTGGAGGTGGTTACCAGGCGGTGCTGATCATGGAGGGAAGTAATGACGCCTACTGGGCGTTCTTCAATGGCCCTGGGAATCTACCGCTCGTCACCACCAACCTGCGGACGATGATTACGCAAGCGAAAGCCGCAGGCATCCGTCCGTATCTGGCCACCTTGCCCCCGGCCCTTCTGCAGTCGGCGTGCATCCCGTCGTGCCGTGGCTATGGCGAAGCGTTTATTCCCGGACTGAACTCGCAGATCCGGAATCTCGCGCAGACTGAGGGCGTGACGCTGGTCGACGTGAGCCAGGCGTTCGGCGGCGACCTGACGTTGTTGTCGACCGACGGTTTGCACCCCAATGCCGCCGGTTTTCAGCGCATCGCCGACACGTTCCTGGCAGCGATTCGTTCGACGCTCGAACGCTCAACGCCGGGTCCCTCCGCCTGCAGCTAGCCGGCGGCCTCACTGTGGTGGGTCAGCGGCACCGTGTCGTCTCGACGTACCTGCGAGTCTGATGAGGATGGCACCAACGGTGCCGGCCACGACCGACCCCGCCAGAATGCCGACCTTCGCGGAATCAAGCAGCGGCGTGCCCTGAAACGCCAGCGTCCCTATGAAGAGGGACATCGTGAATCCGATGCCACCGAGCCACGCACAGCCGTGCAGGGCCTGCCAGGTGACACCTTGAGGAAGCGCGCCGATGCGTGCCCGGACCGCTCCGTAGGCGGCCAACGTAATGCCCAGAGGTTTGCCGACGATCAGCCCGAGCATCACCGCCATCGTCACGCCGCTTGGGGATGAGCCACCGAGCAGGACACCGGCGTTCGACAGAGCAAACAGCGGCATCACGACGAACCCCGAAAATCTCTGCAGGGCGTGCTCGAGCCCGAGCAGAGGCGCGGTCACGCTTTCGCTCGCCCGCTCGAGGCCAATGATGGCTTCCTGTTGTCCCTTACTTGTCAGGACCAGGAGATCGCCCGTTTCTGTTCGGTCGAATTCGTCCAGCAGCATTCTGGCCCGCGCCGAGTATTGGGCGGCATTGATGCGCGTGCGTGTCGGAATGGTGAATGCGAGCACGACCCCCGCAATTGTTGCGTGGATGCCTGATTGGTGGACGAAGAACCACAGCAGGGCGCCGAGAACGAGGTACGGCGTCAGCCTGCGAACGCCGAGCGCGTTTAGTGAAATCAGCACACCGACAATGGCCGCCGCAAACACGAGCGCTTGCCACACGATTGTTGAGGTGTAGAAGAGAGCGATCACGGCGACGGCTCCCATGTCGTCGACAATGGCGAGGGCCGCCAGGAACACCTTGAGCCCTGCCGGTGCCCCAGGTGCGACCAATGCGAGGACGCCCAGCGCGAAGGCGATATCAGTGGCCATGGGAATGGCCCAGCCGTCCGCTGCCTGGCCGCCACCACTGGCCAGCGCGTAGACGAGTGCAGGCACAACCATCCCTCCGATGGCGCCCGCGATCGGCAGGGCGGCCTGGCGCGGGGACGCCAGCTCTCCCGCGACTGCCTCGCGTTTGATCTCCAGACCGACCAACAGGAAGAAGATCGCCATCAGCCCGTCGTTGATCCACTGGTGCGCGGTTAGCGACAGTCCGTGTCCATTTGCAGACACCGCAAGGGGCATGGCCAGCAGGTGGTGATACGCCTCGGCCCAAGGGGAGTTGGCGACCACGAGAGCGAGCGCTGCGCACGCCACCAACAACGCGCCGCCGGCAGCTTCAGTGCGAAAGAACTCCTGGAACGCGCTCGTCGAATTGGTGTCTCGGGCGTCAATCATCAGCGTTTACGGGAGCACGTTCCCCTCGCGCGCGGGCTCAGTCGAGCCCACGATCTCATAGAGCAGAAAATCAGGGGCCCGGTAGAGCTCCTTCAGGGCCGGCGCAAATTGGTCGAGGCGGTCGAACAGGGACTGACGCATGGCCGGGTCGTCGTATGCGTCGAGGTGAATCACGGCGTAGCGCACCGAATCGCGCCGCAGGTCCTGTAGCGAGTCGGCGCTGGGAAAGTCGGCCAGGATGACCGACCGCGCTTCGAATTCCTCAGGGATCGAGTCGCTGTAGGCATCAACGAGCGGCATCCAGTGCGTCGTCGAATCCATCATGTAACGCGAGCGGCGGAAGCCGAGTCGTCTCGAGTAGATGGGCAACTCGAGCACTGGACCTCGGGGCATGGTGGCGAGAACGTGGTAGCCGCTGTGCGGGAGCAGGGCCGGTTCGAATGTGATGCTGATCCACGATTCGGCGAGGGCCGCCGTCAAGAGTACGGCGCCGACCACCAGGGGCCGTCGACTTCGGGCGCGCAGGTGTGCGATCCCCAGCGATGCGAGGACGGAGAGCCCGAAGATGACGATCAGACCAAAGCGAACCGGGGCCCGCATCACTGAAAACAGCGGAATCGTCTGGTAGAGAAGCGGGTACAGGCCCGCATCTGGTCCGAAGGAGGCCCAGGCACCGAGCACGACCATCGCCAGATAGACGATGACCGTTTCCCGTGGCCGCCCTTGCGACCGCCAGCCGGAGGCAACGCCAATGGCACCGGCGCCGATCGTGAGAAATCCTGGAAAGAGCACCTCTTTCCAGTGGCCAAGATAGGGGAGCATCCAGGCGTGAAGCATGTGCCCCGACGCGAGATAGGCCCTCCAATCCGCTGAGTACTGCCGTGCCGCGTCCAACGGGCGCTCGTAGCCGTTGTCGCGGAGGACGAAATAGCCAAGGGCTGTAGGTAGGCTTGCCACGACGGCCACGACTGCGCCGGTCGCGAGCATGAGCCAGAACTGCCGTGTGGTCCAGAGCGAACGGATGGAGGCGACCGCCATCACCGCTGTGCCGATCATCAGCACGACGAAGACCGAATAGTAGGCACAGGCCAGCGACTGAAATCCCATGGCGAGGCCAAGAACCGCGCCGCGGGCAGCCGTCGGCTGTTGAACGGCGCGATGGAAGGCCAGGAGGCTCAACGGCAGACCGGCGGTCATCAGGAGTTGGATGTGCAGGAGGTGCGCAAATGCGAACGGGCAGAAACCGAAGATGATCGCGCCGATGATCGACGCCGTGCGATCGCCCGTGAGATGGCGGCACAAGTAGTACATGCTGCTGCTGCCGAGCACGAACGACGCCAGGACGGCGAAGTTGAGCGCGGCATACGCGCTATGGGTTGCCCAGTAGGCTGGTACTGCGATCGCTCCGGCTGCCAGATTCATCTCCGAGTAGGCCAACGCCCACCGATGAGGATGGAAAATATTGGCGTCGAAGAGTTGGCGGGGCTCAGCGATCAGTGTGCGTGCGACCCAGGCGACGTTCCACACCGAAAACTGCCCGTCGCCATTTTCCACGTTGTACGCCAGCGTCGACAGACGGAACGAGAGTGGAAAGAAGATGGCGGCGGTAAGTGCCGAGAAACCCGAGACGACGAGGCCAAGCTCGCGCAGTGGCCTCATTGCCGTGCCGCGCCTCCCTTGGTGGCTCTGACGTAGAGATTGGTCCGGAAGCGCAGGGGTAGGCGATCAGGGTTCACGAGGTGAAGCAACGCCAGTCCGAGCGGCCCGAGGTGCTGTCTGACTTTGGCGCGGAAGAAGTCGTTGACCACCGGGATGTCGAAGGCCTCGATGTCGACGAAGCCGTGACGGGTGAAGCGGGCGATCAGTTCGCCAAGCGAGTGCAACGAGCAATGGTCGTCGCGCCAGCCCAGACCGCGCCAGCGGATCGTTTCGAAGACGGCATTGGTCCACTTGTTTGGCGTCTGGATCAAATAGGAACCGCCGTCTCTCAGCACGCGAGTCACCTCTCGGAGGTGCGCATCAGAGTCTTTGATGTGTTCGAATACGTCGAAGCTCAGGACGGTGTCGAATGACTTGTCGGCGAAGGGCAGCGCTGTACCTTCGACCCTGGTGATCGAGAGAGGCCCATAGCGGGCGAGAGCCTGTTCGATAAATTCCTGCCGACGCTCCACACCCGCAACCCGGTGTCCGCGTTCGTGAAGACGGTGCAGCAAGGTGCCCATCCCGGTGCCAATTTCCAGCACATCGGCCGGCGTCTTGAGCACGCCGGTGTCGTCGATGAATCGGAGATTTGCGTCGAGATTGCCGAACTGTTTCGGGCGGGAGTCGGCGTCGGTGGTGGGCATCATGCGCGACTCGGGAGATGTCGCCACAGTTGAGCGACCAGCAGGGCGACGGTCACGGCTTCGGCAGCGACGGTGGCTGAGGCCGCACCAGTGATTCCCCAGCGGGGAATCAGCACCAGATTCAACACGACATTGGTGGCGAGCCCAATGGCCGTGGTCAGCAGCAGGCGACGGTCGAGATTGGTGGCCACCGCCACGCCGTGCAGGATCCAGGTGCAGAAAATGAAGAGCGCGCCGCCAGAGAGCACGCGTAGCGGCGCGACCGCCTCTTCAAACGCGTCACCAAACAAGACATGCACGATCGGTCTGGCGGCCAGCGCCACGGTGCCACCCAGGACGATGCCCAGGAGCGCGGCTGCCGCGACAGACCGATTCACCATGGCGCGGACTCGACTCCTGTCGTGAACGAACAGATACGACAGACGCGGAGTGACCAGGGCAGCGACGATCGAAGGTGGGTAGGTAATGCCTTCGTAGATGCGATACGCCGCGCTGTACCAGCCCGTTTCGACGTTGCTCCGTGTCGCGCCGAGAATCACCGTGTCGACGTAGTTGTAGAGATTCAGCGAAATCATGAAGAACCCGAGTGGGAGCGCGGCCGCCTGGAGGTCCTTCCAGATCTGGCGGTCGAAGGTCGGCCTCGCGCCTCCAGCGTTAGCGGTCAGGCGTCCCAACAATAGCGTGACGCCGGCCCCCATGACGATGCGCGCGACGACAAAGGCAATCCCGAGCGCAACGACGTTATGGTACGCGGCCAAGGCGAACACGCCCAGCCCCAACAGCAGGACGCGATCGGAGACGACCACGAGTGCCTCGAGGTCGAACCGATTGAGCCCCTGGAGGTAGCCGCGTGCGGTCAGAAAGTACGAACGAATGGCCGCGGAGATGCCGAGGGCGTAGCACAGCCGGGCGACGACCAGGTCCGTTCGCAGCAGCGTCGGTACGGTGGCGATGAGCACCAGCCCACCCGCAATCCACGCCAGTTTCAGGCCGAGGACGTGGCGCAGCAGCGCAGGCGCGCCGCCGTGATCGCGCGCCACCTCACGCACCGTGACGTGCGCCAGCCCGATATCCATCACGGTTTCAATCACCGTGGCGATGGCCAACGCGTACGAGAAACGCCCGTAGTCGTCGACGCTGAGGAACCGGCCCGCCACCAGCAAGAGCACCAAGAGCAGTCCCGCGCTTCCCGCGCTCGCGGTTGCGTAGAGCCCGTTTGCCATGTCGCGCGTTGACAGCGTTCCCACCTCAGGTCCGGAGTACGGTCGAACGCAAGAGGCGCCAGTAGCCGTTCAGGAAGGCCTCGTAGGCGTTCTTGCCGATCCTGACGAGCGGATGCGAGGACAGATCATCGCGGATGATCAGCGAGCCGCTCTGCAGCAGTGCGGCGTCGTTGCAGGTCCGTATCCGCCGTGTCAGCCGGCGATCGCGCGGCAGTGCCGGCAACATCGCGAGCAGCCCCCACACGGCCCTGGCGTAGGTTCGACCGTGGCCCTTGGCCAGCAGCACGGCCAACTGCAGCGGCTCGTGGATGAGCAGGCAGGGGAGGATCAGCAGCAGCGTGCGCTTCTGATAGTTCTTCAGCATGAAGTGCCAGCGGTTTCTGATCTGAAAGTAGAACAGCCACGTGCCGCGCGGCCGGCTGCGATGCTGCACCAGTGCGTCGGGCAGTTCGCGAATCAGGAACCCCGCGAGGCAGATCCGGTGCGTGAAGTCTCCGTCCTCCTTGCCGATGAAGTAGCGCTCGTCAAAGAGACCGACATCGATGGCGACGGCGCGATCCAGAAGCAGAGCGCAGGTCGGCGCCGCGAGGATGTTGGCCGGCACCGTTCCCCGGTCCGAAAGCTTTCGATCCAGCCAGGGGTTGATCGCCTCGCAGATGAAATGAATCGCGCCGCCTGCGTACTGGATCACGTCTGGCTGACCGACGTGCACGACGATCGGGCTGCCGACCGCGATGCGGCGGTCGGCCACCATGGCCGCGTGCAGGCGCTGCGTGGCGTCTGGACTGACCGTCACGTCCGCGTCCATCAGCAACACGAAGGGGGTGGTCGCCTCGACGATGCCGACATTGCGGCCAGGACTCGGTCCGTCGTTGCGCGTCAATCGCCGCACGCGCACGTCAGGCCAGTGCGTGGCCAGCCATTGGCCTGTGCCGTCCGTACTGGCGACGTCGACGACCGTGATGGCAGAAGCGCTGCAACCCGCTGCGGCCAGCGAGGCCAGGGTGCCCGGGAGCGATGCCAGGTTGTTGTGAGAGACGATGGCAACGCCGACGTCTTCGGGGAACGATCCGTTCATCGTGGTTGGGTCGCCTTGTGGCTGCCCGCCAGCCGGTCACTGTGGCGCAAGGTATTACTATAATCGGTTGGTGACCGCACATACGTCGGCAGGGTCAGCGGGCTCGCCGCCATTCGTCAGGCTCGCCGGCGTTCTGCTGGTCACAGTCCTCATCGCCGCCGCCCTGTCGATTGACGTCCCTCGCACCGCCTACAAGATCAAGAGCGACGAGGCGACGTATGTCGCGATGACGCTCAGCGTGGCGTTTGATCACGACTTTGCCTACGAGCGGCGGGATCTCGAACGTTTCTGGAAACTCTACGAACAGGGGCCTGAGGGCATTTTCCTGAAGCGGGGCAAGCATCTCGGCGCGAGCGTGGACGCCCGGCCGCCGTTTGTGCATCTCGAGACCGCGAATGACTCGCGCGGCGACCGGCTGTACTTTGGCAAGTCGATGACCTACGCCGTTGTGGCGGCGCCGTTGGTCCGACTGTTTGGCCTGAACGGTTTCTATGTGCTCCATGTGCTGCTGCTGGCTCTGGTCGGCGCCTGCGGCTACACGTTTCTCTCCGCCACCTCTGAACCAGGTCCCGCGCTGGCGTTCACGCTCGCGTTCGTCGCTGCCTCCGCGATGCTGATCTATGGCGTGTTTCTCATGCCGGACCTGCTGAACGCGGCCTTGGTGTTTGTGGCCTACTTCCTCTGGCTATACAAGGAGTCCCGGCTTCCTCGATGGAGGATCTGCGGCGGAGACATATCCGACCTGTTGGCGGCGGGTCTCCTGGCCGCGGCGACCTATTCGAAGCCGACCAACGCGCCATTGATCGCGCCGTTGGTCCTCCTGCTGGCATTCCGTCAGCGGTGGCGCCACGCGTGTGTGACCGGTACCGTGTTTGTCGTCGCGACGGGGCTCCTGTTTGGGCTGAACGCGGCGGTGTCCGGCGAATTCAACTATCAGGGGGGCGATCGGAAGACGTTCTACGGCTCATTTCCGTTCGAGACCTCGCGCGATGTCTGGGCCGAGAAGACCGATCTCGCCTCCACCAACAACGCCGACACGGAGAACGTGCTCGAGACCTCGGGACTGGCGAGCCGGTTCCTTCACAACGTCGAGTACTTCATGGTCGGTCGGCACTTCGGTTTTGTGCCGTACTACTTTCCTGGCGTTGTCGCGCTGCTGGCGTTGGCGCTGTCCCGCCGGCGATTCGAGTCCCATCGGGTGCTCGTGGTCGGTGGTGCGGTGGTGGCGGTGGTGGTGCTCTTGCTGTTTCTGCCGTACACGTGGAGCGGTGGCGGTGGGCCTCCGGGCAATCGCTACTTTCTAAGCATCTACCCCGTGCTGTTTTTCGTCATCCCGAAGGTCAGCACTTGGCACGTGGTGCTGGCGTGGGTGGGCGGCGCGCTCTTCACGGCAAAGATCCTGGTGAGCCCCTTCGCTTTGGCCCGGAACACGTGGGAGATCGCGGAGCACGGCTTTGCCAGGTATCTGCCCGTCGAGTTGACGATGTCGAACGACTTGCCGTTAATGCTGGCGCAGCCGCCGCGGGGAAGGATCCCGTACCGGGTCGGCTCCGAGGTGTTTCTGTATTTTCTGGACGGCAATGCCTATCCGCCTGAACCGGTGGACACTCGGGCCGATGGCTCAGTGGTCTACGGCATGTGGGTCAGTGGTCATGGGCGCGCCGACATCCTCGTCAGGACCGATTACCCAGTGCAGGCGCTGGCGTTTGAAGCGAGTTCCCCTATTCGCACTCGGCTCGTCGTGTCGGTCGGCGGACCGTCCGTGGCCGTGGCCATTGAAGCGGGGAAGACCGCGGTGTTCACGGTTCCCGTGCGCGGGGTGCCCGGGTGGCACGACTTCAACTACTTGATGAGCGCTCGTTCCGAGGAGGGCTTTGTCCCTCGACTGATCGACCCTTCGAGCGGGGACTCCAGAAATCTTGGTGTCAACGTCAGGTTTCGACCCATTGGCTCCCAGGAGGGCGCGCGCTAGCCGACAGGGCAACGTCGACCGACGGCCGACTGGGGACAAACGTCTCCGTTCACGCCATGTTCCAGTTATACTGGCTGCGCTAAATTCAACGGAATTTTACTATCCCACACTGCGGCGTGTGATTGCGTCGCTGGCGATGCGGTTCGAATGCGTGTGGTAGGCCGCCGTCCTGGAGACCATGATGATCTGTGTTCGAAGAAAGGCCGCCCTCGTGGTGGCTGGGCTTGTGTTCTGTGGCTTGATGGAGCGGGAGGCTCAGGCGCAGGTGGTGCCAGACGGGCCATATTCCGCTCAGGTGGACGCTGGCCTGACAGTCGGCAACCACGAGGCCTTGGCGTCCGGATTTGAGCTGGGGTGGTGGCTGAGGAAGGATCTCAAGATCTTCGCTGAAGCGAACTGGATGCTGAACGTCGCCTCCAGTGATCTGGACGCACGCGCCGGCATCATCGCCGAGGCGATCGGCGGCACGGCAGCGATGGAAGCGCATGTGACCATTGTTGACCTGGGCGTCCGCTACGCGTTCCGCGCTCCGTCATTCCTCAGTCTCGACACCCTACAGCCGTTCGTGCTGGCGGGTGCAGGGATCGCCCGATTCGAGGCTCGTCCGTCATTCACCGTCGGCGGCACGGACGTGACCAGTACCCTGTTTGACACCTACCGCGCCCGGTTGGGTCTTGACCTCGATGGTTACCTCACCAAGGCGGTGTTTGTGGTCGGTGGCGGCGCCACGATGCCGCTGACGTCCAGATATTTCATCGAGGGCAGCGTCCGGTACGGCCACATCTTCCCGAGGAAGGCCGTCATCGCCAACGACACGGCGACCCCAACCACGCGGTTTCAGGCGAGTTTTGGAGCCAGATTTTGACTCTCCGTTCCAGTCGAGGGAATTTCGGAATGACCAAATTCGTGAGCAACGCACCACTCTCGTATCTTGTGATGTTGGTGCTGGTGGGGGCCACGGCCTGTACTAGCACGACGCAGCCAGATCCAGGATCGTCCACGTCAGTCGCCAAGCCGACGGTCTCCGCGACGACGCCGTCGCTGACATCGCCGCCCTCGGAGGCCCAGCTCTCGTTTGCGAGCCAGCCAATTACGCTCACTGTCGGCAATGCGGTCTCGACGGCCGAGGGCGCTCCCACCTACATCTTCGAGGTGTCCACCAATCCGGCGTTTTCGTCGTTTGTTTCGCGAACGACCGGCGTTGCGGAGGGAGCGGGTGGGCGCACGTCCCTGACCCTGAGCAAGCTGGCTGGTGCGACGACATATTACTGGCGCGCCCTGATTACCGCCGCAGGCGAATCAGGCCCCGTTTCGTCTGTGGCCGTGTTCACAATTGGTCCAGAGGTCGTGCTACAGGCGCCCGAACTGCTCACGCCGAACGCGGGAAGTAATGTGTCGGACCGCCCCGTTTTGGTGTTGAAGAATGCCCAACGTACCGGCCCGGCCGGTGAGCTGCTCTACGAGGTCGAGGTCTCTGAGCAGGCCTCGTTTGCGACAACGGCGTATTCG
>JBEBGG010000002.1:0-69651 GCA_040081555.1 Vicinamibacterales bacterium
CGCTTCCACGGCCTGGTGACTCAGCGGATCGTAGAGGCCGATGATCTCTGTGTCCGCTGCCAGCGCATACGGAACGGCGATGTCGCCACCAAAGAGCTTGACCACCGTCGATGCAATGGCCGTCTTGCCGTTGCCTGACGGCCCATAGATGAACAACGAATGCCGCGCGCTGATGCCCGGGCCGAGCTGGTCGAGCATCCGGTCGGTGAGGACCAGCCGAGAGAATGCTTCTCGCATCGAGGCGCGGGTCACCTCGGAGGCGCCCGCTCGCGATGCCTGCTCCAGATGGCGGCGATACTGGCTCACCGGCACGGGCAAACGGCCGACGTAGGAACTGTGGGCCATGCAGGCCGAAGCCTTGCTTCGGCCGACGTCGGTCAGTCGATACGTATTGGAATGTGGACCGGTCCCGCCGCCAAACATCTCGCAGGCCCGATCGCGCCGCAGCCCGTCGAGCACCGGCTGGATCACGGCGAAGAGCACGCCGAGGCGCGATGCCAGCTCGTTGCCGGTCAGTTCGCCCGCGGCGTGCAATGTCTTCAACACCAGCTGCTGGACCATGTCCGGAGACAGGCCAGTCGCCTCGAGCGTTCGGGGCGCCGCCGGCATGACGGGAGCGTTGGCGATCGTGGTCAGACTAGTCCTCCTTGGCAAGGCGTGCACGACGACGCATCAGGTAGAGCACGGCCAGCACTGTCATTCCCGCGAGCATTGCCATCTGTGTAGTGTTCATCTCTCTTCTCCTTTGTCGAACGGTGGTTAAGTGCCAAACGTCTGCATGAACGTGAGTGCCGCCGGCCCGAGCACGATGACGAAGAATGCCGGAAAGAAGAACAGCACCAACGGGAAGACCAGCTTCACGCCGATCTTCTGCGCCGCCTCTTCCGCGCGCTGACGCCGTTTGGTGCGTGAGGTTTCAGAATGGGTTCGCAGGGCCTGGCCGACGCTGGTGCCGAAGCGGTCCGTCTGGATGAGCATTCCCACCAGACTACGAATGTCGTCTACCCTGGTGCGATCGGCCAGCGCCTTGAACGCCTCCAGACGCGGCTTGCCAGCCCGTGTCTCGGTATTGACCTGCCGCAGTTCTTCGCCAAGCGCGGGATAGACAAGCGAGAGTTCTTCCGCACACTTCATCAGCGCTTGATCCAGTCCGGAACCCGCTTCGATGCAAACCACCAGCAGGTCGAGTGCATCGGGCAGGCCTTCTTCGATCTGTCGCTGGCGCGTCTTGATCTGCCGCTCAACAAACAATCCCGGGCCGAAGAAGCCAATCGCTGCACAGAGGCCACCGACCGCCCACCGCTGGCCGCCACCGAGGAGCAGCATCGGCGGCAGGGCCAACAAGACTGGCAGGACCATCTCCGACAAGGACAACACGATGCCGGCCGACGACGACTTGTATCCGGCGCGGTGCATTCTGGCGTTCAGTCGGCTGGTTTCCTTCGGCGACTTCTTCACGAAGGTCGCCAGGCTCGCCAAGATGCCCGTGCTCTGCACGTGCTGGACCGACAGGATCTCGGACAGAATTTGCGGCGTCTTCGAGATGCGGGTGAGCTCGGACAACCGGCGTCCCGTCACTTGATCGCGACCACTCAAGAGCACGGCAATTGCCGCAGTCATCAGTAGCACCGAAACGAAGACGCCTGAGACGGCGAGTGTCAGTGGGGTCAGCATGTCAGTAGCGGATGTCCACGATCTTCCGCACGAGGAGGACGCCTACCACCTGCAGGCCAGACGCCACCATCAGCATGCGCTGACCAAGCGGGTTGGTCGCCAGCAGCTGCATCTGTTCGGGATTGAGCAACATCAGTAGGAGGGCCAGCACGGGCGGCATGGCCGCCAACACGTAGGCCGTCATGCGTCCGTGTGCGGACTTGACACGAACTTCGCGCTTGATCTTGAAACGCTCGCGCATGACCGAGGCCAGCCGGTCGAGCACTTCTGAGAGATTGCCTCCGGTCTCGCGCTGCGTGAGCACCGCGGTCACGAAGAAGCGCGCGTCGAGCAACGGGATGCGCTCAGCAAAGCTCTTGAGCGCGTCGTTGAGCTGGCCGCCGTAATTCTGCCGTTCGAAGAGCAGCTTGAATTCTGGGCCGACGGGCGACGGCATCTCTTCCGCGGCGATCTTGAGCCCAGTCGCAAACGCGTGGCCGGCCCGCAACGCGCGCGAGATCAAGTCGACGGCCTCGGGGAACTGCTCCTCAAACTTGTGCAGGCGGCGAGCGCGTATCATTCGCACAACGACGAGAGGCAGGAAGCCGCCGCTGAGGGCGGTGAGCAGCGTGATCCACCAGACGCCAAGGTACTGCTGCGCAGCGAATGCGCCGGCCATGAAGCCAGTCCCCGACAGCAGCAGAAACTTTCCCAGCGAGAGTTTCAATCCCGATGCGTCGAGCAGGGTCGTGAGCGACGCGAAGTGGCTCTCGAAATTGACCAGCAGCCGATTCAGCGCGGTGATCTCGCTCAGCGCCGCTTCTTCCTTGGTCAGCAGCACCTTGATCTCGATGTTGCTCTTCTCGGCACGCAGACGCTTTTGCAGGGCCGCATGCTCGCGGTCCTCAGGAGCGGCGACGAACCACCAGTAGGCGCCGACAACCAAGGCGACGGTGGTAGCGAATGTGAGGAGTGGAATCAGCATGCGTAGCCTCTCGCCTAGGCGGCCGAACGGACCTGATCAAACATCTCCGCCGCCAGCTGACGGCCAGCCGTGAGAATCTTCTCGGCGCACTTGGGCCGAATACCAGTGGCGCGGAAGCGCCCGCGGACGCGGCCGTCTTCGCCAATGCCCTGCTTCTCGAACAGAAAGATTTCCTGTGTCGTCAAGACCTCACCTTCCATGCCGGTCACTTCCGTGATTCCGGTAACCAGCCGACGACCATCAGAGAGGCGCGCGACCTGCACGATCAGATGCACCGCGGAGGCGACCTGCTGCCGAATCGCTTTCTCTGGAAGATTCAGGCTGGCCATGGCGACCATCGTGTCCAGGCGGTGCAGGGCATCGCGGGCGGTATTGGCATGGATGGTGGTCAGCCCGCCATCGTGACCGGTGTTCATCGACTGCAGCATGTCGATGGCTTCTTCGCCGCGGATTTCGCCCAGGACGATCCGATCCGGTCGCATACGCAGGGCGTTGACCAGCAGGTCACGCTGCTTGATAGCGCCCTTCCCTTCGATGTTGGCCGGCCGCGTTTCGAGCCGGACCACGTGACGCTGACGCAGTGACAGCTCCGCCGCGTCCTCGATCGTCACGATACGTTCGCCGTCCGAGATGAAGCTGGACAACACGTTCAGCATCGTCGTCTTTCCAGAGCCGGTGCCTCCGGACACGATGATGTTGAGACGCGTAGCCACCGCGGCTTCGAGAAAATCGAGCATCGCCTGGGTCATCGACTCGCGAGCCACGAGGTCCTGAGCGGCCAGCCGATCGGTGCGAAATCGGCGGATGGACACACATGGGCCGTCGAGCGCCACCGGCGGAATGACCGCGTTGACACGAGACCCATCAGCCAGGCGAGCATCGACCATCGGACTCGATTCGTCGATGCGCCGGCCGACGGCGCTGACAATGCGCTCGATGATCCGCATGAGATGACGGTCGTCCTTGAAGACGATATTCGTCAGTTCGATCAGGCCATTGCGTTCCACATAGATCTGGTCGTGCCGGTTGATCAGAATGTCGGAGATTGCCGGGTCTTTGAGCAACGCCTCGATCGGGCCGAGACCGAACAGCTCGTTGAGAACGTCCGTGGTCAGGGCCTCACGTTCCGCAAAGCTGAGCGGGGTCGTCTCGGCTTCGCGTGTGAGCATCGCGCCGATGAGGTTGCGAATCTCTGGTTCCGCTTCTTCGCGTTTCACATAGGCGAGGCGGTCGAGGTCGAGGCGGTCGAGCAGCGCCTGATGAATGCGGCTCTTGAGCTGCTGATAGTCCTCGCGCCGAGTGTCCACTTCCAGCGCGGGACGGGAGGTTGGGGCAAACAGTGTGTTCATGAACGAATTCCTTCGGCCTGGCCGGGTTACTTCCGCGCTGACAGCCAGCCGAACAGCCGGCCAGTATCCTCGGCGGTCTCGGTACCGGTGGTGGCCGTTGCCTTGCCCTCGAGAGACTTCGCCATCGCGTAGAACGCTTCGGCAAGCCGACCCTGAGATGTGGATGCCACGGGCACGCCCTTGTTGGCGGCCGACATGGCTTGACGGTAGTCATTCGGCAGCACGTGCTCAATCGGCACGCTGACCGCCTTGGCGATGTCTTCGAGCGAGATCTCCGAGCTGCGGTCCGAGCGGTTGACGATCACCTTGACGCGATCGCCGTAGCGCTGTTGCAGGCGCTTGACCAGCGGCTGCGCGTTCTTGACCGTCGGTAGTTCCTGATTGACGACGACGAAAATCGCGGTGGTCGAATCGAGTGATTCGAGCAACGCCAGGTCCCGGCGCGGCACATCCAGAATCACGAAGGGCTTGAATGAATGGACGAACTCGAGCAGTGTGCGAACATGCTGGGGATCGATGCTGCCGGGCACCCGCGTTGAGGCCGCGAGCAGATCGAGTCCCGACTTGGTCTTGGTGAGCAGTCCGCTCAAGAATGCCGCGTCGAGACGATGCGTGTTCTCAAGCGCCTCAATGACGGTGAAACGAGGGGCCACCCCGAGGAACACGGCCGTGTCACCGGTGCCAACGTGCAGGTCGATCAGCAATGTTTCACGCCGGCTGCGCGCCAGCGCTTCGGCCAGGTTGACCGCCACCGTCGTGGCGCCGACTCCGCCTTTGGCGCCAATTACCGCCACGAGATGGGTGTCAACGGTGGGCGTGACCTTTGGAACAATCAAGCGATCCAGCGAACTGCGGAGGGTGTCCGCGGTCAGCGGTTCGACCGCCACCTCGGTCACTCCGGCGCGCATCGCTTCAAGCATCAACTCCGGCTCAAAGGCTTTGGCGATGAGCGCGATGGCGGTCGACGGAAACCGCCGCTTGATCAGCGAGACCAGTGCCAGGTTGTTCCGGTCCGTGCGTACGTCGAGGAGCACGGCGTCCGGCATCCCCATGGGCCGGGTCGTGGTCAGCACATCTGGCTGGATCGACGCCGGCTTCATGCCCAAATCCTTGACGAGCAGTTCGAGCTCTCGCCCGTCTCCCCCGATGATTGCGACAGTGCTGCTCAAGACCTGACCTCGTGCTCTGACCCTGACATGTGAGTGATCAATTCGATTTCTTTCCGGCTGCCGCGGTGCCACCCCGCACACGGTTAAGCAGCGCGGACGCATCGTCTTGGAGAAACTCATCCGCGCTGGTCGGCAGCGTCGGCACTTCGTCCGGATTGAGCGGACGAACCAGGTGCGGTGTGACGAGTACCATCAGCTCGGTCTTCTGCTGACGGAGTGCACGGCTCTTGAACAGCGCGCCAATGATCGGCAAGTTGCCCAGGATGGGAATCGCCGAACGATCTGTCTGCGCGATGTTGTTCATGAGCCCGGCGATCGCAAATGACTGCCCGTCTCGAAGCTCGACTTCGGTGTCGGCCTTTCGCGTCGACAGGGCCGGGATTCTGAATCCGGAGAGCGTGACGCCATTTGCGAAGTCGAGGGTGCTGACCTCCGGTTTGATGTTCAGGCGAATCATGTCGCCCGCGATCGTCGGCGTGAAGGCGAGGCGGACTCCGAATTCCTTGTAGACCACCGAGACGGCACCGGCTCCGCCTGAGCCACCTTGCACCACCGGGACAGGGACCTCACCGCCGGCGAGAAAGCTGGCCTCCTTGCCGTTGTAGGCGATCAGGTTCGGTTCAGCGAGCGTCTGAAGCAGTCCTTTGGATTCGAGCGCCTTCAGCACACCACCAATGTTCTCCTTCGTGTTGAACAAGAAGATGTTTAGAAAGTCACTGAATGTCAGCTTGTCGTCTTCGAACGACGGCGCCGAGAATTGTTGGGTGCTGGTGCGGCCGACCCAGTCCCTGGAGCCCAAGGCTCCGGTGAAGAACGACACGCCCGATTCCCGCAGCGCCTGACGATTCACTTCAGCGAAGCGCACCTGTAGCATCACTTGCTGGCTGCCAAGGCCTGAGGGTGTCTGGAGCAGGTTGATCAGGGCCAGCTTCGGCGCGGCCTTGGAGGCAATCTGGCCCGCCTTCAGCATGACGTCGTTGCTCGACACGCCGCCAGACAGGGTCAGTGACTCCTCTGTCGTCGTCACGGTGATGTTCTCTCCGGGAAACTGGGAGCGCAGCAACTGCTGCAGGGGGCTGCTTGGCGGCTCGACGACAACGTCAAACTGCAGACGATTGGCGCCGGCTCCTCCCCAGACGATCAAGCTCACGGTACCGGCGGACTTACCGTCGACCAGCACCTCTCTGGGCGCCACAACGACGGCGTCAGCGATGGCGGGGTTGGTGATGGCGATCCGATTCACGTCGAACTCGGTCGTGACCACCGTCGACCGTCCGGCCATGACATTAATGCGGGCCACCGCGGGGGTCTGGGCCGAGGCGAGGCCGGCAAAGGCCAGCGTCAGGAGCGTGGCCGCGAGCGCAGCCAGTCGTGTGCGCATGGCCGCGCCTGTCGTGAATGTCGCGTGTCCGATACTCATTGCAATGTCTCTTCGCTGCGCTTGGCTCCGCGAATCGCTTCGACGCTATAGCGGACCGGCGCTGGGGGAACAACAACTGGAGGGGGGGCGACGACGCGCACCGGCCGTGGGGCGACGCGGACGCTCTTGTCGATCGCGGGCGTGGGCGCCGGCGGAGGAACGAGGAAGGGCTCGCCAAACAGTGTGGCCGTCTTGCTGCCCGGAGTTGTCGTCGGTTCGACGTCCATGGGGTTTCGGAGCGACAGCATGATCTGGCCGTCGTTCGAGGCCAGCACCACGCGCTCGGCGTCACTTGGTGCGAGGAGCAGCGTCACGACGGAGGACGGCATCGCTTCAGCGGGTTTGGATTTGTCTTGTGCGTAACTGGTGCCCGCGGTCAGCACGGTCACGTTGCCGACCACCACACGAGTGACGCTGGTCTGGTCCTGCTGTTTCAGTGTCACCAGCACGTCGACTCGAGTGCCAGGCGTCACGAATCCGGCAACGCCGACGACCTCGTTGACGCGTACCGAGATGGCGCGCATGCCGGTGGGAATGGTCGGTGGCAGGCCCGCACCGGCTTCAAGGGGCGCCAGTTTCGTTTCAGAAAGCGGCTCGTTCTCAAGCAGGGCGGACACGACGCCGCGATTGACAACCTGCTCGAGTTTCTCAAATGCCCCGGGCAGCTTAGCGCTTGACGGCCAGGCGACGAGCTTGACGTCGGCGTCGGTGACCCGGGCGCCAGCCGGAAGTGCATGGGTCGCCGCCACCACGAAGGTGTGCGCGACTTCAACCTCGCGGACCGGCATGCTCTTGACGGCGCGATAGACGCCGAAGCTGGCGAGCCCCGCGGTCGCAACGGCGATGACCACAACGATGAGCGTGCGTGAATTGCGATTCATAATCGAGAACCCTTCAGAGTCGTGTGCAACCTGAGCGTCAGTGCCACAGCAGGGCGCCGGCCGTACCCACCGCAATTGGCAGGGCATACGGCAGGCGAGTGCCGCGGGCTTGCGACAGCGTCAATTCCGACAGCGGACTGATGCCGGCGATGCGCCAATGGGTTAGTAGCAGCGACACGTTGGCGATAGCGTGCTTGAGATACCCAGTGGCCAGCGAGACGAGGATTGCCAGCACGCCGCCGGCCACCATCGTGTACATCGACATCCAGAAGGCGTCGCGAGGCGCGATCCACGCGCCCACCGCAGCCGCCAGCTTCACGTCACCGGCGCCCAGGCCGCCAAGTGCAAAAAATGGAAGGAACAGCGCGCAGCCGGTGAACCAGCCTCCAGCGCTTGTCAGTAATCCCGAGACACCGTGTGTCGCCATCGCATATCCGAGAGCAGCCGCGGCGGCGCCAAACGTCAGCGCATTTGGAATGCGCCGGGTTCGCAGGTCGAAACCCGAAGCCGCGAGCGCAACGGCGAGCGCGGCTAGATGTTGAGGTTGCAGACTTGCGTTCATGTGCCTGTCTCTTGGTCTATGTTCGTGCTGTGACGCTGAGAAGTGCGGTCGGGCGGCCACTTATACGTGGCCGGCCCGACTCTTGGTGTTGCTGCTACGAGCCGGTCGCGACGCTGGTGCTGATGGCGGTGAACTGGCCGCTCAGTGCGGTCTTGACACCAGACATCGCCGTGGTCACACCGAGGGCGATGATCGCTGCCAACAGGGCGTATTCGATCAGGTCCTGGCCTTCCGTCTCCTGAATGAATCGAGCAAAGAACTTCTTCATCTAGCTATCTCCTTGAACTGGGCTGTTGCCGATCGCGTCCGTCCACCGCGGGCTGCGGAGCGACGCTGAGTGTTCTATCGGCGATGGACGCGGTGAGGTTAGAGAGGAAATTCCGACGATTGCGGTAGCGCGCGGCGACGCGCTGATGTGAGAAACGCTGGCGCTTCAAAGGACAGCGCTGTGGCCACGATCGTCACAACCGCTAGGACGATCACCGATGGCTGGAGGTGCAACTGCGGAGCCCAGAAGCCCAGAGAGGGCGCCGCGAAACCCAGGATCAGAAGTGCCCCAAATCCTCGAGTCACCGCCAGTGACATGTGGGATTCAGACAGGAAATCCCAGAGCAGAAGGCCCGCGGGCGTGAGGATGACGAGGTCGTACACGTAGATGTGTGGATTGATGAGTACGGTCGTTGTCATCAGCACCGTGAACCGAAGTCGCAGGTCGCCTTGACGCCGCCAACACGTGATCGCGATCGCGAGCGTGCACAGGGACGCCGCAATCGTTGCAGCCAGCAGCGGCGTCCCCTCGAGGCCCGTCATCTGGAAGAAGGCGCGCCAGCCGTGCAGATGACGCTTCTCCGGCTCAATCAGCATCACCGTCGACGGAATTCGCCGAACCGCCTCGAGATACGCCGGCAGAACGGCGACTCCCCAATAGGCGGCGGCGGCGAGAAGCTGCGCGGCAGCACCAACGATTGCGCCCACCACGACCCGCCAATGGCCCGCGGCTACAAAGAGCAGCGCAGAGGCGAGACCGAGCTGTGGCTTGTAGAACAGACCACCAATCGCCAGTCCCGCAAGGAAGGGGCGATGATGGCGAAGGCCAAGGTAGGCCCCTCCGAAACACAGCAACGCCAGCGCGGAGGTCTGCCCATACATCAACACAAAATGAAGCGCGGGAGAGACGGTCAATAGCGCGAACACCTGCCACGCGCGAGACCGCAGATTCTGGCACTTCCGCCACACTGCCCACGCCGTGACGAGATAGAGCGTAGCCGTGACCGCCATCCACACGATCAGTGCCGGCACATACGGCAAAGCCGCCAGGGGGCGGAAGAGCATCGCCACTTGCGGACCATAGGACGGCGGGAACGCCACGTCCACGTAGGCCGGCACGTGCTGCATCAGCAGCAGTTTCTGGGCAGGCTCGTCAAAGAGGAGAGTGGCGTCGTGGATTCGCGCCACGGCGCCGAGGATGTAGAAATGCGCAAAGTCGCGAAAGACCAGCGCCGTCGGACCGAACCAGGTGAAGGGCAGCTGCTGAATGAACACCTGCCAGATGTAGATGGCCCAGAGATACAGGGGCAGCATGACGAGCTGGCTGCGAATTAGGCGATGCTGCGCCGGGGTCAATTCGCGGGCCTTCGTCTGCGGGCGTGGGTTCATGGAGGATTCGGTAGTCGCAACCTCCGTATCGGCTCAATCACGTCGAAACTGGTGCTGAACCTGGCAAGCCGTTCGCCCCGCTGCTCGATGCGCCGTTCATCAATGTTACCGATGAACTCGCTCGCCACCTTGAGATACGGCATCTTGTCCGGGTCGAGACCGATCAGCCGCGCGCACGTCGCGTCCACCGCTGGGAGATCGGTACCCATGGCGATGACGCCGACGGGGCGCGGGCGGCCCATGATCGGCCCGTCGCCTTCCATGCCGACGATGCCATCGACGATCGACAGGGCCGGCCGGATGGTGGCAGTCAGATCGACAATCGACTGCTCGATGCCATGGACGTGGAGCAGATTCTTCGGCCAACCATACACGGCGCCCGGCACGGTGCCGAACAGATTCTTCATGCTCGCGGTCATGCCAGCCCAGTGGTGCGTCTTCAACTTCGGCATAGTGACCACGACGTCAGCGTCGAGCAATGTCACTGGAAGCCATAGACTCTGCATGCCGGTGTAGCGGCTCTTCAGCGCGGTCTCACGCACGTCGTCGTGATTCAGATCAACAAACTGCAATCGGAGATCGCGAAGCACCTCCAACATGCCGGTGCCCGCGAGGAGGTATTCGACATCGCGGCGGTGGCCCGGGCCCTCACCAACGACCACCTGCTTCGCGCCTCGAGAGAGAAATGCAGTGGCGGCACCAGCCACGACCAGTGGATTGGTGTTGATGGCCTTGTCGGCCTCGTACTCGACCATGTTGGGCTTGAGGAAGACGCGCTTGCCCCGGACGACGACGCCGAGCATGTCGAGACCGCGGCCGATCACATCAGCGAGGTCTGTATCGTAGGAGGCGGGCAAAAGCGCCACCGGCGAGAGGATCGACCGGGCGAAGTCTGACGCGAGATACGGCGCCTGGCGACAGGCGGCTGCCGCCGCCGCCCCAAGCGGCAGCGTCTTCAAAAAGGCGCGCCGCGAGAACTCAAGCCGGGACACGAAGAGTCCTCGCCTGATGCTGCGCGGCGGTCAATGCATGAAGCGCAATCGCCATCGGGTACACGTTTCCCAGCGCCTGGGTGTTCTCTGCCGCCAGGGCTAGTCGGGCCTCAACCTCGGTCGTGTCACGGTCGTAGATGCGCAAGCAGAGCGCCGTCAGTCCCAGCGCCATGCCGGAGATCTCCTTGACGCGCGCCTGATCGAGAAAGGCAAGCCCTCGCATCACGACGGGCTGAGCGCGTCGATCGTGAAGCGCCAGTAGTGCCGTGGCAGTGGGTGGTACGTGTGGACGAAGATCCTGGCCAAGGGCGCTCGCGTTGCCAAAATTCCAGCCTCCGGTCTGGCAGCTTCTGTTCTCCATCATCCGCTCGGCCTCGGCGAGACGATCGGCGGCGCCTGGCGTGTCGAGCGCGCGAAACTTCTTGAGCGCCAGAACGCACCAGGCCGTGGGTTCCAGCCAACTGAACGTGTCCGGGTACCAGGGCCACGCTTGAAGCGTGTTGTCTTGACGCGTATCCGTTTCGTTGACCTTGATGCCCTTGACTGCAACGATGCCGCGAAGCAGCCGCGGCAAGAATGTGGCCCGCAATTCAGGGAAGAGATCGGCCAGGATGCACGCGGCGAGCCCTTCGGCCATCAGATTCGGTGACGATTGCGCCGTGTCGGTGAGCAGGCCGTCGCTTCGCTGACAGCCCTGAAGAAAAGTCACATGCGGGACCGCAAACGCCGACCAATCCGCGTCGGTGCCAGACCAGGCACCGCGCAGAGCCAGCAAGGCCCAGCAGGTCGGTTCGATGCGACTGCCCTTGCCCGCGTAGTACGGCCAGCCGCCAGAGGTATTGGCCGCACGTGTCACGCAGTCCGTCAGTTCGGCTGCTCGCTGCTCTTCGAGCGCTCCCGCCACTGCCGCTATTGTATCCATCGGGCCCGTGCCAACCCCTAGGGTGCACAGCTCGAGGCCGGAAGACCGGCGCGCAAAGGCGCGCGGTCCTGCCGGCGGAGCACGACGCTTGCGCCGGTGTCGATGTCGACGGTGTAGCCATGATGCGCAAACCACATGGCCGCCGCGTCGCCACTCCGTCCACGGAGCCACGCATAGTCGGGATTGGTGCGGCTGACGAACGCCTCGAGCACATCCGGACGGCCAAGCGCCACAAGCTGTTGCTCCTCGAGCGTGGCGGCGCTGTAGACCGTTTCTCGGCGGCCGTCAGTCGACACCTGCAATCGTGGTCCCCAGTGCCAGATCGCATATTCGCCCCAGTCAAACGGCACGACAATGCGTCCGCGCACTTCTGGTGCCGAGAGCGCACTGGCGGCAATCGGGTCTGGGCGCCAGGCCGCCGGGATCTCGAGGCAGCGCGCCTGAGGAAGGAACAGCGGCACGGTCACCGCGAGCACCGTGACTGCGTCGATCAATTGCGTCGAGGCGAGCCTTGGCTGCACACCGGCCGCGGACGCGGTCGGCTCAGCGCCGTCCCGGCGCCACGCCTCCAGTACGCAGACGCAGGCCATGAACGAAAACAGTGGTGCGAGGCGGGCCACGAAGAGCGCGTTCAGGCCAAGCCAACAGGCCGGCAGTAGACGCGCCCACGACACGTGCCGCCAGCGCGCAGTGATGGTCGTTGCAAGAATACCGATGGTCAGCGGCAGCAGCACGATCTGCGCAGGCTCGAACGCCTCCCAATAGGGTCGCCACTCAGTGATGTCTGGACGACTCATTCCCACGGTGTCTGCCAGAAATTGCCAAAGCCTCCACCCGTATGGGTTGGCGATAGTGGCCACGACACTGAATGCGACGACTGCCGCGGGCATGACGACAGGACGCCACGTCCGTGTGTCGATGACGCGTCCAGCCAGCCAGAGTCCACAGACACCAACGCCGACGATCCATCCGCCGTGCAGGTTGGCCCAAGCCACAAAGATGAGCGGCAACCAGGCGATTCGCGCCCGCCCGGCAAGAATGGTGGACACGATCGCCAGGCCCAGGACTGTCCACAGATGCGGGCGAAACGTGGAGGCGAGCGGCGCGCAGCCAACGAATGCCACCGCAAGGAGCCAGCCTCGGTACTCCTGGCGGGTCGACTCGCCGAGGCGCGCCAGCAACCAGAAGGCTAGACCCACGATGGCCATCTTCAGCGTCATCAGGCCGGCCACGCCTCCCGCTCGATACGCCTGGGCGAACAGCCACTCGCTCAGCCACTCGTGGTTGACCCACGGGACATCCTGCGTAAACGAATAGGGATCGACGCTTGGCAGGCGACCGGACGTTGCCAGGTCGAGCCCGAAACGGAGATGACCCCAGAAGTCTGGGTCCGGCGCGCTTCGAACACAGACAATTGCGGCAGCAATCAGTGCGGCGAGTCGGCCTGCGGGCGCAGCGGCGGTTTTAGCGGTGGTGGTCGATTCCTTCGACACGGAGGCAATCGTAGTCGAGACGGTGCGGATCCTGGCCAGGTTCGGCCGATACTATCCACGCCAATGCCGCAGGGCCGTCAACGTCAGGGATGGCTGAGTGCGGGAGTCGTGGTCGCAATGGCGACCCTCCTCCGCCTTCCTGGTTTAGCCAACGATCTCTGGCTCGACGAAGTGTGGTCTGTCACCAATGTCGCCGGGCTTCATTCGTGGCGGGATGTATTCACCTCGGTGCGTGTCGACAACAACCACCACTTGAACAGCCTGTGGCTCTACTGGGTGGGCGATCGGATGTCGGCCACGCTCGATCGCGCGCCGGCACTGCTGTGCGGCATCGGTACAGTCATTGTCGCGTTTGCGCTGGGGGCCCGGGATCATCTCCGAACCGCGGTGGTCACCTCAGCGCTGTTCGCTCTGTCATTTCTGATGATCTACTACTCCTCCGAGGCACGCGGCTACGCCCCGGTGGTGTTCTTCGCAATGGCTGGCTGGTTCAGCTTGAGGGAATACGCGAAACGAGGGACCTGGCTTCCACTCGTTTCTTTCTGGACCTGCTGCGGCGCCGGTGTGCTGGCCCACCAGACCTTCATCGCCTTCTTCGCTGCTGGACTGTTCTGGTGTGACGCGCACGTCCAGCGCCACACGAGATCGATTCGAGTAGCGAGCGGCCGCACCCTGGTTGCATTCGCGCCGCCAGGACTCTTCTTCTTGGGCTTCTATCTGGTCTCGATTCGCGGCGCCGCAATCATGGGTGGACCGACGGCCGGCACGGCAGTCGTGTTCGCGGAGACGCTTTCCCTGCTCGGAAGCGGACCTTCGCATGGCCCGGGGATCTGGGCATGCGCCCTGTTGGTTGGTGGCGCCTTCATTGCCTCCGTGGCGCTGATGGCACGGCGCGGCGACGATCGGTGGCTGTTATACGCCATCGGCGGCCTCGCCATGCCGGCGCTTTTTGCGGCGGTCCAGCAGGCAGCCATATACCCACGCTACTTCATCGTACCTGGCGCGTTCATTCTGCTCGCCATCGGCGATCTATTGTCGCGGGCGCTTGAGGCTGGGACCCTCGCGCGCAGTGCAGCCCTGGCCGGCCTCGCCGCCATGTCACTGGGTACCATCTTGAACGTCGCTGAACTCTTCCGTCTCGGCCGAGGGCGTTTCGACGAGGCGGTGAGGCACATGGCGGACACTCGCGCTGGGGCGGTCACCGTGGCGACGGAGGCGGAGTTCTCGATGTTCGATGTCCGCTCCGACATGCTCATTGGCTACTTCGGGCGTGCCCTGCACGTAACCGATCACCTGCATTACGTGCCGGCTGGTTCCTATCCGATGTCTGGCACCGACTGGATGATTCGCGAAAGCCTTGGCGCGACGCCGCCTGCACCGACAATCGTCGACGCCAACGCCAACGAGTACGTCTTTGATCGGGCCTACCGGTCCATGCCGCTTGCCGGCGTCGACTGGCTCCTCTACAAACGCAACAACACGCCACTTCGCACGGCCCCCGGTCGTTGAACGAGATGCGCCCTCTTCGTCTCGCCGTCGGTTGTAGCATCGGGCTCCTGCTCGTGGCGCTGATGTGGCCGCTGGCGACGGGACAGATCTTCGTTCGGGACGATGTGGCCGGATTCCATCTGCCGGTCCGCTACCTGTATCAGCAGGCACTACTTGCCGGTGATTCGGTATTGTGGACACCGTCGCTCTACTCGGGCTTCTACCTGTTTGGCGAAGGGCAGGCGGGGATGGCGCACCCGCTGCATTGGTTCCTCTACAGGTGCTTTCCCCTGACGACCGCCCTCAACCTGGAGATTGTGGCCAGCTACCTGGCGCTTCTTGCCGGCGGCGCGTTGTTGCTCCGGCGCATGAGTTTCGCAGCACCCATAGCGTGGTTCGGCGGAATGGTGTTCGCATTCAGCGGTTCGACCCTCCTGCATCTAATGCACGTCAACGCCGTGGCCGTCATCGCCCACACACCATGGTTGCTGTTGGCGGCCGATATCCTCATGGCTTCAGAGCAGCGTGCCGCCAGGGCGATGGCCTTCGCCGGGATCTCAGTGCTGCTCGCCTCACAGCTCTTGCTCGGTCATCCGCAGTACGTGTCCATCTCCTGGATGGCGGTGGGCTACCTGGTGCTCTGCTCCAGCGGGGGGCCCCATCGAGGGCGGAGTCTGGTCCTGCTGTCTGGCGCCATTGTCTTGGGATGCGCAATGGCGGCCATCCAAGTGTTGCCGACGCTCGACGTGCTGCGTGATTCGCTCCATGCCAATCTGCCTGCGGATGTACAGCTCCAGGTCTCGCTTGACGTGCGCCGTGACGTGTTCGTGTTCCTGTCGCCGGGGGCGGTGAGATTCGGTCTTCTTCACGAGTTCGCCACCTACAACGGGGCCTTCTGCACCGTCGCCCTTTGTTGGGTGGGTCTGCGATGGCGCACGATGACACGCCGCCGTGTTGCGCTCGCGTTGGTCGGACTCCTCGTGATTGGTTTCGTTCTTTCGCTCGGAAGCGCTGGCGGACTGTATCCGCTATTGGCGAAACTACCTGGAATGAACGCGTTCCGTGCGCCGGCGAGACATATCGTGCTCGCACACCTTGCGCTCAGCGGCCTGGCGGCGATCGTGCTCGAAGATCTGTGGTTGCTGCGTGAGCGCGATGAGATCGTCCCCCTTCGAACGTTCTATCCGCTAGCCATCGTCGCGTGGCTTGCCATCTTGATCACCTTCAATGCGCCATCACCGACGACGGGCCCCTGGTTAATGAATCCATGGCTGTGGGTGGGGCTCCTGGTAGCCGTGACGGCACTCGTGATCCTGTCTATGCAGGGGCGCAAGTGGGCCCTGCCGGCGTTGGTCGCACTCGTCGCCCTGGATCAGGGTCTGTGGGGCTTTGGCTACATCTACGATCGTGAGGGGCAAGGACTCGCGACGATTGAATCGGTCATGACGGCCGAGCCGTCACCGCCTGCTCGCGCTGGCGAGTCGGTCTTTCAGGCTCTGGTGGAGGGCGATCGCGGGAATCTGGTGGTGCTTCATGGCCTGAAGCGCTCGAACGGCTACGCCGGACTCATGCCAGCAACGGAACTCAATCCGGCAGACCCTACGACTCAACGGCTCGGCGGCGTAGCATGGGCGCGGTCCGATGGCTCATGGTCCCGGGTTGAGGACCCGATGCCGCGAGCCAGACTGCTCGCTTCGTGGGTACAAAGCAGCGATGCGGGACGCGATGTCCACACCGTCAACATCCATCGAACAGCCATCGTCAGGGGCCCGATCGGCTCGTTGGAGGGAGACCCCGGAGTCGTGCGCGTGGTCGTGGATCGACCAGGCCGACTGGTTCTGGACTCGGCGGCCGAAGGGCGGCAGTTGCTTGTGACGACCGAACGCTTTCACGTCGGCTGGAAAGTAACTGTCGACGACGACGCGGCCACGACCATTCCGGTCTTCGGCGATTACCTCGGCGTTGTCGTACCAGCGGGCGCACATCGGGTACAGCTTCGCTTCGCACCTGAAAGCGTGGCGTGGGGCGCCCGGATCAGTATCCTCGGCGTCGCCGCCGCCGCGGGTCTGACGATGTTGCTGGCGTGGACGCCTCGCCAACATGTCGCTCGGCGGGCCAATGGCTGAGGAGCCTTTCGCAGCCGGTTGGCTCGACCGATGGATTGAGGCCGCCGCCCCGCTCTTGTGGTGCGCGCTGCTCCTCGGCATCTGTTACTCGGTCGCCATTGCCTGGAACGTCGAGTCGCCGGATTTCGACGTCTTTGTCGCCAGCGCTCGGGCCTGGTGGCGGGGCGCTGATCCTTATCAGGGATTCTTTGGTGAGGGACGCGGAATCAATCTCAATCCACCGCTAGCTGTCGTGGCGTTTGCGCCCATGGCCTGGCTTCCTGGAAAGACGGGACTCGCCGTGTGGCTACTGTTGAACGCAGCGGCGATCTGCTGGACTGCGTCGATCATCCTCCGGCAGACTAACGTGCCGCTGCTTGCGACTGCCCTCATCGGCTATTCGTCGTTGACCGGCCTGCTGGCGCTTCAACTCGGACAACTGAGTGCGGTGCTGTGCCCACTGGTTACTCTTGCATGGCTTGCCGATCGGAGCGACCGCGCGACCAAGGCCGCGGTTCTCGTTGGGTTGCTCGTCTATCTGAAGCCATTTTTCGCACTGTTCATCCTCTACTGGCTGTGGCGGAGAAAGTGGCGTTCCTCGCTGGTCGCAGGCGGGGTCGTCGTAGTGATGATGGCTGCGACCTTCGTGGTCTGGCCCTCGTTGACCCTGCGGTGGATTGAGGCGTTGCGTGTGGTTCGGTGGCAGGGACTGGCCTTGAACGGGTCCGTCGAGGGCCTGACGCACCGTATGTTCGGGCCCCCGATATCTGGGGCAAGACCTGCGCTGGCACCGTTTGTCGTGTCCTCGATCGTTGAGCAGGTCGCCACGTTGGCCGGGTGGGCGATTGTCGTCGCCTTGTCGTGGCGGGCGCTTCGGCGGGTATCGAATGTCGACCGAGAGTGGTCGATCGTCGGCATGGGCGCGTTGTTGCTGTCGCCTCTCGGATGGAGCTACTACCTGGGGATGTTCGCCGTGCCTCTCGCCGCAACGCTTCCTCTGTCCGCCGTAGTCGTTCCGCTACTGTTCCTCAACGTTCCATCAGCGACACTGGCGAGCGCTCAATTCACTGCGCTCGGAAGCGCAACGGCGGGTTCGGTCGTGTTCTGGAGCTTCTTGCTCCTCTGGATTCAGGCGATGAGGGCCGCACAAGGCCCTCTCGTCATCGCCCCACCCGCACGACGCTGAACACGTCACCGCGTCTCACGTCAGCGGGCACCTGCCCGGCCGCAAACTCAATAGTGGCGAATGCGCCAAATGAGCCGCTCAGGCGCCAGGCCGCCATAGAACGACGCACTTTCAGTACTCGGCCATCCTTCGCGACAAACACGACGTCGATCGGGAACTTCATGAAGAACGTGTGGACCGCGCTGCACGGCGCGATGATCATGGCCGTGCCCAGGGACAACGAGGTGTGGTTCAGGAGACCCGTACGCCGACTCGCCGAGTCGAAGGCGGTCAGCAGCGTCGACGCGACCACGGCGTCGGTGTTCGCGTTGATCAGTTGAAATTGCGACGAATCGTCGTTGAGAAGATGAGAGAGAAAATGCGCCACGGGCGTGCAGCTCGCAGCGACATCCTACCGGAAGGAGGCGCGAAGAAGAACCCGTACGCTACGCGGCGTCTGCGAACGATTCAGCGACGACTGGGGTTCTCAGTGTCGAGTCGCTCAATACGATTGCTTCCTTGACCACAGCCGGTTCAAATCCAGACGCTGCCAACAGTTGGGCAAACTTCAACTTCCACGCTATGTCTGGCGTTGTCCCAGGTTCAAGCATCAAGTCTGCTCGGGAGTCCCACATCATGGCCATGCGATGGATGAGGCAACAGGCGTGCCGCTGCCTTCGATCGGAGACGATACGCAGCGCCGTGCAACGGGCATCCGCTATGACTTACGAAGCTGATCGTTGGGTACCAATTTCGCAATTGGGGCCTTCGTCGCGGTTGAAAGAGGTCGTGATCAAGTCGCGCAGTGCGGCGACCGACGGCGTGCTGTTCAGCGCGTGACGCAGTTCCGGTCCGCCATCGAGGCCCTTGGTGTAGTAACCGCCGAGCGCCCGAATCTTGTTGATGACCCAGCGGTCGTGAGAGGTCCTGAGTTCTGAATTCGGAATGCTTGGTGCGTTCTCGGTACCAAGTTCAGGGTTCCGTGCCAGCTTCGGCACAGCACGCTCGTTCTCGCGCACTCGCTCATGCTCGAGCAGGGCAATGTAGTCCAGCAGAAACTGGCCGCGCTCGGCCCGACTGGCGACGCGGGCAGGGCGACCGCTCAGTAGATCCGCAGCTTGCGCGAGGATCCATGGATTGCGAAGTACGCCCCGGCCGACAAGCACCCCCGCGACGCCGCTCTGCAGTTTCTCGACGATCTGTTCTGGTGTCACCACGTCGCCGCTACCGAAGACCGGAATCGTCAGCCGTGACGCAACTCGGGCCACGATGTCCCAATCCGCGGCGCCGGTGTAGCTTTGCGCTGCGGTCCGGCCGTGGATAGTAACCGCGCTTGCGCCCGCATCTTGCACCATCTCCGCCACCGTTTCGCAGTTGCGCTCGGCGTCGTTCCACCCACTGCGCATCTTGACCGTGACAGGGATCTTCACCGCCTTTGTCATTGCCGCAATCACCTCCGCGGCGTGCGTTGGCTCGCGCATCAGGCTGCAGCCCGCGTGGTGCTTGGCGATCTTCGGCACCGGGCAACCCATATTGACGTCGACAATATCGGCGCCCATCTGTTCGACGATCTGTGCGGCCACCGACATCTTCGCCGGATCGCCCCCGAAGATCTGAATTGAGACTGGCCGTTCCTCGGCGGTGTACTCGGCAAATTCGAGAGTGCGGTCGATTCCTCGGACAAGCCCTTCTGAGCTGACCATCTCGGTAACAACCAGACCGCAGCCGCCGAGGCGCTTCACAAGTCTTCGAAAGGCGGAGTCCGTCATGCCAGCCATGGGGGCAATTCCCAAGGGGGCCGGAAGCAGGGCGCCGCCGATTCTCAACGGCTGAAACAAGTTCATCGAATTGCTGACAATAGTCGAACCGTTCATGTCCAAATAGCCGCTGAATTCTCGGACGGTGGTCTACAGGGCCCAGGAAAGTCTATCCACTAAGTCGATGTTGAACAATAAGTTATAGTCTCAAATGTCCCGTCACTGCACAGGTCGGCGCGGCTCTGCTGCGGGCGGAGATCTGGAAATGATGTGTTAGGCCTTCCCCGATCTTGGAGGGAGTCTCTTCGTGGCTCGATGATTGCTCTTGAGCTAGTTACTAATCCGCGTGTAGCGCGCACCTTGCAGACTGATACCCCCTTTCAGATGCCGGCTCGGCCGTACATCCTCATCGCCATCTCAAACGTCAGCCGCGCGACTCGCTATCGCCAGTTTGCCGGGGCGACGTTGCGTCTCGACACGACCGTCGTGCGCGATGGCGAAGAAGCGTTGCAGGAAATGGCGCGGCGCGGAGCCCCGTCCCTGCTCATTGTCGACCTCTCTCTGCCACGCGTCGATGGGTTTGCCGTTGTACGAAAGGTGCGCCGTCAGGCCACCGACGCCGACACCCGCGTCGTCGTTGTGGCGGCGCATGAGTCGCTGCTTGCTGCGGCTCGTGAGCTCTCGACGTCGCTGTCAATTTCGAGCATTCTGCCGCTCGACGTCGACGACGATACGCTGCGCGAGGCACTCACCGCTGAAGCAGAGGCAATCCAAGGCCCGGCCACTGCACCCGCCACCTCCGTCACACCGTCAAACCTCCGCGGCCGCGCGGTGGATGCTAGTGATGTGATGGACCGCGCGGCAATCGACGTGCGCCGACGCTTCAAGCTCCCGATTAGCATTGCCTACCTCCGTATTGGGCAGGAAGAAGGCATGACGTTTCAGGTTGCGGCCTTGCATCCTGACGCCGCGGCTGCATTGCACGATATTTCGGAATTCAAGTTCCTGAAGCAGGTGGCCGACGCTGTCGATCCGCTGGTGGTTCCTTCTGTAGAAACACATCCCCTGTTCGCGCAGTACCTCGCCAAGGGACCGCGGCCCATTCGCGGCGTCGCCGCGGTGCCAGTGCCGATATCGCGGGGCGACGCCTGTGCCGCGATCTGCATCCTGGACACGAAACCGCTGACGCTCGACGCCGCCGATATCGATGCCCTCGCTAACTTTGGCAAAAGCGTAGGGATGGAACTCGACCGGATGCTTTCGCCGCAGCCAAACGACTCCGGACCGCTTGACATCAACGTCGAGGAAGTCAAGACGCTGCAGTATCTGGCGTCGACAGACCCGCTCACGGGCATCGCCAACAGGCGCGGCGGTGAGAAACATATCGCCAACGAGATCTCTCGCGCTAAACGGGAGCGTCGTCCCCTGAGTTGCGTCCTGCTCGATATCGATCGCTTCAAGCAGGTGAACGATACCTACGGACATCAGGCCGGCGACCAGCTGCTGCGCGATATAGGCACGCTGCTGCGTCGCACAGTACGCGCCTATGACATCCTGGTGCGATGGGGCGGCGAAGAATTCCTAATGGTGCTGCCGGGAGTTGATCTCGAGACGGCGCGTCTCCTTGCCGAGCGCGTCCGGGTCGCGGTAGAAACCATCGACACCCACGGCATCGGACCGGTGACCATCTCAGGCGGCGTAGCCAAATTCGAAATGGACTACGACTTCGCGACGACGCTCAAGACGGCCGACCAGCGGCTCTATCAGGCCAAAGCCAGCGGACGCAATCGGATCCTCTAGTCAGTATTCCTTCACGTCCGCCGCGTCAACGTCGACAGATACGGCCTGGCCGATCAGTTCGACTGACAATACCAGCCGCGCGCGCGGCGAGTCCTTGCGCATCAGTCTTCCGACCACACCTTTCAGCGGGCCGTGGACAACCTCTACCATCATCCCCTCCCGCAACAGTGGGGATGGGTCGAACTGCAACTCGCTGTCGACCAGAAGACGGATGCTGTCGAGTTCGATGTCTGGGATCGGGATCGGCTTGCCGTCAACAGAAACAATGCTGACGACTCCGGAGCATTTAAGGATGGCGAGCGAATCGCCGGGAGCAAAGCGGGCGAAGCAATAGCCTGGGAACAGCGGCCAGCTGAGCTTCTTCTTGCGGTCTTTCCACCAGCTCCAACGCGTCATCGTTGGAAGAAACGACTCGATCTGTTTTTGAGCCAACTGTGCTCGAACCGTCTGCTCGTGACGCGAGCGAGTCCAGACGGCGTACCATTGAGCCGCAGGTGCCTTCGTCATCGAGGCACTTTAGTGGACCACTTCCCGTGACAGCTCACCGGCGCGCCTCACACAGTGATGCGTCGCGCTACTGGAGCGGTGACGCCGCGCCCGAGGCCTTCGACTGCTTGACGCCGTCGTCGTACGAGCGCTTCACTTCGGCGTTCTTCCATTCGATGATCGCTTCAGCGCGCAGCTTCTCGAGATACTTCTGGAATTCGCTCTGCCGCTTGGCCGTGAACACGCGATTGCTGATGTCTTCGTGAGCCTCGGCAAATGAGCGAGTGACCGCTTCGCTCTTCGATTCGAGCTTGAGTACCTGGTAGCCACGTTGACCGCGTAGGACGTCGCTCGTGTCGCCCACCTTCATCGCAGCAAGCACCGTCTTCAAGTCACTCGACACATCATTCAAGCTAAGCGGACCGACGAGGCCCGCGTTGGCGCGGGAGGGTGAGTCAGAGAGGTCGGCGGCGAGCTTTTCAAAGCTCTCACCGGCGAGCGCGCGCGCTCGGATCGCAGTAGCCTTCGTACGAGCCGTAGTGTCATCCGCCACTGACGTCGTGGGTCCGGCCGGCACATTTACGGAGATCTCTCGCAAGGTAATCGTCTGCGGTGAGGTGAACTCGCTGAGGTGCGCATCGTAGTAACGTCGCGCCTCATCGTCCGACACGGCGATCCGGCCGAGGACCTCGTTCTGCTGGACACGAGAGATGATCATCTGACGCTCGAGATTCTTGCGGAGCTCAACAAGCGTCATGCTCTCCTGCTTGAGCGCGGCCTGGAACTGCTCGTCGCTCTCGATCTTGTTTTCTTTCTTGATGTTGTCGACTACGGTGTTGAACTGGTCATCGCCCATCCGGTAGCCGAGTTCGTGCCCACGCTGAACGATGAGCATTTCGTCGACGATGGTGACAAGCAGTTGGGGAGTGGCCTGCTGAAGCATCTGGCGAAGCTGCGCGTCTGGGAGATCCGACTTATCGGCCCCCGAACCCATTTGCCGAAGGGCTTGAATTTGACGTTGTTCAAGGTCGGTCTTGGTAAAGATTTCTCCGTTCACCTTGACGATGATTTGCTGGACGATGTCGGCGGTCAGCGCCGGCGCTGTGAGGGCGGTAGCAAGCACGACGACTGCCGTGAGTTGAGTGATCTTCATGGAGTTTTTCTGCTAAAACGCTACCAAACAGTATCTTAACTTCGATCGACGATCTGGCTGACGTTGGATTCACCCAGGTCTGACCGCCGAACGATTCGACCAGGTAACCTGGCCACATTACAGCGCGTCGACCAGGTCACTCAACAGGCCCCCAACTTTCTCGAACAACCCACCTTCGGCACGCGGGTCGTCCTTTGTGGGTTGCAGGATCGCGTTCTTCGTGAACCCCGCCGTAACTTCGCCCGTGCGCGCTCGCGCCGTCCACCAGCTGGGTGCCACGGCCGGCTTCTTCGGCAGCTTTCCAGGTGCTCGAGCCTCAGCGCTCGGGCCTCGGACCACGGGACGAGGGGCTGACGACTCGGCCATGGCCGAAGGCTGGCCCCCGGAGTCCGCAAGGTTCAGCCTCAACCCAGAGGGTGGCATCAGCGCCAGTTCGCTACGCCCCTTTACCAGCGACACCAAGCGGATTGGGTCCAGCTTCGTCTGCGGCCTGAACCTTATGACGACGGTACGGCCTTCACGGTCGATCGATTCGACGCCAAGCCGGTCAGACATGACCCGGATGCGTCCGTAGTCAGCCAGGTTGAGCAGCGTCGTCGGTAGGGGGCCATATCGATCGATCGCCTCCTCGAGGACTTGGTCGATCTCTTCTTCGCGCCTGGCGGATGCCACCTTGCGGTACAGCATCAACCGCTGGTTCATGTCGGCGACATAGGATTCGTCGATTCTGAAGTCGACCTTGAGGTTGACGGTCGCCCTGACGTCATCGTCGATCTCCTGACCGCTGAGCTCGCGGATCGTTTCTTCGAGAAGTTTCATGTACATCTCGAAGCCGACGCTTTCGATGTGGCCACTTTGTTCGCCACCGAGAAGATTCCCGGCGCCACGGATTTCGAGATCGAGCGCAGCGACGCGGAAGCCGGACCCCAGATCGCTGAATTCCTTGATCGCAGCCAAGCGCTTCTTTGCCACCGGTGAAAGGTTATCTTCTGGTGGAATCAACAGGTGCGCATAGGCCGGCCGATCGGAGCGGCCAACACGGCCGCGCAACTGATAGAGCTGGGACAGGCCGTAACGGTCGGCGCGGTTGATGATGATGGTATTGGCGTTGGGAATATCGAGGCCGTTCTCGATGATGGTGGTCGCCACCAGGATGTCGAACTTCCGCGCCACGAAGTCGAGCATGGCTCTTTCGAGGGTGTCTTCGGCCATTTGGCCATGGCCGACGACGATGCGGGCCTCAGGCACAAGTCGGCGCAGCAGGTCGGCTATCGAGAAGATTGAGTCCACGCGATTGTGAACGAAGAAGATCTGACCACCGCGCTCGAGCTCATTGCCAATCGCTCGACCGATCACCTGTTGGTCGAACTTCACGACGTTGGTTTGGATTGACAGCCTGTCTCGTGGCGGTGTCTCGATAATCGACATGTCCCTGATGCCAACGAGCGACATATTCAGGGTACGCGGGATCGGCGTCGCGCTCATCGTAAGGACGTCGACCTTCCGCTTCATCTGCTTGATCTTCTCCTTGTGGCCGACGCCAAAGCGCTGCTCTTCATCCACAACCAGCAGTCCAAGATCTCGAAACTCGACGTCCTTCGACAACAATCGGTGCGTTCCGACGATGATGTCGAGTTTGCCAACGGCAAGGTCTGCGAGTGCCTCCTTCTGCTCAGCCTGACCGCGGAATCGGCTGACCATGGCGATGCGAACGGGGAAGCCGGCGAAGCGCTCGCGCAGTGTCTTCTCGTGCTGGAACGCCAGCACCGTGGTCGGCACGAGGATCGCTACTTGTTTCCCCTCCATCACGGCCTTGAAGGCGGCACGCATCGCCACTTCAGTCTTGCCATAGCCGACGTCGCCGCACAGCAGGCGGTCCATCGGCGTCGGCGACTGCATGTCGTTCTTGATATCAGTGACCGCCGATTTCTGGTCAGGAGTGAGTTCGTACGGAAACGCGTCCTCGAACTCTCGCTGCCAGTGTGAGTCGGCGCCAAAGGCATAGCCGGCCACCGCCTTTCGGGTGGCGTAGAGCTTCAGAAGCTCTCCGGCCATGTCGCGCATGGCCTTCTTGACCTTGGTCTTGGCCTTCTCCCACGACGTGCCGCCCAGGCGGTCAATCGGAGGACGCGTAGCGCCCGTGTACTTCTGGACCAGGTCGAGGCGCTCGACCGGCACAAACAACTTGTCGTCGCCAGCGTAGCGCAGCTCGAGAAACTCCTGCCGGTCGTCGCTGCCCTGGCCTGGGCCGGTCGAAGGGCCGAGGCCAATCTGTTTGAGGCCCACAAACACGCCGATGCCATGCTCGACGTGCACAATGAGGTCACCGGCTTTGAGATCGCGCAGGTCTGAAAGAAACGCTTTGTTGTTTCGCGCCTTCGAGCGGGCGGCCGACGCCTGGCGGTCTTCGTCGAAGACGTCGCATTCGGCAAAGAGATGGAGGCCTGCATCTGGCAATCTGAAGCCACGCGACAGGAGTCCCGTCGTCACCAGCACCGAGGCGTAGCGCGCGTCTTCTGCACGGTCGATCGAGGCGGCGAACACGTCGTATTCCTTGAGGAGCTCAATCGTACGTTCGGCACGACCTGGCGTGACCGCTACGAAGAGCGCTTGCTCACCGGCGTCCTTGATGCGCTTGAGCTCAGTGACCCACTCCGGCAGACGGCCGTGCATTTCGACCACGGGCTGACTCCGCAACACCCGTGCGACCGGCTGCCCGCCGAGGGCGGATGCGCCGCCACTCGACTCGATCCCGAGTTCGGACAGCGACACCGCGGACGCCAAACGAGCGGTCAGGTTTCCGTGCTCGAGGAACAAGACGTCAGGTGCGAGCAGCGCGGTCCGGTTCCGCGTGTCCGCCGTCGCCCGTCTCCGGCGAGCGGGCGGGCTCTGAACGACGGCCCGATCCTCGGGATCGTCTTCCGCTGATAGCCGGCTCCACTCATCGTAGACAGCCTCGTCCCGCTCCTCTTCCTCGTCAGTTGCTTCGTTGGTGGCCGACCCGGAAGCGGCCTCATAACTTCGAACCACCTGGGCCAGTAACTTGGCGATCCCGGTCTCAACTTCGTCCGCTTCGGACACGAAGATGCGCGATTCTCGAGCCTGCGCCAGGTAGTCAAAGATCGTGGCACTGCGGTCGTCGCCGAGACGATCGAGGAGTGGCACCACTGTCAGTCGATCGACGGCCGCCTGCGATCGCTGCGAGGCGGCATCGTATCTCCGCATCGTCTCTATGGTGTCGCCCAAAAACTCGAGGCGAATCGGTTGGGTCTCATTTGCCGGAAAGAGGTCGAGAATACCGCCCCGCAGCGCGAACTCACCATGTTCGTCGGCTGGATCCTCGCGGGTGAATCCGGCATCGGTCAGCAGCGCTGCAAGGTCCGACGGCGCGATGTCATGGCCGGACTGCAGGTCGATGCCAGCGCCTTTCATCCGGGCTGGCGCGCTGACCCGCGGCGCCAGTGCTGGACCAGACGCGACCACGACCCTTACGGCCTGCGTCGTCAACGCGTAGAGGGCGCGTGCGCGTGAGGACACCACGCCGAAATGTGGGGTCATGCCCCGGTACGGATCAACCTCGTGCGAGGGGAAGGGGAGCACCGCGTCCTCTGCGGCACCGGGCGCGAGACCTTCGAGTGCAGACAGGAAGAAGCGAACGTCTGTCACGACTTCGTCGATGTCGCGATCAGCCGGCACCACCACTAGCACTGTGCCTCTGGGCATGGTGTGCGCCTGCGTGGCGATGAACATCGCCTTGGCCGGCGCGGTGAGCCCTGAAATGGCACGGGCCTGGGCTTCCATCCCGCTTTTCGAAGCGGCGGACTTCAGAACAGCGAGGAGATTGAGCGAGGTGGTAGCAGTCACTGAACGTTCCAATCTAGTCTGCGCAGCGATGCATGATTCGACGGACCTCGTGGCGCCTCTGCGAGGTGGGACTAATGGTGATCTCTGGGGGGCCGATAGACAGCATATGCTCACCCCCCAGACGTCAGCGCTCTTGTTCGCGGTCTTGATCGCCTCGGTCCTCTACGTCATGCGCCGTCGCGTGCGGCTGGGCCGTCGTGTCCCGAAGTTCTAAAGGGAGATGACCCCATAGCGAGGGGCCGGATTACGCCGCGACCGGACGCTATTGTGGCAATGCCTTAATTCTGTCGATGATCGACGAGGTCGAATAGCCGGCCTCTGTGGCCATTCTGACAACCCGTCCGCCCTTCGCTTCGACGACATCACGACCAACGATCGCATCCTCCGCCCAGTCCGCGCCTTTAACCAGTACGTCTGGTTGAATGGCACTAATGATTTCGTGGGGCGTCGGTTCGTCGAAGATCGCGACTCCGTCAACGCACGCCAAGGCGCTCAACAATTCGGCGCGTTCCTGCTCAGAGTTGATAGGGCGCGAAGGCCCCTTGTTGCCTCGGACCGAGCGATCTGAATTGACGGCCACCACTAATGTGTCGCCAAGCGTTCGCGCCGCCGAGAGGTAACGCACGTGGCCTGGGTGGAGAATGTCAAACACCCCGTTGGTGAAGACGATGGTGCGGCCGTCGCGGCGCCAGCCGTGGACCTGTATCAAGAGCTCAGGCAGCGCGAACATCTGATTATGGCTGCGTGTGTTCTTTGAACGCGATCGCGCCGGCGAACGTCCAGTGGTGTCTCGGGCGATAGATTCCAGTATCCGGCACGCGCGACTTCATGCGGAATGTGTAAAGCAGCCGATGGTAGTCGTACGGATAGCCATCGCAGGTGTGCACCGCCACATCGATCTTGTAAGTACCCTCGACGAGGTCGAGACTCTCGACATCGAACGTCACAGTCGCCTCGCCTTCGAAGCTGAGCGGATCCATCTGTTCAATGAATGTATTGGTGCCGTAGCAACAGGCGCCGTCGACATTAAACAGGCTGATGCCGAATACGAAGTCGATCGCCGGCACGTGCGCTACCACCTTTAGGCGAATCGACATCGGATCACCCGAGTGAAAGACGAACGAGGGTTCGCCCTTGTGATCGAAGAGGCCCACGTCGACGATCTCGATTTCGCGTGAGCCCCAGCGTCCTTCCGCGGCCTGAAACATGTCACGCAGTTCGCCTTCGGGCGTTGCCATTTTCGGCACCGCCGGCTCGAGTGGCGGATCAGGCGGTGCCGCGTTCACGGCAGCGACGGCTCGTGCCGTGGTCGTGGCCAGTAGCGCACCCTCGCTCTTCTCGACGTTGATGAGGTAAGCGTCCACGATCCGTTTGGGATCGCCATGCCCCCGCGCCTGGCCTTCGTGAAGCCACAAGGCCTCGTCGCAGAAACGTTCGACCAGGCCGAGGGAATGAGTCACCAGCAGAATCGTCTTGTTGCGGCGGCGGAATTCGGCGAACTTGTCGAGGCACTTGTGGGTGAAACCTTCGTCGCCAACGGCAAGGACTTCGTCTACGAGAAGCACGTCCGGGTTGACGTGAATCGCCACGGCGAATCCTAGGCGCATGTACATGCCTGAAGAGTAGGTCTTCACGGGCGCATCAATGAACTCCTGCAGCTCGGCGAATTCGACGATTTCATCGAAGCGCGCTTCGATCTCCTTCTTTGTCAGACCGAGCATGATGCCGTTGATGAAAACGTTCTCACGGCCGGAAATCTCCGGGTGAAATCCAGCACCGAGCTCAATGAGGGCGGAGATACGGCCGTTGACTTGAACTGTGCCCTCGGTAGGTTTGGTGATGCCGGCCACGAGCTTCAGTGCCGTGCTTTTTCCGGATCCGTTTCTCCCGATGATGCCGTAGGTACACCCCTTCGGCACGCTGAAGGAGACGTCAGTCAGTGCTGGAAATGTTTCGTTGGGTCGCAGACCCTTGAGGATACTGCGCTGAAGCAGGGCACTCTTTAGGGTCGCGAACTGTCGACCGCTGTAACGGCGGTAGATCTTCGAAACGTGGCTGAGCTCTATGGCCGGCGTGGAGCTCATGACCGAACACCTTGAGCACCCGTCATGGCCGCTTGAGCACCACGACGTCGAAGGTCATCTTCAGCCAATACTTCGATGCAGCTGTGGGCTCCGGTTGCTGACCTGGTCTGAGGCACTAGACAGCCTCTGCGAACGAATCGCGCAGGCGGTCGAAGAACCAGTAGCAGGCAAGGAACAGCACGATGGACGCCCCCCCGAGCGCCAGCAGCCACCATTTCTGACCGACGGGACCGTGGAAGAACAGGATTTCCTGGTAGGACACCGCAAGATGTGTGAACGGATTCAACTGGAAGACCCAACGGTAGATCTTGACGTTCTCGTCCTGCCACGGGTAGATGATTGGCGTCGCGAAAAACCAAAACATCAGGACATTCGAGAGCAAGTCCCGGATGTCGCGATAGTGCACGGTGAGCGCCGACAAGAACAGGGCCAGAGCTGAGGTGAGGACTAGCTGAATCAGCACCGCGACCGGAAACCAGATGAGCCCGGGCAGATCCGGCCAATGACGGTAGTAGATCAAGAAGGCGAGGAGGATCGTAAGGCCCAGAAAGAAGTGGACCATGTTCGCCAGAACACTGACGAGAGGCAAAATCTCGGCGGGGAACAGGACCTTCTTGATCAAGTTGCCACCCGAGACCAACGAGGCCGACGCCTCCATCAGCGACGAGGCAAACCAATTCCACGGCAAGATACCGCAGAACATGAAGACCGCGTACGGTTGCGCCAAATCGTTCCTGTTGGGAATCACCTTCGTGAACACGAAGGTGTAGATCGACAGGAGCAGAAGTGGGTTGATGAAGGACCAGAGGAACCCGAGGACGGAGCCCCGGTACCGCGCTTTAAGTTCACGGGCGACAAGGCTCTGGATGAGGCCTCGGTAGCGGACGAGCTGCGCGAGATTCGACAGCAATTACGAGCGTATCTTAGCGCGGGTCGCCACCTGCAGGCGGATCAACGACTTGAGGAGAGCGATGCGTGCACGCTCGGCGTCCATGTCCATTTGTGGCGTGGCAGTCCGCTCCTGAGCACGCTTCTTGGCCGCTTCGGCCCTGGCGACATCGATCTGGTCGGCTCGTTCAGCAAACTCCGCAAGAACGGTGACACGCTCGGGACGCACTTCGGCGAACCCGAACGCCATCGCCAAGTAGTGCTTTTCGGCGCCCTGCCGGTACCACAACTCGCCGGCACCGAGCAGCGCCAGTAGTGGTGTGTGTCCAGGCAGAATGCCAAAGAAGCCCTCGGAGCCAGGGATCTCCACCTCGTCGACGCTCTCGTTCACGAGGAGCCGATCGGTGGAAACGATTTGAAGTTGGATCTTGGTCGGAAGTGACACGGTCTTTCCCGTTAAGCCGCTTGCCGCTTCTTGAATCGCTCGATCACTTCGTCGATGCCACCGGCCATATAGAAGTCCTGTTCAGGAATCGCGTCATGCTTACCTTCGACGATTTCTTTGAAGCCACGAATGGTCTCGGCGATGGGCACGTACTTGCCTTCGAGGCCCGTGAACTGCTGAGCCACGAAGAACGGCTGCGATAGGAATTTCTGGATCTTGCGCGCGCGCGACACGGTGAGCTTGTCATCTTCCGACAGCTCGTCAATGCCAAGAATCGCGATGATGTCCTGCAAGTCCTTGTAGCGCTGCAGAATTTGCTTCACGGCGCGGGCGGTGTTGTAGTGCTCGTTTCCCAGGATGCGCGGATCAAGGATGCGCGACGTCGACGCCAAGGGATCGACTGCTGGGTAGATGCCGAGTTCCGAGATGGCGCGTGACAGGTTGGTCGTCGCATCGAGATGCGCAAACGTCGTGGCCGGTGCCGGGTCGGTATAGTCGTCGGCGGGCACGTAGATCGCTTGCACGGACGTGATGGACCCCTTCTGCGTCGAGGTGATGCGTTCCTGCATCTGGCCCATTTCCGACAGCAGCGTCGGCTGGTAGCCGACGGCCGACGGCATGCGACCGAGCAGCGCCGACACCTCCGATCCTGCCTGGGTGAAGCGGAAGACGTTGTCGATGAACAGCAGCACGTCTTTGCCTTCCGCGTCGCGGAAGTACTCGGCCACTGTGAGCGCCGACAAGCCGACGCGCAGACGCGCGCCCGGCGGCTCCGTCATCTGCCCGTAGACCAGAGCGGCGCGCGACTTGGTGTGATCGTGGGGGTCGATGACGCCGCTCTCCTGAAACTCATGCCAGAGGTCGTTGCCTTCACGCGTGCGTTCACCGACACCGCCGAATACCGATACGCCGCCGTGCTTCATCGCGATGTTGTTGATCAACTCCATAATCACGACGGTCTTGCCGACGCCAGCGCCACCAAACAAGCCAATCTTTCCGCCCTGGAGATACGGCTCAAGCAGGTCGATAACCTTGATTCCGGTCTCGAACATTTTGAGGTCGGTCGACTGCTGTTCAAGTGTCGGCGGCTGGCGATGAATCGGCCAACGCGCGGCTGACTTCACGGGACGATCCGGAAAGTCAACTGGTTCACCGAGCACGTTCAGCACGCGGCCAAGCGTTTCCGGACCAACAGGCACCGAGATCGGCTCGCCTAGGTCTTCGGCCAGCATGCCGCGCTGGATACCGTCGGTGGCCTTCATCGCCACCGCGCGGACTCGGTTCTCGCCGAGGTGCTGCTCGACCTCGGCGATGATGTCGATGGCGCCGGTTTCCTTAGTAGTCGCCTGCACGCGCAAGGCGTTGTAGATCTGCGGCAGGGACCCAGCCTCGAACTCGACGTCGAGCACCGGACCGATCACCTGAACGATTTTTCCGAACTTGTTAGCCATATTCGTCCGCTTCTTACCTGCTTGCGTTGTCCTTGCCACGGAGGCACCGGGCACGGAGATTTTAGTTCGCTACAGCGCCCCTGCGCCCGAAACCACTTCGATGATTTCTCTCGTGATCGCTGCCTGACGCACCTTGTTCATGTACAGCGTGAGGCTCGAGATCATTTCCGACGAGTTCTTCGTGGCGGTATCCATCGCCGTCATTTGTGCCGCAAAGAACGCGGCGTTCGATTCGAGCAGCGCGCGGTATACCTGCACTTCGACATACCGCGGCAACAACTGCTCAAAAATCTTTGCCGGGTCGGGCTCATACAGGTAGTCGACTTGCCCGTCGGCGATCTTAGCCGCGGGAACTTGCTGCAGCTCAACTTCGGCTGGTTCGATCGGCAACAGCTGGTCGATGACGACGCGCTGAGAGATCACCGACTTGAACTCGTTAAATACGAGCACGACCTTGTCGACATCACCAGACGTAAAGGCCTCAACCGCCAGCCGGGAAATCACTTTCGCATCGTCGAACTTCAGTTTCTGGAAGATGCCGATCTGTTCGAACAGAACTTTGAAGCCGCGACGGCCGAAATACTCTCGCCCCTTGCGGCCGACGAGCCCAAGCGTGCAGGGTTCGGTCGTTCCGGTGACATACAGAGCGGCACCTTTGATGACATTGGTGTTAAAACTGCCACACAGCCCCTTGTCGGCGGTCACGACAATCACCAGGGTGCGGGAGTGAGCGCCTTTCTCACGAAGGGCCAGAAACGGGTGGACGCTCTTGTCGACGCGCATGGCGACACTCGCCAGCACCCGTTGCATTTGCACGGCGTACGGCCGCGCGCCCATGATGCGTTCCTGCGCGCGACGCAACTTCGACGCAGCGACCATCTTCATCGCCTTCGTGATCTGCTGCGTGTTCTTGACAGCGCGAACCCGGCGTCTCAGGTCAATCAGTGATGGCATGTCTCACACTTCACTACCCACGTGTTGTCGCCACAGAGGCACAGCGGCATCGAAAGGATCTCATCTCTGCGAAGCTGCTGTGTCGTAGTCGCAAAATGCGTTACGCTGCGGCGCTCTTGCGCGCCGCGAAGTCACCGCCGTACGTCTTAAGCGCCGCGTTCAACGCCGCCTTGAGCTCATCGTCCAGCTGCTTCTTTTCGACGATGCCCGTGAAAATTTGCGGGTGACGTGATTCGATGAACTGATAGAGCCCGGTTTCAAATTCGCGCAGGTTGCCCAACGCCACGTTGTCGAGATGGCCATTGGTACCGGCGAAGATGATGGCCACCTGGCGCTCCACAGCGAGCGGTTCGTACTGCGGCTGCTTCAAAATCTCGACAAGACGCGCGCCTCGCGTGAGTTGCGCCTGCGTCGACTTGTCCAGATCGCTACCAAACTGCGCAAAGGCCGCCAATTCGCGGTACTGAGCAAGGTCCAACCGGAGGGTGCCGGCGACCTGCCGCATCGCCTTTATCTGGGCCGAACCGCCGACGCGCGATACCGAATTGCCGACGTTGATGGCCGGACGGACGCCCTGATGGAAGAGGTCCGATTCCAGAAAGATCTGGCCATCTGTGATCGAGATGACGTTGGTTGGGATATAGGCTGACAGGTCGCCTGCCTGCGTCTCAATGATCGGCAACGCCGTCAACGATCCTCCGCCGAGCTCCTTGTTTAACTTCGCCGCTCTCTCCAACAGGCGCGAGTGGAGGTAGAAGACGTCGCCAGGATACGCCTCGCGACCCGGCGGGCGACGAAGCAGCAGGGAGATTTCTCGATATGACTGCGCGTGCTTCGACAAATCGTCGTAGACCACGAGGGCATGCCGGCCGTTATCGCGAAAATACTCACCGAAGGTGCAGGCAGAGTATGGGCTGATGTAGAGCAGCGGCGCCGGGTCCGACGCCGTCGCAGCGACAACGATCGTGTACTTCATCGCGTCCGCTTCTTCAAGCGTACGGACGACCTGGGCGACAGTCGACTGCTTTTGACCGATCGCATTGTAGATACAGATAACGCCGGTGTCCTTCTGGTTCAGGATCGCGTCGATGGCGACGGCCGTCTTGCCGGTCTGGCGGTCGCCAATAATCAGTTCGCGCTGGCCACGGCCAATCGGCACCATGGCATCGATCGCCTTGAGCCCCGTCTGCAGCGGTTCTTTGACCGATTGACGATCAACGACACCAGGCGCGAGACGCTCGATCGGAGAAAACCGTTTGGTGGTGATGGGCCCCTTGCCGTCGATGGGCTGGCCGAGCGCATTGACGACGCGGCCAAGCATTTCGTCGCCGACCGGCACGGAAATGATACGGCCGGTACGCTTGACGGTATCGCCTTCGCGGATGTGCTTGTACTCGCCGAGCAGCACCGCTCCGACGCTGTCCTCCTCAAGGTTCAGCGCGATCCCGAAAATACCGCCGGGGAACTCGAGCATCTCGCCCGCCATGGCGTTCTCGACGCCGTGGATCCGTGCGATGCCGTCACCAATGGAGGTGATGCTGCCCACTTCGGCGACGTCGATGTCGACAGCGAAACTGCCGATCTGATCGCGAATGATCTTGGAAATCTCTTCGGCTTTGATATCCATATCTCTTAAATACTCTCTTGCAACCGCTGCTTCAATCGCTGCAGTTGATTCGTGATACTGCCGTCGAACACCGTGCTGCCGACTCGGGCCACCAGTCCCCCGATGATCGAAGGATCGACGGTCGCTGACAGGACGACCGCCCGCCCCGTAGCCAGGGCCAGACTTTTCTCAATCGACGTGACCTGTTCCGCCGGCATCAGTGAGGCAGACGTAACGTGGGCCCGCACCACATTTCTATGCTCCATGAGCCTGTTGCTGAAAATATCGAGAATGTCCTTGAGCAAGACAAATCGATCGCGATCCGCGAGCAGCACGAGCAGCTTGCTAACGACTTGGGTCATGGAGACGCGCGCAACTATCGCCTCAATCGTCGCGCGCTTCCGCCCAGCTGGAACCACGGGATTGAGGAGGGCCTTGCTGAGCACCGGCTCAGCGTCAAGTAGGGCGGAGAAGCCAGCAAGATCGAGCTCGACTTGTGACAAGTCCGCACGCTCCCTGATGGCAACGTCGAGGAGAGCGCGGGCGTAACGGGTGGCAGCGGTTCGTTGGGTCACGTCGTTCAGTCCAGCGGCCCGTCGGGGCGGCGCAATTGGACGCCTCTTCGCGGCGCCTGATCGCTTGAGATAACTTTCACAAGCGCGGAACACTGATTTATACCACGGTTTACGGCGCTCCGTGGCAACTCGAAATGTCGTCAACCTCGCCGATGCGGTGGTTACTTCTCTCCGGTCAATTGATCAAACAACCGAATCAGCTCGTCTTCTGAGCCAAAGTCGATTTCGATGCGTCCTTTGTTACCTGTGCGCGCGATGCGAACCCGAGTACCGAAGATAAAGCGAAGTCGTTCTTCGGCGGCCCTAGTGTGGACGTCGGTCTTTGGCTCGGCGGCTGTAATGGCATCCTTGGCGGTTCTGACGGCGGTCGACTCCTTTCGAACGAAGTTCTCGGTCTCCCGAACAGACCACCCCCGGGCTATAACATCCCGCGCAATACGGCGCTGATCTGCTTCGACTGGCAGCCCGAGCAAGGCCCGCGCATGGCCCATTGTTAACCGGCCCGCCGCCACGTCGCTCTGCACATCCTCCGTGAGTTTCAGCAAACGAACGACGTTTGCCACAGTCGCGCGATCCTTGCCGACAGCAGCTGAGATCTCGTCCTGTGTCAGCATGAACTCATCAGATAGCCGGCGATAGGCGAGTGCCTCGTCTATCGGATTGAGGTTCTCGCGTTGGATGTTTTCGATGAGCGCCAATTCGAGGAGCGATTGGTCGTTACCGGCGGCAACATCGCGGATGACTATGGGCACCCGCATCAGTCCTGCGCGTTGGGCAGCGCGCCAGCGCCGCTCGCCAGCGATGATGTGAAAACGGTCGCCGACGCGGCGGACGACGATCGGCTGGATGATGCCGTTCGACTTGATCGATCGGGCCAAGTCATCAAGCCGCCCATCGTCCATCTGACCGCGTGGTTGGAATGTATTGGGCGTCAGCAGGTGGATGTCCACGTCGAGCGCGTTAGCATTCGCGGCGGGCGCATCGGGAATGAGCGCGCTCAGTCCTTTGCCGAGTGCTGGTCGTTTTTCCATAGGGTTCATCGCTCGTCGTTCGGGCTCGGGTTCTTGGGCTCGTTGCTCGGGAGCAGGGACGGCTTAGCCCCTAAAGGGGACTACCGCCTTGCGGCGCAGAATGGTGACCGCGTCGTTCGATCAGTTCACGACCAAGCGCCAGATACGCTTCGGCGCCGCGCGACTTCGGATCGTAGGCGATCACGGGCATGCCGTGGCTCGGCGCCTCGGCGAGGCGGACATTGCGCGGAATCATCGTACGGAACACCTTCTCCTTGAAGAACCCGCGAACGTCATTCGCAACCAACTGGCCGAGATTCGTCCGTTCCTCGTACATAGTAAACAACACGCCTTCGATATCGAGTAAGGGATTGAGAACCCCTCGGACCCTTCGAATCGTGCCGAGTAGTTCTGCGAGTCCTTCGAGCGCAAAGAACTCGCAATGCAACGGGATGAGCACGGCATCTGCGGCCACAAGGCCGTTCAATGTCAGTAGGCCGAGAGACGGCGGGCAATCAATTAGGATGAAGTCGTAAAGCTCCCGCGCGGCATTCAGGAGCAGGCGGAGACGTTCTTCACGACGCAGCAAGGGCACGAGCTCAATTTCAGCGCCTGTCAGCTGACGGTCAGCAGGAATCAGTGAGAGGCCAGGAGTATCGGTAGCGACCGTGAACGCCTCTGGATCAACAGCCGGCTCATGAGCGGTCAGTGCTTCGTGGACCGTGCCGCTCGTTCCGCTCCTGCCTTTCTGTCCTACGCCACTCGTCAGGTTGCCCTGCGGATCGATATCCACCACGAGCACTCTCAACCCAGTTGTTGCCAGCGAGGCTCCAAGGTTAATAGTGGTGGTGGTCTTCCCGACGCCGCCCTTCTGGTTGACTACGGCGATGATGCGAGACATTTGATTTACTTAAGACTAACGGATCTGCTCTGGCCGCCGTGCCTGGGCAGAATAGGAGAACCCCCGCAAACCGGTCAACTTCAGCTCCGAGAAGTGCACAAATGTTCCACGTGGAACATCTTGGCCATGACGTAAAACGGGTTAGGTCTCCCGCCGTCGACCGAGCACCGACATCGCGTTTCCGCACGGAAGTGCATATTTATCAAGTATTTCCAAGCCGCCAATCGACTTGACAGGTTGAGAGCCGAAGAAGAGCATGCGCCCGTCCTCTCCCAGAAGGTGATTGGCAACCTCGATTGTCTGTTCAATTCGAACGGCGCGGCATGTGATGAGAGCAACAGAGCGGCGGTTCCACCTAAGCAAGTCCTCAAACCTGCTCTGAACTTGGGCGCCCTGCACCGGCACAACCCTGAGAGCTTCTCGAAGGAACGCGGCTTTCCTACCTCGCGACTCGGTGAGCGTCAGGGCGAGCCCGGACGAAACCACAGCTAGGGGAATAGCAGGAGTGCCACCACCTGAACCAAGATCCACCCACAAGCCAGATAACCCCCGAACGGCCGGCTCTGCCACCAACGCCTCGAAGATCAACCGATCCAGCGTCGCGTCCGGCCACCCGTCAAGGGGGAGTGCCGTCAGATTGATGCGCCGGTTCCAGACTTGGAGCAACTCGGCGTAGGTCTTGAGCGCCGCCAAGTGAGAGGGGGAGACGGCTATCTTGAGGACTTTGGCGCGCTCGAGCACGCGAATCTGAAACGAACTCATGACGTCGCTTGCCACCGGCGCACAAAAGCGCCAAGCACAGCGACAGCGGCAGGAGTAACACCCGGGATTCTGAGCGCGTGACCGAGCGTGTCAGGACGTATCTGAGAGAGCCTAAAGACCACCTCTCGTGACAGACCAGGCACCTGGTCGAAGGGGAACTCCCGTGGTATCCGCCGGCGTTCATCCCGGCGCAGGCGCTCGATTTCGCTTTCCTGACGGCGAAGGTAACCTGCGTACTTGATGGTGACTTCAATACTCGCGACATCCACCGAGGGCCGGTCCGGATCCACCGCGATCGTCACTCGCGCATCCTCCATCAGATTCTGGAGGCGAATCTCTGGTTGTGTGAGCAATTGCGCCGCGGACACTCGATCTCCGGAGGAGGTCCGCAGCCGTGTGCGCTCCAAATCGGCGAGGTTACGGCTCAACCTCGATTTCCTGGCGCTAAACAATTCCCAACGTTCGTCATCAACCAGCCCCGCCTCTCGCCCCTTAGGTGTGAGCCTCAGATCGGCGTTATCGATCCGGAGTAGTAGACGATGCTCGGCGCGTGAGGTGAACATTCGGTAGGGCTCCAAGCATCCTTTGGTGATGAGATCATCCACGAGGATACCGATGTAAGCCTCCTCCCGGCCGATCACAAGCGGCGGCTCTCGACGTGCCCGCTTGGCAGCGTTCACGCCGGCTACAAGGCCTTGCGCGGCAGCCTCCTCATAGCCAGAAGTACCGTTGATCTGCCCGGCAAGAAACAGTCCGGACACACGCTTGCTCTCGAGAGTCCGGGTCAACTCGGTCGGCTGGATGAAGTCGTACTCGACCGCATAACCAGGGCGGAGCATCACAGCGCCTTCAAGCCCGGGCAGCGACCGCACCAGGTCAAGCTGAACCGCTTCGGGAAGGCTCGTAGAGAAGCCATTGACATAGACTTCAGGCGCGTCGGCGCCTTCGGGTTCGAGAAAGATCTGGTGCCGCTCTCGGTGGGGAAAGCGCATGATCTTGTCCTCAAGCGACGGGCAGTAACGAGGACCGATGCCTTTGATTTGGCCGTTGTAGAGCGGCGACTGGCCAATGTTGTCAGTCACCAGTTGCCGTACACGATCATTCGTGTGGACCAGATAGCAGGGAACCTGCGGACGCGATGACCGCTCTTCGCTGAGGAACGAAAAGGGAACACGCGGGTCGTCGCCCTCCTCGCGTTGAAATCGTCCACTGCGGACTCCGCCATCGAAATCGATGCTGGCTCGACTGAGCCGTGGAGGAGTGCCAGTCTTCAATCGTCCCCACTCGAAGCCGAACGACTTGAGTGATGCCGCCAGATCCTGGGACGGCGGTTCACCAAAGCGTCCTGCTGGTCGCTGCGTGCGCCCGATGTGAATCAAACCGTTCAGAAACGTGCCGGTCGTCACGACGAGTGCGGCACACCTGTGCGACTCACCATCTTCGAATGCGAGCCCAGCGATACGGCCGTGCTCCACGAGAATCGTGCCGGCGCGGCCGATCAACCATTCAATGCAAGGCTGGGCGTTGAGCGTGTCTCTCATCCATTGGCCGTAGACCTTCTTGTCGGCCTGCGCGCGCGGCGACCACACCGCCGGCCCACGGCTGCGGTTGAGCAACTTGAACTGAATACCGGTGTCGTCGATGGCTCGGCCCATGAGGCCACCAAGCGCATCGACTTCACGAACCAGGTGGCCCTTCGCCGTCCCGCCTATGGCCGGGTTGCATGGCATGTGCCCGACGGTATCCTTCGTCAGCGTGCACAGCCCGACCCTTGCACCAAGGCGGGCGGACGCGAATGCGGCTTCGCAGCCTGCATGACCTGCACCGATCACAATGACGTCAAAGTTCATTTGCCGATACAAAAATTGGCGAAGATATGTGCGAGCAGATCCTCGCTGGTCCTCCGGCCAGTCACTTCTTCCAGCGCTATCTTGGCGATCTGGAGATCGGCGAGGAGGAACTCCTCAGAGAGCGGAGTTTCGTTATCAGCGGCGGCGTGGCGGCACCGACGGACCGCCTCGCGTGCTCGCCCAACCTCAGCCATGTGCCGAACGTTGGTCATCGCCGGCAGCTCCTTCAACGACCCCTGTTCGAGCGCGGAACCAATCAAAAGGCGCAACTCCGACAAACCAGCGCCCGTCACCACGGAAACATGAGCGGCTCGATCATCCTCCCAAAGGTGCGGCAAATCGCACTTCGTGGCAACGTCGATGACCTTGTGGCTGTGACCATCCAATCGTTCGGGAAGACGCACGTCATCACGAGAGCGAGAAATGTCGGATACCTTCAGTACCAAATCTGCAACATTGAGCGCCCCCAGGCAGCGCCCAACGCCCTCGGCCTCAACAGGGTCGGTCGTCTGGCGCAGTCCCGCGGTATCCACAAGGGTGATTCGCATGCCCTCAATTTCCGTTGCTTCCGTCACGAGATCGCGCGTTGTTCCAGGCAACTCGGTCACAATCGCGCGATCGGTGCCAATTAATGCGTTGAATAGACTACTTTTGCCAGCGTTCGGGGCTCCAACGATTGCCACTTGGAGCCCCTCACGCAACAAGCGCCCGCGGCGGGCACCTTCGAGCAGCGAGTCCAGTTGGCCCTCTATCGCATCGAGCTCGAGCAGTAGCTCATCAGCTCTCACGAAGTGATACCCCTCGTCGGGGAAATCGACCGACGCCTCGAGTCGCGCGACCAGACCGAATACCGCTCGATCAACCTCGCCAATGCGTGAGGTCAGGGTCCCGGCCAACTGATCGAACGCGGACCGCGCCTGGAGGGGAGTGGAAGCATTGATCAGATCGCCGACGGCCTCTGCCTGTGCAAGGTCCAGACGGCCATTGAGAAATGCGCGAAGCGTGAACTCCCCGGGCATGGCTAGGCGCGCACCCGCAGCGAGCGCAGCCGTCACGATCGCCCTCAGTAAGACCGGGTTCCCATGCCCGCTGATCTCAACGACTGACTCTCCCGTGTACGACGCAGGCTCAGGGAAGAACGTCACGATCACCTGGTCGATCGTGCAGCCATCCGGCCCTCTGATCGTCGATAGGGTCGCGTGGCGGGGAACGAATGGCTGTTGTCGGCAGGCGAGCGTTAGTGCTACTGATTCCGCGGCGGGTCCAGCAAGCCTGACAATGCCAAGTGCGCCGCGTCCAGGAGGTGTCGCGATTGCGACGATGGTGTCGTTCGCTGAGAACATGCTAGGTGTAGATCTTCGGGTTCTCAGTTAACGAATCGACCGTCGCGCCGGCCAGCCTGATTGCGATCGCCTCCAGACTACCGCCGTGCGGAAATCTGTACAGTCTTGGAAAACGCGTCCCCGATGCTCTCGGTGGTGGTGCCAGGGACTTCAGAGACTGCCATATGCACCAGACGTCGCTCATAAGGATTGAGCGGACCCATTTGCTGATCGGCGCCAGTGTCTTTCGCCTTCTCGGCTAGGAACTTCGCCATCTGCCTGAGCTCAACATCTTTGCCCCTGCGGTAGGCAAGCGCATCGACGAACACGCGTTGGTCGCCACCGAGGCCACGGCCGAATGCCATGTCAACGACATGTTGAAGTGCCTTGATGGGCTCACCGCGGTGACGGACTAACAGCTCAGACTCCCCACCTGTGTAGTTGAGACGGGTGCCGTCTGGCGTCTCCTCGACGGCGATCTCGCTCTGAATACCAAGCGAGACTGCGAACCGGTTCATGAAATCGATAATTGAGGTATAGGCGTTGCTCATGGCTACTCCCCGCGCGCTGCGGCGTCCGTCTTGCTGCGACCAACCTTCTTTGCGCGCCGTTCACCAGCGGATTGAGCCACCGGAATCCTCGGCGGGCCGATCATGTAGTTGGTGAGTTGCATCTGACCGATACGCCAGACGCCACTCACAAGCCAATAGATGAGCGCACCGGCCGGCGATGTGGCGAACATGAAGCCCATTACCAGCGGCATGACCAGCATCATCTTCTGTTGCGCCGGGTCCATGCCGGCTGCCGGTGTCATCCATTGTGTGACGAACTGCGAAGCGGCGACGAGCACAGGCAGCACATAAACCGGATCTGGGGCAGACAAGTCGTGGATCCAACCTACGAACGGCGCGCCGCGCAACTCGATGGCCGTTTGCAGCATCGCGTAGAAGGCGAGAAACACAGGAAGCGTCAGCAAGATCGGCACACAGCCACTCGCTGGGTTGACCCCGCGCAGCTTATAGAGCGCCATCAGCTCTTGGTTCATCTTCTGGCGCGCGGGGTCAGTAGACTTCAGTTGTGCGTAGCGTTCCTGAATCGCCTTTGCCTCCGGCTGCACTTCCTGCATCCGTCGCATCGAGACCACACTCTTGTGGTTCAACGGGAAGAGGACAACGTTGATCAAGACGGTGAGAATGGTGATCGCCCAGCCGAAGTTTCCGACGTATCCGTGAATCCATTGCAGGGAGCGTAGCAAGGGCACGACGATTACGGCGAACATCCCAAAGTCAATGGCCTTGGTGAGATTTCGATCGATCTCGGCCAACGTGTCGAAATCCTTCGGCCCAACGTAGTAGATGAGTGCTGCATCAGCCGTAGAGGGAGTGACACTGTAGCTGACAAGCTCTCGTGCGCTGCTCCCTGAACCGTCCGCGGCTGGAATCGACAGGTTCGAATACTGCACCGTCGCTAAACCCGGGTTCAGCACGAAAGAAGTGAAGTAGTGGTCGTCAATTCCGGCGTACTCAAAAACTTGCTGGTGGTATGGCTGCTTGCTTATGCCACTCGACGAAACCCGTGACACTTTTCCGGCGACAGAATAGAGAGCGCCAGGCTTCACAGTATCGTGTCCGTTCTGGGCGTAAGAATCTCCAAGGCCTGGACCCCACAAGACCGCTACACTCTGGCCGACTCCCGCGCGCAGCACCTGCGACTTGAATCCTACGGTGTAAGAGTCAGGGTCAAACGTAAACGCCTTCGTCGCTGCCAGATCACCACTGCTAAAATCAAAACTTAGCGTGACTTTGGTTGTGATCGGTCCAATCGACACTGCGCCTGGCGATGTTCGCGCGGTGTAAGAGGCACCGTTCAAGAGAGCAGTGGTCACCTCGTCTGCCGCGCGTAAGGTGAAAGGCAGAGGCTGAGAACCGGCGAGATCTGCTGCAATGAGTTCTAGTGGTTCGCCCTTGCCGTCCCTATAGTGCTTCAGCCTCCAACTCTTGAGTCGACCTCCCCGATTAGTGAACGTGGCGATCACGTTCTTTGTCTCGATACGAGTCTCTGTTTCAATCACCGATCCAGCCGAGCCTGGTTCGGCGATAGCCGTGGGAGGAGGCACCACATCAGCGGCCACGACCGGCACCGGTCCGCCTCCTACGGTAGGAGATGGCTGTCCAGTAGTGTCCGGCACCAGCTTCGGTCGCGGCGAGAGCGCCTGGTAGGCGAACAGCACGGCAAGCGAAAGGACAATGGCGATAAAGGCGCGGCGTTCCATTTAATGTCGTGGAGGAACCTGATCGTGTCCACCGTCGCATAACGGATGGCAACGTGCCAACCGTCTTGCTGCCAACCACGCGCCTTTGCCCACCCCGTGAGTACGGATGGCCTGAGTGGCGTAATCCGAACACGACGGAACAAAACGACACGATCCAACAAACAACGGTGACAAGGTGAGCTTGTACGCTCGCAGGATTGCAAGCGCCACAATCACAGCCGTCGAAGACGGCCGAGATAGAGAATCAAGTCCGGCGCGGCCCCTTGGGCCGGCGGAGGCTGCGGTCGAGGACGTTGCGGTATTCCGCTTCAATAGATGTAAGGCTGGCATCGACCAGTTCCCGTCTCGGAATGACGACGACGTCAAAACCTGAGGCGAGTTTGTTGTGGCGAAAGACCTCTCGAATGAGTCGCTTCGCCCTATTCCTGGCGACCGCGCCACCCATCTTCCTTGTAGCCGCAATGCCAAGGCGGCCGATCTGGAGTTCGTTCGCGAGGATGAACAGCGTGAGGAACTTACCGTGAACCTTGACGCCTCGGTCGTATATCCGCAGGTAGTCGGCCCGCCGCCGCACATGTTCGGCGCCGCCAAAGCCGGCCAAGCCTGATCCTACTCGCTGCTGACAGTGAGGCGCTTGCGCCCTTTCGCGCGGCGGCGCTTCAATACAAGCCGACCGTTCTTGGTACTCATGCGGACTAGAAAGCCGTGAGCGCGCGCGCGGCGACGCTTGTTCGGCTGATAGGTGCGGACGCCCTTGGCCATAGTTGATAATCTCTCGTTAGAAACGAACCGCTTATGTTAGCCAACCGGTTGAAAGCGTGTCAATCCACTGTGTCTTGTGGATGGCTCCAGCCGTGGCCTTTGTGTTAGAGTTCCGGACTTCGCGCCCGTCCAATAGAGTTCGTTTCACGGCATCCCATAACATGCGCGTTTGGTCTCTCCCCAAAGTTTTCCACACCTGTGGAAAAAACTGTGGAAATCTGCAAATTCTGTGACCATTTGCGGGTTTTGCAGGCATTCTAGGCGTTTTTCAAGAGAGGCGAAAGTCTCTAGCGCATGCAAATATTGGCGTGATCCGCTGTCAAGATCGACTCTCCTCATAGACACCAGCCACAACCAAAGGCGAAAGTCAGCTGGACCTCGCTTTTCCTGGAACAAATGAACATCTGGGAACAGGTCCTCGCTCGGGTCGAGGCCAAGGTCAACCGTCACAGCTTCTACTCGTGGTTCAAACCCACCAGTTTCGCCGGGGTCGATGCCACGACAATATCGGTCCGGGTGCCGAACCCCCTCTTCAGGGAATGGCTCAACAAGCACTATTCGGGGGTCATCAGCGAGACGATGTCCGAGTTGAAGCAGGGCCACCTGTCGGTGACCTTCATAGCCGAGGCGTCTCTGGACGGCAGCTCGATCATGTTGACCCCGGACGAGACCGCACATGTCGAGGCTGCACCAACAACCCCACCGCCGGTCATCCTCGGTTCTGGCGGCCTGAACTCTCGATACACCTTTGAAAGCTTCATCGTCGGGTCGTCAAACCAGTTTGCGCATGCCGCGGCACGCGCCGTGGCCGAGTCACCTTCTCGTTCTTACAACCCCTTGTTCATCTACGGTGGCGTTGGCCTCGGAAAGACCCACCTGATGCACGCCATCGGCCACTACGTGTTGAAGCACGAGAGGAACCTCAAGCTCACGTATATCTCGACCGAGCGGTTCATGAACGAGATGATCAACGCGGTACGCTACGACCGAGTTATCGATTTTCGAGAGCGCTACCGCAATGTCGACGTATTGCTGATGGACGACATTCAATTCTTGGCTGGCAAGGAAGGTACACAGACGGAGTTCTTCCACACCTTCAATGCGCTCTACGATTCCCAGAAGCAGATTGTTCTCAGCAGCGATTGTCCGCCGCGAGAGATTCCAACACTTGAAGACCGGCTGCGTTCGCGCTTCGAGTGGGGATTGATTGCTGACATCCAGCTCCCAGACGTTGAAACACGTGTTGCAATTCTAAAGAAGAAAGCTGAAGCCGAAGCTGTTCCACTGCTTGATGACGTGGCCTACTTCATCGCTCAGCGCATCAAATCAAACATTCGCGAACTTGAAGGGTCGCTGATTCGCCTGATTGCCTTCGCGTCACTCACTGGTCAGGAAATCTCGCTGACACTCGCCCAAGACGTTCTAAAGAACATCGTCGATCCCACTGAGCGAGCCGTCAACATCGATACCATCCAAAAAAAGGTGGCCGACTACTACCACCTGAAACTGACGGAGTTGAAATCACGCAACAACTCCAAATCGGTGGCGATGCCCAGACAGATCGCCATGTACCTTTGCAAGTCCCTGACTCATGCGTCACTACCGGAAATAGGCAGAAGTTTTGGTGGCAAGCACCACTCCACCGTAATTCATTCGATTCGCAAGGTGGAGGCCTTACGCTCAAAAGACCCGGGTTTCAACAGCCTGATCACCTCGATCATTGAAGGATTCAAGTAACTCCAGCTCTTTTCCACAGGCTCCATACACAGGGCTATCAAGAACCTGTGGACGGATCTTGATGGCCTAAGGCGAATCTTGATTCACCAGAATCCATTCACGTTTTTTCAACAACGTAAATGATTCATTTTAAATAAGTTATAGGGAGAACTCACTTTTCAACACTATTCTTCTTCCTATATAATTTCCATAATTTAGATCTTCTCTTTGCCTATGGGATTGCGGCCCGTCGTCACGGGCTGTTCGAGGTCAGCTACAGCCATGGAATTTGTCGTCCGCAAGAACGACCTTCTGCGAGAACTACAACTTTTTCAGGGAATCGTCGAGCGTAAGAATACGATTCCGATTCTGGCCAACGTGCTGATGGACGCAAAGGACGGCAAGGTTTTTTTTCTTGCTACTGACCTTGAAGTTGCGCTGCGCAGTCAATGTGACGCCACGGTCACCAAAGCAGGCATCGTCACACTGCCTGCTAAGAAGCTCTACGAGATCGTCAAGTCTCTGCCCGATACGGACATCCGCATCGCCGAGGACAAGAACGGCGTCAGGGTCGCCGCAGATCGCTTCGATTCCCGTCTACAGACACTCCCCAAGGAAGACTTCCCTGCGTTGCCAGAAGGCGGCGCGCATCCCACGGCGATGCTCTCCAGTGCGTCCCTTAAGGAAATGGTGGCGAAAACACAATTTGCTATCACAGGAGAAGATACGCGGTACTTCCTAAACGGCGCTCAGTTTCTTCTGAAACCTGATTCGATGAGTCTGGTGGCTACCGACGGCCACCGATTGGCCTTGGTGACGGTGAAGCGCGACGGCAAGCCAGGCGCAGAGGAGAACAAGGCGATTCTGCCGAAGAAGACGCTCGGCGAGCTGGGTAGGCTCCTTGGCGAAGCGGATGGCGATATCCGCTACGAGCGAGGTGAGAACCACATGTTCTTCGACGTGGCAGGTCGCACGTTGATATCAAGGATGATCGATGGGCAATTTCCAGCCTACGAACGTGTCATTCCCAAGGGCAACGACAAACACATCGAGTTTGAGCGCGACCGTTTGACGAACGCCGTCAAGCGGGTGGCGCTGCTTTCAAACGAACGCTCACGCGCAGTCAAGTTTCAGATTGACAAGGGCAAAGTCGACGTCACATCGAGCAGTCCTGAACTGGGCGAGGCCCACGAGACGCTTCCTGTCGAATACAGCGGCGCGTCGATGCAAATCTGCTTCAACGCCCAGTACGTGCTCGATTTTCTTTCGGCGGTTACCTCGGACGTTGTTGCGCTCGAGTTGAAGGACGAAGTGAGCCAAGCCGTCATGACGCCCGTCGGCGCCGACGGCTACGACTACACCTACGTCATTATGCCAATGCGAGTCTGATGTCACCGATCGACACTTCTGACCCAAACGCGCCTCTGAACACCGACGACCAGGTTGCTCTCAACGCGCTATCAGTATCGGCTGACTATTCGGCCGACAAGATCAAAGTACTCGAAGGTCTTGAGGCCGTGCGGAAGCGCCCGGCGATGTACATCGGCTCAACCGGGCCGGCCGGACTGCATCATCTCGTCTACGAGATCGTCGACAATTCGATCGATGAAGCACTCGCGGGCTACTGCGATCAGGTGAACGTAACCATCCACGTAGATGGTTCCATCACTGTCATCGATAATGGGCGAGGCATTCCGACGGATCGCCACGAGAGCGGCAAGTCCGCTGCTGAAGTCGTCGTCACCGTGCTACATGCCGGAGGAAAGTTCGATAATGACAGCTACAAGGTCTCCGGCGGCCTTCACGGCGTCGGCATCTCCGTTGTTAACGCGCTGTCAGAGACGATGTCGCTTGAAATCTGGCGGAACGGCATTGTTCACCAGCAAAGCTACAAGCGCGGCGCACCCACTGGCGATCTCGAGATCACAGGCACTACGAAGCGGCGTGGCACGAAAGTCACCTTCAAGCCTGACACACAGATCTTCGAAACCGTAGTCTTTAGCTTCGACACACTCGCCCAGCGACTGCGAGAGCTAGCCTTTCTCAATGGCGGCATCGTCGTCACGCTCGACGACGAGCGTGACGGGAAATCTCATAGGTTCCATTACGAAGGCGGCATTTCCTCGTTCGTCACGCATCTAAATACCAATAAGGCCGCGGTCAACGACAAGCCGATCTATATGCGCGGCGAAAAAGACGGCATCGACACAGAAATTTCGATGCAGTGGAACGATGGTTACACCGAGACCATCTATACGTTCGCCAACAACATCAATACTCACGAGGGTGGGACACATCTCTCAGGTTTTCGCGCGGCGCTGACGCGCACCATCAACGCCTACGCAACCAAGAACAACCTAGCGAAAGATTTAAAGGAAAGCGTCACGGGTGAAGACATCCGTGAAGGTCTTACCGCGGTGATCAGCGTCAAGATCCCCCAGCCCCAGTTCGAGGGTCAGACGAAGACGAAGCTTGGCAATACTGAGGTCAAAGGGATCGTTGAAACAGTCCTCAACGACAAACTGGGCGCGTACCTTGAGGAGAATCCACAGGTCGCGAAGCGTATCGTTGGCAAGGCAATCGACGCGGCGCGAGCCCGTGAGGCGGCGCGCAAGGCGCGCGACCTCGTTCGCCGCAAAGGCGCATTGGACGGTAGTTCGCTTCCTGGAAAGCTAGCCGACTGCCAAGAGCGCGATCCCGCTCTTAGTGAGCTCTACATCGTCGAGGGCGAGTCAGCCGGCGGATCGGCTAAGCAGGGCCGAAATCGCGCGTTCCAAGCCATTCTTCCCCTGAAAGGAAAGATCCTCAACGTCGAGAAGGCACGCTTCGACAAGATGCTCGGAAGCGATGAAATCCGGACGCTGATTGCGGCCCTTGGCTGCGGTATCGGTGCCGAGGACTTCGATCTCGCAAAGTTGCGCTACCACCGCATCATCATCATGACGGACGCTGATGTCGATGGATCTCACATTCGCACGCTACTACTGACGCTCTTCTACCGGCAACTACCAGCGATCATCGACAGCGGTTATGTCTATATCGCACAGCCACCCCTTTTTCGAGCCAAACGCGGGAAGTCCGAGACCTACATCAAGAACGAGCGGGATCTCGACGAATACCTCATTCGTCGATCAGTCGAGTCACGCGTCTTGAAGATTCCTGCGAGCGGCACGGAATTAACCGGTACGGGTCTTGAGAAGTTCCTGCAAAAGGTAATTGCGGGCCAGAAGCTTCTGCACACAATTGAACGACGGGGGCATAATCGTGCGATCGTCGAAGCACTGGTTGAGGTCGGTGCGGACCGCGACTACTTCGTCGACCTCGAACGGCTTACCGCGTTTGCATCCGCGCAGTCGAACGATCAACGCAAGGTCTCGGTCCAACGAGACGACGAGAACGACCGCTTCCAATTAAATATCGAAGACCGGTCGACCGGCTATCCTCGAACGTATGTCGTAGGCGTAGATTTCATTGCGGGCGTCGAATACCGGACGCTGGTTGCGAACCGTCGCGACATGCCGAACATCGTTGGTGAAATTGTGGTCAGCACCATGGGGATGGTCACCGAGGATACGTTCGAGACTGGCACCAATAGCGTCCTCGCTGCGCCGATCCCCAAGACGTTCGTGCCTTCTACTGACGTTCGAATGACGACCGTCGACGAGCTCGTGAATTACTTCATTGCTGCGGGCAAGAAGGGTATCGCCATCAATCGCTACAAGGGGTTGGGTGAGATGAACCCGGAACAGCTCTGGGAAACCACGATGGATCCCACAGTGCGTACACTGCTGCAAGTGCGTGCCGAGGATCACACCGAGGCTGATCTGATGTTCACAACGTTGATGGGCGATCAGGTAGAACCACGCCGAAGGTTCATTGAAGACAACGCCCTTGACGTAAAGAATCTCGACGTCTGAGACCGCCGTTCCGCAACAACTTTGGCAAGACGAGCCCCCCTAAGTATTTGACACGATGAGTGAACTCACTTCGCAGCTGCTTCCCGTCAATATCGAAGACGAGATGAAGCGTTCGTACATGGATTACGCGATGAGCGTGATCATTGGCCGAGCGCTGCCGGACGCCCGCGATGGGCTCAAGCCCGCCCATCGCCGTGTGCTCTATGGCATGAAGACGATGGGCCTAGCGTCCAACCGTGGCTATCGAAAGTGCGCGAAGATCGTTGGTGAGGTGATGGGCAACTTTCACCCCCATGGAGACGCTTCGATCTACGACACGCTTGTCCGTCTGGCGCAAGACTTCAATATGCGCTATCAGCTCGTAGACGGGCAAGGCAATTTCGGTTCGATCGACGGCGATTCGCCGGCGGCGATGCGCTATACCGAGGCCCGGCTACGGTCGCTCGGCGACGAGATGATGGCAGATCTCGATAAAGAGACCGTCGACTTCACGCCGAACTACGACGAAACAACCGAAGAGCCAACCGTCTTGCCAACGCCGTTCCCGAATCTGCTCGTGAACGGATCTTCCGGCATCGCCGTTGGCATGGCGACGAATGTTCCTCCCCACAACCTGACGGAAGTGATCGATGGTTGCCTCTGGATCATCGAACATACCCATCTACGCGCCGATGTCTCTCTGACCCCTCCGACGCGTCAGGAAAAGCTTCGAAATCTGATTCGTCTGATTCCTGCGCCTGATTTTCCCACCGGTGGCTACATCGTCGGTCGAGGCGGGGCAGTGCAAGCGTACACCACCGGCCGCGGCTCGGTTCTGATGCGGGCCGCGCACGAGCTCGAGACGAATAAAAAGGGCGATCGCACATCTATCGTCTTTACCGCGATCCCTTACCAGGTGAACAAGGCGAGACTGATCGAACGCATCGCCGACCTAGTGCGCGACAAGCTCCTCGAGGGTATTTCCGACCTTCGCGACGAGTCCGATCGAGACGGCATGCGGATCGTCGTCGAATTGAAGCGCGGCGAACTACCCGAGGTCGTTCTCAACAATCTCTACAAGCACACGCCGCTGCAATCCAGCTTCGGCATCATCATGCTGGCGATTGTCGGAGGGCGACCCAAGGTCCTCACGCTGCTCGAACTCGTCGAAAGTTTTGTGGAATTCCGACGCGAGATCGTTCGTCGGCGGACTGAGTTCGATCTGCGCAAGGCCGAGGCTCGCTATCACATCCTCGAAGGTCTAAAGATCGCGCTCGATCATCTCGATCAAGTGATCGCGCTCATTCGCAGTTCGAAAACAGTCCAGGAAGCGCGCGAAGGATTGATGACAAACTTCGGTTTGTCACAGATCCAGGCGCAGGCGATCCTCGACATGCAGTTGCAGCGCCTCACCGGCCTTGAGCGCCAGAAAATCATCGACGAAATTGCCGAACTGCTGCGCGCCATCGAGCAACTGCGCGCGATTCTCGCCAACGAGCAACTGCTGATGCAAATTGTCTCGGATGAACTGCGCGAGGTGAAGACCAAGTATGGCGACGGACGCCGTACTGAAATTATTGAAGGCGAAGCCGGCGACCTGAACATCGAAGATCTGATCGCGGAAGAAGACATGGCGATCACGGTCAGCAACACCGGCTACATCAAGCGTACGGCGATCTCGACCTACCGCAATCAGAAACGGGGCGGCAAGGGCCGCATTGGCATGAGGACGAAAGAAGAAGACTTCGTCAGCCATCTGTTTGTGGCCTCAACGCACGCCTACATCATGATCTTCTCAGATCGGGGCCGCGCGTACTGGTTGAAAGTTCACGAGATCCCCGATGTCGGTCCAGGCGGCAAGGGCAAGTCCATCGCGAACCTCGTGTCGATGGAAGAAGGTGAGCGCATCGCAGCCACGATCGCCGTCAAGTCGTTCGACGACGACAAGTTCGTGGTAATGGGCACACGCAAGGGTGTCGTTAAGAAGACGCCGCTCTCCGCCTTTGCCAATCCTCGCGCCGGGGGCATCATCGCGATGGGCATCGAGGACGGCGATCAGGTCATTGCCACGCAGGTGACGGATGGCAGCGGTGAAATTCTCATTGGTACCAGGGACGGCATGGCAATCCGCTTTGACGAAGGCGACATCCGTTCGATGGGCCGCACGGCCTACGGGGTCCGTGGCATCCAACTCAGAGCCGACGACTACGTTGTCGGCATGGAAGTGGTCAAGCCCGGCGGCACTGTGTTGGCGGTCACTGAGCGTGGCTACGGCAAGCGCACCGAGATCGATGAGTATCGCGTCCAGGCCAGAGGTGGCGTGGGCATCATCAATATCGCCACCTCCGAACGCAACGGCATCGTCGTTGGGGTGGCCTACGTGCAGGACGGCGAGGAACTGCTGCTGATTACACAGCAGGGGATGATTCTGCGCATGCAGACCAACGATGTTCGAGCCATCGGTCGCGCCACACAAGGAGTGACGATGATCGACATCGAAGTCGATGACAAAGTGGTCTCCATCGCCAAGCTCGGGAAAGAGGAAGCCGTGGTTGGTGATACCGCCGACGCGCCAGAGCTTCCAGATGGGCCTGCCTAGACGGCCTACCTCTCGATCCTTCCAGCGTCGTACCCGATGGCCAGGCTCGAGTGATCAGAAACTAAGCTGGCTCAAGTCTCGCGTATTTCGCCCGAAGCGTCTTCACGCCGGCACCACTGAAGCGCACCACAAGCTTCAGGTCATCGTCCACGGGTTCCACTGAGATCACGTTTCCGATGCCAAAGGTTGCGTGCTTGACTCGCATGCCCGCGTGCATCGAGACGGCGCCACGCTGATCTTCATCCTCGTAGCTGTAGACGCTGGTCGAGTACGCCGCCGGTTCTTCTCTGGTGCCGCCACGTCCTGCGCCTCGCCCGTACGGATTGGTGCGAAACGTTGATGGGTGCGACAAGCTGTTCTGGTAGCCGGAGCCTGTGAACGACGGAAGGATCTTTTCGATCAGTTCTGACGGCACCTCGTCGATGAATCTCGAGGGCTCGCTGGACTTGTATTCGCCAAAGACTCGACGGCGTGCCGCTCCCGTGAGAACCAGCTTTCGCCGCGCGCGAGTCATCCCGACGTAACAGAGCCGTCGTTCCTCCTCGAGTTCCTCTTCGTCCTCGGCCGAACGTGAATGCGGGAAAAGACCCTCTTCGAGCCCTGCGAGAATGACTGTAGGAAACTCAAGTCCCTTGGCACTATGCAGCGTCATCATCCAGATCCGCGCCTCTTTGGTGCCCTGTTCTTCGTCTACGTCTGACAGCAGCGACAGGCGATCGACAAATCCACCAAGCGATGGCTCCTGGTCCCGCCCCTCGTACTCGCGTGCCGCCGACACCAGTTCCGCAAGGTTCTCGATGCGAGCCTCGCTATCCTCGCTATGATCTTCTCGAAGAGCATTCAGATAGCCGCTGCGATCCAGGATCTTCGCAACCACCACCGACACCGGTTCCGCTCGCGCGACGTCGGTAAGGCCGACAATCAGATCCCGAAACGCAGCCAGTGATGACTGTGGTCGACCACCGAACACACGACCTTCGAGTCCACGCACCAGTCTCGCCCACAGCGAGTTTGGCGACGCGGCTGGGCGCAAACCCGCAAAGAGCGGTGGTAGGTCGGCGAAACCCGCGTCGACTTCAACCTTCTCGATGGCGTCCATTACGCCCTTGCCGATACCACGCGCCGGGACATTGATCACTCGGCGCAGACTGACGTCGTCGTGAGGATTGATCACGAGACGCATAAAGGCGAGCGAGTCTTTGATCTCCTTACGCTCATAGAAACGGACGCCGCCAACGATCTTGTACGCCAGTCCCCCCCGCATTAATGCGTCTTCGATCGCTCGAGACTGGGCGTTGGTTCGATAGAGGATCGCTACCATCGCATCGACATCTGACAGACCCGCGCGGGCAGTGCGGGTGATGAAGTCCGCCTCTTCGAGCTCGTCACCGCCGCGGTAGTAGGTGATCTGCTCGCCCCCTTTCGTGTCAGTCCACAGGTGCTTGTCCTTGCGATTGCGGTTCTGGCCGATCACCGCTGACGCCGCGTCAAGAATGATCTGTGTTGACCGATAGTTTTGCTCGAGCTTGACGACGACCGCTTCTGAGTAGTCGCGCTCGAAGTCGAGGATGTTCTTGAGGTCAGCGCCGCGCCATTTGTAGATGGACTGATCAGGGTCACCGACGACACAGAGGTTTCGGTAGTGGCCGGCCAGGCGCTGAATCAGCACGTACTGCGGCCGGTTGGTGTCCTGATACTCGTCCACCATGACAAACTTGAACTGCGTTGCGTATTTCTCTCTGACCGTGGAGCTCTGCTCGACAAGATCGACCGTCTTGAGCAGCAGGTCGTCGAAATCGAGCGCACCTGCTTCCTTCAGAGCGTTGACGTAGTAGCCGTAGACCTTGGCAATCTGCTCGTCGCGGCGGTTCCACCCCGCAGACGCAGCCATCACCTCTGGCCCCTCCATCTTGTTCTTCGACGAGCTGATACGCGACAACGCTGCCCTCGGCTGGACAAAGGAATCGTCGATCTGGAGCGCCTTCAGTGCCTGCTTGATGACGGACATTTGGTCCGACGAGTCGTAGATCACGAAATCGCGTGACAAGCCGATGGCTGGAGCTTCGCGCCTCAGCAGCCTGGCGCACAGTGAGTGAAACGTCGACACCCACATCCGCCCGCAGTCCTCACCGAGCAGTGACTCAACGCGCGCGCGCATTTCCTCGGCGGCCTTGTTGGTAAAGGTGACAGCGAGAATCTCGTGTGGCTTGGCGTGTCCATCGCCGACCAGGTACGCAATGCGGCTGGTGATGACGCGGGTCTTTCCCGAGCCAGCGCCTGCGAGGATCAGCAGTGGCCCGCTTGTATGGAGCACCGCCGCGCGCTGCTCAGGGTTGAGCGAATCGAGGAAGGACATTGCAATGCCAAATGCTGGATGCGAGAGGGGTGGCGACAAAGAAGGCCACCGACCACCATCAGCTTAGCATCGTCGGTCCTATTCGACCGTGACGCTCTTCGCCAGATTCCTCGGCTGATCGACGTCACAACCGCGGCGCACGGCGATGTGGTACGCGAGAAGCTGCAGCGGTAGGACCATTGCGATGGGCGAGAGCAGCGCCGGCATGGCGGGAATCTCGAGAATGAAGTCGCTCTTTGGATCGAGAATGCCGCTCAGCATCGTGTCGCCCTTGGTTGTGAGGGCGATGACGGATCCACCTCGTGCCTTGGCCTCTTGCATGTTGCCGATCATCTTCTCGAACACATGATCATGAGGAGCCAATGCCACGACTGGCATCTGCTCGTCGATCAGCGCGATCGGTCCATGCTTCATCTCACCGGCAGGGTAGCCCTCGGCGTGGATGTACGAAATCTCCTTCAGCTTCAGCGCTCCTTCGAGCGCAATCGGGTAGTGAATGCCCCGCCCGAGATAAAGGAAATCCGACCGCGCATGAAAATGGGCCGCAATCTGCTCGATCTGGGCCCCGAGCGTGAGCGTTTCCTCGAGTAGCTGTGGCAATTGTAGAAGACCATCCACGTGCGAGCGGGAGGCTTCGAGAGAGACCGCCAGCCTTGCCTGACCGATGCGCAGAGCCAGCAGATACAGCGCTACAAGCTGGGTTGTGAAAGCCTTCGTCGACGCGACGCCGATCTCTGGACCCGCGTGAGTATAGATAGTTCCGTCAGTCTCTCGTGTGGCCATGCTGCCCACCACGTTGCAGACCGAGATGCTCCTGGCCCCCTCGCGTCTGGCCTCTCGAAGCGCGGCCAGCGTGTCGGCTGTTTCGCCAGACTGCGTGATGATGACCGCGAGCGAGCGCTTGGACGCAATTGGGTTCCGATAGCGGTACTCAGAGCCGTAGTCCACTTCCACCGGGATCCGCGCAAGTTGCTCGATTAAGAATTTGCCAACGAGCGCCGCATGCCAGGACGTGCCGCACGCCAGAATCGTGACGCGGTCGATCTTCTGAAGTTCCGCGTCGGTGACGTTCATCTCTTCAAGGAACACCTTGCCGGAGTCTTGAGAGACACGACCAAGGATGGTTTCGCGCGCCGCATTCGGCTGCTCGAAAATTTCCTTAAGCATGAAGTGCTTGTAACCGGATTTTTCCGCCATGATCGGATCCCACAACACGCGCTGCGGCTTCGCCGACACGGCCGTGCCACCAAAATCGGTGAAGGTGACACCGGTCTTCGTGATGATCGCCATTTCCTCATCACCGAGGAAGACGACGTCGCGGGTATGGCTCAAGATTGCCGGGATGTCCGAGGCCACAAAGAACTCGCCGTCCCCGAGCCCGATGACAATCGGCGGTCCTTTGCGGACCGTCACGATCTTGTGTGGATCGTCGGCCGAGATCAACACCAGCGCGAACAGGCCACGCATCAACGTCAGCGCCCGGCGGACGGCGTTCTCGAGACCGTCGCTCTTCATCTCGCGCTCAACGAGGTGCGCGACGATTTCCGTGTCGGTCTCAGTGACGAAGCGATGGCCTTGTGCGACGAGCTCCCGCTTCAGCTCGAGGTAGTTCTCGATGATGCCGTTGTGGACAACGACGATTCTTCCCGTGCAATCACGGTGCGGGTGCGCGTTTTCCTCGGTTGGGCGACCATGAGTCGCCCAACGCGTGTGGCCGACGCCGTACTCACCGCTTAGCGGGTCCGCAGCAATCGCGAGCTCGAGATTCGCAAGCTTTCCCGCGCTCCGGCGCAGGTACATGACGCCGCCCCTCACGACGGCGACGCCAGCGCTGTCGTAGCCTCGATACTCGAGCTTACGCAACCCGTCCACGAGAACGGGAACGACGTCCTTTGGTCCGATGTAACCGATGATTCCGCACATAAAGGCTGATACGTGAAACTGAGAAGTCTAAGAGTACAAAGCCAACAGATCAGGCACCGGCCTTCTTGAGCGCCTTATCCCTGACCCAGCCCTCAATATTCCGCTGCTTGCCCGCGCTCACCGCGAGCGCGCCCGCAGGAACATCTTCGCGAATCGTTGTCCCCGTACCGACGTAGGCGTTTGCACCGATGGTAACCGGCGCGATCAGCTGCGTGTCGCTGCCGATGAAGGCGCCATCCCCAATAGTGGTTACGTGCTTGTCCCGCCCGTCGTAGTTGCAGGTGATTGCACCGGCGCCGATATTGACGTAGTCGCCAATCTTCGCGTCGCCGAGGTAGGCGAGATGCCCTGCCTTGGTGCCTGTACCCAGCACGGTCTTCTTCAGCTCGACGAAGTTGCCGACGCGCGCGTTCACCCCGACGTCCACCTGGCCTCGCAGATGCGCGAAGGGACCGACTGACGCGCCATGTCGAATCGTTGACCCGATGATCAGGCTGTGATCAAACACGGTGACGCCGTCGCCAATTGTCGACGCAACAATGCGGGCGCCACTGTGAACAATGCACCCTGTACCGATGGTGGTACCACGCCCAAGGATCACACCGGGATGCAGCGTGGTGTCGACGCCGATCTCCACATCGGCGTCGACATACGTTGTCGAGGGATCGACAAAGGTGACGCCGTCGGCCATCAATTGCTCGTTTATGCTCATCCTGAACAATCTGCCGAGGCTCGCAAGTTCTGCACGCGTATTGATACCAAGAATTTCGCGCGCGTCATCAACTGCGAACGCTTCCACGAGCTGTCCTGCCCGACGATAGATCCCGACGAGATCCGGTAAGTAGTATTCGCGCTGCGCGTTCTCGGCCGCGATCCGACGCACCGCGTCAAAGAGGCCGTCGAGCGCGAACGCATAAATACCGGCATTGATTTCGTGAATGGCTCGCTCAACAGGCGTGGCGTCCTTTTCCTCGACGATCCGGGCAATCCGACCGCCGTGTCGCACGATTCGGCCGTACCCGCGTGGCGTATCGACGACCGCTGTGGCCACTGTCGCTGCTGCCTCGCCGGCCTGGTGCGCGTTTAGGAGAGCTTGCAGCGTTTGTGCGCGCAATAGCGGAACGTCGCCCGAAAGCAAGATGAGGTTCCCGCGTGCACCAGCCAGGGCTGGTTCGGCCATTAGCAGTGCATGTGCGGTGCCCAGCTGTGGCTCCTGGACCACAAACGTGACATCCGGCTGACTAGTAAGGGCAGCCCTCACCTCGTCTGCCTGGTGACCGACGACGACGGTGAGCGTACGCGGTTTCATAGCCCGGGCCGCCACCAATACGTGCTCGATGAGGGCTCGACCGGCGATCGGGTGCAGTACTTTGGGTACTGCTGATTTCATGCGCGTCCCCTTGCCCGCAGCGAGAACGACGACGTGGATGTCAGACATCTGTCGGATTATCGGCCGAATCGGGACCGAGGATGTGGCAACTAGCGCGTCGTCCTTGGCTCCGAGGTTCTCGGCACGCCGAACCCTCCGCGGGGGCTTTGCTTTTCGGTCGTCGAGCGAAAACCGTCGTTGTCGCGCAGTGGATCAAGGTCCGCGTCCTGTCGAGCCTTGGCGCGATTCGCGGGATTAAGCGTGATGGCGCGCTCGAGATGCGCGAGTGCTTCCGCGTGTTCGCCCCGTTGGGCGTGGGCGACCGCAAGCAGATAGAGGGCGTGGTCGTTATCTGGGTCTTCGTCCCGCACTAACCGGAGCTGCGAGATGGCCTCGTCGTAGTTGGCGCCGTTGAGAGCCAGCGTTGACGCGTACAGGCGCTCCTGCACGCCGAGAGGGGCGGAGGCTGGCGGCGTCGCAAGACGCTCACAAATGTTGAGGTACAGACGTACCCTCTCGTGAAGTTCTTTTTCTTCAGGAAAGCGCGTGAGCACGGACCGCAGAAGGTCGAGTGCGCCGTTGTAGTCGTGTCGCTGAAGGGCCTCAAGACCCCGTTCGTACGCGCTGACTGCATCGACGTAGGTCGGGCGGTGGCCTGACACTGACGGCTCAGGAGGAACCTGAGTGCGTTCATTCACGTTCGGCTTGGATCGCTGCTTCGCCATCGTGTATTGAACCCTGACGTGAGCATTCGAGCACCGAATTCCACCAGAAATCTAACAGAACACATCGAAATAGGTCAACGAGCCAAAGACTTCCCGTCTTCGAGCAAAGCAAACACCGATCTGGCGCTGAGACCGTAGTCTCTGCTGATCTTGGCAATTGCCTGTCTCCGTGTAAGCCCAGGCTTTTCTGTTAATTCACCAAATATTTCCGTTGCCATCTTGGCCGACAGTTCCTGGGCCGCTGAAGCTTCAGTCGCCGCGCCAAGTCTAACAGCAACCGTAAATTCTCCAAGGGCTTCCACGATCCGTGGAAGGACGGCAGAGATTGTGCCTCGGAAGAACTCCTCATGAATCTTCGTCAACTCTCGACCAACGACGACCTCGACGTCGCCGACTCGACGCTGAAGCGCCTCCAGCGTGTAACGAATCCGGTGGGGTGCCTCATAAAACACCGCGCACGGGGCACTCGACGCAAGCCGATCAAACCAAATCCGACGATCTGCTTGCCCATTTGGTGGAAAGCCCAAAAACGTAAAACCATCGAGCTCGAAGCCAGACGCCGACAGGATGGTCATTACGGCGCTCGGTCCAGGGATGGGTTCCACTCGCAGCCCAGCCGCTGCCGCAGCGGCAATCAAGGGGGCCCCGGGGTCGGAGATTGTCGGGGTACCCGCGTCAGACACCAGGGCGACGCCATCGCCCCGCTGCAACCTCGCAACTATGTCGCCGACCTTCCGCCGTTCATTGTGAGCGTGGAGGCTGATCGTGTGGGTGGTGATACCGTGGCGCGCCAGCAATTTCGCCGTCCGCCGGGTGTCCTCTGCGGCAATCAGCGCGACCTCTCGGAGGACTCGCAGCGCGCGCGCAGAGATGTCCTCGAGGTTGCCAATAGGCGTGGCGACTACGAACAGCGTGCCAGCCATCAGATCGAGTTTTTCATTGTACCATTAGCGGATCGTCAGGCGGGTCAGCCTGGTCGGTCCGGATAGTCTAGCGAATGCTGGACACTCACGAATTTCGCCGCAGGAGCTATGCCCGCTTCAGAACCGCTTCCGCATTTCGTTGACGACCTTCTCGCGTATCTTCACGAAACGTACCCGACCCACGCGACGCTCGACGGTGTACACGCGCATGACGACCTCCTGGAGGATCTCAGCCGCCAGGGCGTCGAGCAGAACACGCGTGCGCTTTCGGGCTACCTGCGTCGCCTCGAAGAGATCGATCGCAGCGGACTGACCGTGACCGAGGCGCTCGAACAACGGATGCTCGTGGCACACCTCCGGGGGCGGTTGTTCGAGCTCGAAGAGGTGCGAACCTGGGAGCGCAGCCCGCAAATGTACGCCGACGTGCTGGCCACGAATCTTGCCGCACAGGCGCTCTTCACGCACGCCTCGCCGCCAGATCGCGCCAGACGGGTCCTTTCGAAGCTGCGACAGGTGCCCCGCCTCATCGAGTCAGCGAGAAACAATATCAAGGACCCTCCCGGCATTTTCGTGAAGGTCGGCATCGAGGCAATGCGCGGCACTCAGAGGTTCATCGACGATGACCTACCGAGAGCATTCTCGAGCGTCGATGACCTGCACTTGCTGAGCGACTTGGCCGACGCGCAGGAAGAAGCGTCGAAAGCCGTCGGTGGCTACGCCACGCATCTCGAGACCGAGATCGCGCCAAAGGCTCGCGCGTCGTTTCGCCTGGGACTCAGCAAGTTCGAACAAAAGGTGCGATTCGAAGAAGGCCTGACCACCCCAGTCGACAAATTGCTCGCGATCGCAACCCGCGAGCTACAGAAGACCCAAGAGGAGTTCCGCCGCCTCGCTGGTAAGTCCGGCCGCCCCGACCCGCTCGAACTCTGGACCAAGACCAAGGCTGAACATCCTCAGCCAGGGCAGCTGGTCGGCATGGGTCGTGAGCAGGTGCGGGAATTGCGCACGTTCCTCGAGCGAGAAGGCATCGTCACGGTGCCAGAGGGGGAACCAGTGATCGTGGCGCCAACGCCGGAGTTCTATCGCTGGTCGTTTGCCAGTATGTGGACGCCGGGTCCATTCGAAAGTAAGCCGGGCCGGGCCTTCTACTACCTAACTGACGCCGACGCGTCCTGGTCGATCGAGCGGCAACAGGAATACCTCCGCGACTACAACTATCCAACGCTGTGGTCGATCTCAATGCACGAAGTGTTTCCTGGACACTTTTTGCACTACCAGCATCTTCGCAAGGTTACGTCAAAGGTCCGCCGCTCGATCCTGTTTGCACCTGGCTCCTTTGTGGAAGGCTGGGCGCACTACTGCGAGCAGATGATGATCGAGGCTGGCTTCGGCAAGAAGGATCCTGGCGTCAAACTCGGACAGCTCGCCGAAGCGCTCATCCGCCTGGTTCGCTTCATCGTCTGCATCCGGTTACACACTGAGGATCTCTCAGTCGAGCAAGGTGTCCGCCTCTTTCGCGAGGAAGCATTTATGGAGGAAGCCAGTGCCCGTCGCGAGGCGGAGCGCGGCACTTTCGATCCGACGTATCTGGTCTACAGCGTCGGCAAACTAATGCTGCTCAAGCTCAGGCAAGACTGCAAGCAGGAGCAGGGAAAGGGATTTTCCCTGCGCACTTTCCACGACACTCTGCTCGGCAACGGCACTGCGCCGCTGTGGCTGCATCGCCAACTGATGCTCGCCAACGATAGTGGCGACGCACTGGAGTAGTTCGAGGATCAGCACATCATGCCTTTGTACGAATACGCGTGCGACGCCCACCAACATCGCTTCGAAGTGATTCAGAAGTTCTCCGACGGGCCAGTGACCGTTTGTCCGACCTGTGGCAGCAGTGTCCGCAAGCTGATTTCAGCTCCTTCGTTCCAGCTCAAGGGCACCGGCTGGTACATCACCGACTACGCGAAGAAGGACAGCGGTGGCGAAAGCGCCAAGTCCGAAGGGAAGAACAAGGAAACGGCGACTGTTGTACCCGACAAAAACGAAAAGGCTGAGAAGCCAGAGTCGGCCGAGAAGACGCGTACCGTTGACAGTGTATCCAAGCCCCCCGCTACACCAGCCGCGAACCCGGACAAGGGCAGTGCCTAGTGTCCAGCCCCGCCCGGTCGCGTTTCCGACTCGACCTACCGGCTTATCCCCAGTGAGCGCAGATACGTGGAGAACTTGTCTGCCAAGTCCGGCCTCCGTAGCGCGAAGTAGACCACCGCTTTCAAGAACCCGAGCTTGTTGCCGGTGTCGTGGCGAACGCCTTTGACTTCGCAGGCATAGATCGGCCGCTGCTTCAAGAGCTCACGCAGGCCATTGGTCAACTGAATCTCGCCAGTGCGGTCGCTCTTGGTCGCGGCCAGAGCCGTGAAAACATCTGGCGTGAGGACGTATCGCCCAATAATAGCTAGGTCAGACGGGGCTTCGTGCTTTGGCGGCTTCTCGACGAGGTCGACAACCTGATAGACGCCAGGCCCGAGATCGACCGTGGAATCGATAGCGATGACGCCGTAGTTCGAGATCTCGTCTTTCGGTACACGCTCGACAAGCAACACTGGACCCTGCACGCGGTTGTAAACGTCGATCATTTGCTTAAGCGCCGGCGGGTCGGCATCGATCACATCGTCGGCCAAGATGACGGCAAACGGTTCATCGCCAACCAGAGCTTCGGCGACCAGAACGGCGTGGCCAAGGCCGAGCGGCTCGCCCTGCCGCACATACGCAAAGTGAATCAAACTTGAGATCTTCCGAATCTCCTCGAGCTGTTCTGTCTTGCCGCGTGCTTCAAGGAACGTCTCGAGTTCTACCGAGACGTCGAAGTGATCTTCGATCGCGTTCTTGCCGCGCCCGGTGACCAAAATGATGTTGTTGACGCCTGAAGCCACCGCCTCTTCCACGCCGTACTGGATGATCGGCTTGTCGACCAGCGGCAGCATTTCTTTGGGCTGCGCTTTGGTGGCTGGAAGAAACCTGGTGCCGAGGCCGGCGGCGGGGAAGACAGCCTTGCGAATACTCTGACTCACGCGGCGATCGTAGCAGAACTCTTCTGAAGCGGAATATACAATGGAACCCGAGGTTGCATGCTCGATCCCGCTTTCGTGAGAGACCAAATTGAAGTGGTGCGCAACGGCCTGCGCAGCCGCGGTATGGACCCCGACAAGGCGCTCGAAGAGATTGCCACGCTCGAGACGATACGGCGCCGACTCATTCCTGAAATGGAGGGACTCAAGCGGCTGCAGAACACCTCGGGTGACGAGGTGGCGCGCGCCAAGCGCCAAGGGCTCGATACGGCGCCGATCCAGGATGCTGGCCGCCAGCGGAACCAGCAGATCAAACAGCTGACCATTCAGCTCGACGGGATCGAACATCAGCGTGAACAGGCGCTGCTGCAACTGCCGAACCTGCCTCACAGCTCGGTACCGCACGGAGTCTCAGCCGACGACAACCTTGAAGTCCGTCGCCACGGAGTACCGAGGCCGTTCGACTTTGAGCCGCAGGCGCACTGGGATCTCGGACCCGCGCTCGGCATCCTCGACTTCGAGCGAGGAACCAAGGTGGCGGGCGCCCGATTCACGGTGCTGAGTGGCGCGGGCGCCCGGTTGGAGCGAGCGCTCATCAACTTCATGCTGGACCTTCACACCACTGAGCACGGCTATCGCGAGATGGAGCCGCCGTTCATGGTGAACCGCGCATCGCTCACCGGCACCGGCAATTTGCCGAAGTTCGAGGCCGATCTCTTCAAGATTGCCGGCGACTGGGACTTATTCCTTGTACCGACCGCTGAGGTGCCGCTGACAAACCTGCACCGCGGAGAAATTCTTGACGGGCGATCGTTACCGATTCTGTACACCGCGTACACCCCTTGCTTTCGGAGCGAGGCCGGCTCGTATGGCCAGGATGTTCGCGGCCTCATCCGCCAGCATCAGTTCGACAAGGTCGAACTCGTCAAGTTCACAACGGCCGAGCACTCGTACGACGAACACGAGAAGCTGACTCTGAATGCGGAAGAAGTACTGAAGCGACTTGAGCTGCCGTATCGCACAATGCTCCTGTGCACAGGCGACATGGGCTTCGCATCAGCCAAGACGTATGACATAGAAGTGTGGCTGCCGAGCCAGAAGACCTATCGCGAGATCTCATCGTGCAGCAACTGCGAAGCGTTCCAGGCACGTCGGGCGAACATCAAGTATCGCCCCGGCGGTAGCGGCAAGGCGGAGTACGCGCACACGCTCAACGGCTCCGGCTTGGCGGTTGGCCGGACACTCATCGCAATCCTCGAGAACTATCAGCAGAAGGACGGCAGCGTGACCATTCCCAGCGTCCTGCGCCCCTACATGGGTGGGCTCTCGGAGATCAAGAACCTCACATAGGACTGCGGGTACGTCCTGACATTGCTCTCCAGCGCTGTCGGTGATGTTCGCGCGCGAGGCGACGCCGCCAATCCTCGGCTCAACGAGGCGGGGCGTCGCATAGGCCAGACTGACTTCAGACCGAGCTCCTGCGCGCGGCCCTCCTGGCGGTGGTGCCGGCGCGTCTTGGTAGCCGCAGCCGGGCGTCGGCCGCTCGAGCGTGGTGCGTCGGTTGGGTGGCCTACTCGCGACGACCTTTGGGATGTCTCGCCAGAGGACCGGACGCTGACGAAGGCGGGAATCTGGCGGAGAGAGAGGGATTCGAACCCCCGGAACCCTTCCGGGTTCAGTGGTTTTCAAGACCACCGCCATCGACCACTCGGCCATCTCTCCGCGCGCCCTCATTCTACCGGTGCCACGAAGGAAAGCAGAAGCCCCACTGTGAGCCCGTCTACCCCGTAGCGGTCGCATAGGGTGCGCACACGCACCGCTGGCGGTAGTCTTAACATCCATGTCGTCCGTTCTTGACCGCTTCCTGCGCTACGTGCGCATCGACACACAGTCTCGCGAAGACAGCGACACCTACCCGAGCACTCCTGGCCAGCTCGATCTGCTGCGGCGGCTGGTTCGCGAGTTGACCGAGATCGGTGCGGACGATGTGACGATGGATGCGAATGGCTATGTGTTTGCGACCATTCCCGCGACATCGCCGAAGGTGGCCGTGCCGACGATCGGGTTTGTGGCACATGTGGACACCTCGCCTGAGATGACCGGACGGGACGTAGCGCCCATCGTCCATCGAAACTACCAGGGACAGGATCTGGTGTTGCCTGACGATCCGACGGCGGTTATACGCCTCGCCGACAATCCAGCCCTTGCGGAACAATTTGGCAACGACATTGTGACTGCGTCTGGTAGAACGCTGCTCGGGGCTGACAACAAGGCGGGGGTCGCCGAGATTGTCTCCGCAGCGGCGTACCTCGTGGCGCACCCCGAAATCTTGCATGGGCCAATCCGCATCGGTTTTACTCCGGACGAAGAAGTGGGCGCGGGCACCAGGCATTTCGACGTCGCGGCATTCGGCGCGCGCTATGCCTACACGATGGACGGTGAAACGCGCGGCGAACTCGAAACCGAAAGCTTCTCCGCAGACGCGATGACCATCGCATTCCAAGGGTTCAACACCCATCCTGGCTACGCCAAAGGCAAGATGGTCAACGCAATAAAGGTGGCTGCAGACTTCATCAACCGGCTGCCACACAGTGAGCTATCGCCGGAGAATACCGCGGGTTACGACGGCTACGTGCATCCCTATGTACTGAATGCGGCGGTCGACCGCACGACCGTGAAGTTGCTGATTCGCGACTTCACGACGAGCGGGCTCACGGGCAAGGCCGAGATGCTGCGTCGTATCGCGGCGGACACGGTGGGAGCTTGGCCCGGCGCCTCATACGAGGCCACCATCGAGGAGTCCTATCGCAACATGAAAGAGGTCATCGACAAGCACCCGGTCGTGGCTGATTACGCGCGGGAGGCGATTCGCCGCTGCGGACTGCCGCTTCGCGAGCGACCGATTCGGGGCGGCACGGATGGCTGCCGACTGTCGTTTATGGGGCTGCCGACGCCGAATATCTTTGCCGGCGAACACAACTTTCACTCCCGGCTTGAGTGGGTGTCTGTCCAGGACATGGAGAAGGCCGTCGAAGTCATCGTCCAGCTGGCGCGGGTCTGGGAAGAACGGAGCTGAGCGCGCCGCCGCCTTGGAGTAGATAGCGTGAGGGTGCCGCTGTTCAACGGTGGCAGGTCCAACGGTTCACCGAACGGTGGACGATTGGTATCCGGGAGTCCGGTGTCATTCCCGCGCAGCGCCGTGCACGGCGCCCCGGGGCTCCTGTGTTACCGTGAAATCGACGTGTCAATCATTCGGCGCTGTCTTCGCGCGATCGCTCCTGCCATCGCTTTCCTGTTGAGTGCCGCCGTCGCCGCGCGCGGCCAGCCCATGACGGGCAGCATCAAAGGCACAATCAAAACCTCGACAGATGCTGTGCTGGCGGGCGCCACCGTGCAGGTCCGCAATGAGACGGTGAACCTGCAGCGCACGGCCACGACTGACGAAGACGGCACCTACAGTGTCGAGAATCTCCCCGTGCAGGGTGTCTACCAAGTGCAGGTCGACGTCTCCGGCTTCGCGAGGGTCATTCAACGGGGCGTGTCGCTCACCGGCGTTGCCCAGGCAACGGTTGACTTCGTGATGCGCGCAGCGACGGCTGAAACGCTGGTGGTCACGGGACGTGTCTTGACGACGCTCGAAACCGATCGATCGACGATCCAGCAGACGGTAGGCGAAGCACTGGTGCATACCCTGCCGATGGCGCGCCGCGACTTCATCACCTTGGCTTCGCTCACGCCGGGCTTCACAGGTAATCCGAATTACCCGAATGCCCAGGGGCAGCTCTACTGGGGCAACAACGTGATGGTCGACGGGGCGAGCCACTACTCGAAGTGGCGTGGTGCCGCTCGTACGTTCTATTCGGGCTATCCACTCGAGGCGATCAAGGAAGTGCAGGTACTGACCAGCCAGTTCTCCGCAGAGTACGGTGAGTCGCTGGCGTCGATCACCAGCGCCGTGACCAACTCGGGCACCAACGATCTGCAGGGCTCCGCGCTGCTCTTCTCGCAGACGACCGTGTTCAACGACATACCAGCCTTTACGCCGGAGCGCGCGCCCTTCGGATTGCAGCGTTTCGGCGCGACGCTTGGCGGGCCGCTGGTAAAGGACCGCTCACACTTCTTTGTCAGCTACGAGGGCCGGCGTCAGCGCGGGCACGCTGTGGTGACCTCGCCGTCTGTGAGCGGCGCGCTCACGGCGAACAACGAAGACGAGCACCTGTTCTTTGCCAAGCTCGATCACAAGACCAGCATTCGCGATCTGTGGTCGCTGCGCTACAACGGTCAACGCTTTCGCTGGCGCGATGAGCCGGGAGGCCTCTCCCTCGCGGGCGTCGGTGTGCAAGTGAAAGACGACGTCCACACCGCACTGGTGTCGGGCACCCGTCTCCTTTCAGACGTCGCGTTGAATCAGGTTCGGGTGCAGTTTGCCCGCTACACGGATCTAAAGACTGATCTCCAGCCAGGCGTCTACGTCCAGCGCAACGGCTATTCGATCGAGGGTGGTCTGCTGGGCCAGCACGGCCTTGGAGCTACGCCGGAGGATACGTTCGAAGTGATCGACACGCTTTCGTACCGAGCGTCCGAGCACGCGTTGAAATTTGGCGGTGGCGTCAAGTACGTCACTGCACACAACGAGACCCTGCCCTACAGCTACGGCGCCTATTTCTTTGGTGGCCCGCCGAATCTGTTCCCGAAGCCCTTCGCCTACACGCAGGGAGTTGCGGCGTCTGAGGCGCAGTCGTCTGTCGACCCCAAGAGCTTCTCGAGCTACCTGTTCGCACAGGACAGCTGGCGTTTGGGCAAAGAGCTTACGTTGAACGCCGGCGTGCGGTACGACGTTGAGAGCATCCAGAACATCACAGGCTTCGACGTGCCGGCGGACCGGAACAACCTGCAGCCGCGCGTGGGACTGGCTTGGGAAGTAGTGCCTGGGACGACCGTGGTGCGCGCCGGAACCGGCATTTACAACCAGCAGCATCTACTGTTCTACATCAACAAAGTGCAACTCGAGGGAGCCGGAGGTACGTCCGTGATCAACCTCGCCCCCGAGTCGCCGCTGTTCCCGACCTTCCCGAATGCGCTGCCCGCGTCGATCATCTCCCAGCTGCCCCGCGATATCCAACGCTTGGCACCGGAGTTCAAGAATCCGTATTCGTTGCAGGCCACGGCGGGTGTTGAGCATCTGTTTCCCCGCAGTCTCGTGCTCAGTGCAGATTGGGTGTATCTGCGGGGGCACGACCTGATGAGCCTAATCGATGCCAACGCCCCGGCGAGTCTGGAAAAGCCGGCGACGCGCACCGTCGCGCAGGCTGACGTCACGCGTCCGATCGCGCCGACACCTGGGGGAGTCCGCAAGATTCTCGAGCTGGGCAATGAGGGCGAGAGCTGGTACCGGGCGCTTCAGCTAAAGGCCAACAAGACAACGGGGCGATTGCAGATGGCGGCTGCCTACACCTGGGGACATGCCGACGATCAGGCCAATTACGTCCTCCCCGAAGACAGCCGGAACCTAGCCGGGGAAAAAGCCCGTGCCGATACAGATGTCAGGCACAATCTGACGGTGGGGTTCACTTGGCAGATACCGGCTTCCCGTCCAATTCTGAACGGCGTGGTGTTTTCTGGGGTCGGTGGCTTTCACAGCGGGCACCCATACACAGTGACGTGGGGTGACGATCGGAACGGCACTAGCCAGGGCGACGCGCGGCCGGGGTTGCGGAATACCTTCACGACCAGTGCGTACAAGAACGTCGACCTGTCACTTGCGCGGCGGTTTCGAGTCGGTCGGCAGGCGATTGAGGGACGCATCGAAGCATTCAACGTGCTGAGCGCGGTGAACTACGACCAGTTCGAGGGCAATCTGAACTCATCATTGTATGGTCGTCCCCTCACGGCCTTTCCGAGGCGGCGCATCCAGTTTGGGGCAATCGCCAGGTTCTGATGCAGACGCGATCGACCCATCCGCTGTCGTGGGCGGCGTTTCTCGGACGCGCCGCGGGAGTTGCGGTGTGCTTGCTGGTGCTGCAGCAGTGCAGCAAACCCACCGGCGGCACAACGGGGCCGAGCCCTAACCCGTCGACGCAGCAGCCGCCGACGACAACGACCCCTACGCCGACGGTGCCCGGACCGCAGACGTTGGTTGGCGCTGGTGATATCGCAGTCTGCGACGGTAGCGAGGACGCCAAGAGCGCCGATGCGACCGCCAGGCTACTTGATGGGATCGGCGGAACGGTCTTCACCCTCGGAGACAACGCCTACCCGAATGGATCACGCGAGAACTATCAGTGCTACAACCGAACATGGGGTCGCCATAAGGACCGCACCAGGCCGTCCCTTGGTAACCACGATTACTTCGATTCCGCAGTCGCCAAGCCTTATTTCGAATACTTCGGTACTAACGCCGGTGCAGCCGGTCAGGGCTACTACAGTTACGACCTTGGTGGATGGCACATCTTGGTGCTCAACAGTGGCGATACCAGCCTGATTGCTAGCGGAGCGCAAGACGCGTGGATTCGCCAGGATCTGGCCGCCAATGCCACCACCAAGTGCACGTTGGCCTACTGGCATCACCCGCTGTTTTCATCAGGCAAGAATGGAAATATCGGCTACGTGCACTCCATGTACAAGTTGTTGTACGACGCTAACGTGGATGTAGTGCTGAACGGGCATGACCATTCGTACGAGCGGTTTGCGGAGCAGTCGCCGGACGGGCGCCGTGAAGACCACCGCGGTATCCGTGAGTTTGTCGTCGGAACGGGTGGCTTTCACTTCTACAACTTCCTAACGACGCTGCCAAACAGTCAGAAGCAGGTCACCGGCCAGGGGTCGACCGGGGTGCTTAAACTGATCCTCAGCGCCGATAGCTACACGTGGGAATTCATCACTACCGGAATGGGCGTCCAGGATTCCGGCGCCTGGCCATGTCACTAGCAGGGAGCGCGTCCTCGGCACCGCTGATGTATAGTGCCGCGAGTTCTGAATTCGTTCAGTAGCACTAAGACATGGCCGCCTCAACACAAACCGTCGGCGATCGACTTCTCCTGTCCCCGCGCGAGCCATTGCTTGCGGGCGGCGCGGCCGAAGCATTCGAATTACAGTTGCGCACACTCGTGCGCACGGGTCACAAAAACCTGGTCGTAGACCTCGGCGGCGTCAGCGCGATCGATAGTGCTGGCATCCGCGCTCTCGTCCGGGGACACACCAGCGCGCAGCGCGCCGGTGGCACCCTGCGTCTCGCCGCGGCGCGTCCCGCCGTCAGCAAGGTGCTTGAGGTCTCGCACCTTGCCAACATCTTCGAATCGTACGA
>JBEBGG010000202.1:0-5608 GCA_040081555.1 Vicinamibacterales bacterium
GCCTCCTTCGTGTCCTTGTCGATCATGACCGCCATGCCGACGCCGCAGTTTGGATGGCAACCGCAGGTCAACTGGCCGAATTCCTTCTCTGCGCCGTGCGTCACGTCGGCCCAGTCGGTAAAGGAACCCATGAACGAGATCGGGAACCAGTCACGGACCGGCTCGCCGAGCCCGGTCTGATTCTTCACATCGTGCGCCAGATGCGACAGCGTGTAGCGCTGCGCGTGGCGGCGCTCGTCGGTCACTTCCTCGTCGCGGCCGGTGAAGCTGACCGGCTGGAACGACAGGAAGTTGATCTTCTTCGGATTGTCGAGCGCGAATTCGATGATGCGGCCGACCTGCTCGTTGTTGACGCCGTTGACGATTGTCACAACCGGGACGATGTCGACGCCGGCGTTGAAGAGGTTTTCAATGGCGCGCAGCTTGACGTCAAACAGGTTGCCGACGCGGCGGTGCGCGTTGGCCGCGTTGCCGATGCCGTCGAACTGGAGGTACGCATAACGCAGGCCGGCGTCAGCCGCGGCCTTCGCGAATTCCGCATCCTTGGCGAACTCGATGCCGTTGGTGGCCGCCTGCACGCTGTTGTAGCCGACTTTGCGGGCGTAGCGCACCGCGTCAAGGAAATACGGGGAAATCGTCGGCTCACCACCCGAGAACTGCACTGACATCTGCCGACGCGGCTTGATGCTGATGGCGTTGTCGAGCACCGTCTTGATGTCTTCCCACGACAGTTCGTGGACGAAGCCGACCTGGTTGGCGTCCATGAAGCAGGGGTCGCACATCATGTTGCAACGATTGGTCAGGTCGACCGTGAGCACCGAGCCGCGGCCGTGCAGGATTGTGCTGCTGCCGTGGTTGTGGAGCTTGGCGTCGTTGTGCGCACGGATGTCGCGACCGGGGAACACCTGCTCGAGATGCTTGAAGAATTCAGTGTCGATCGCCATCACGTCCTCGAAGTGGCCGTGAAGCGGGCAATCCTTCACCATCATGATCTTGCCGTCGCGCTCGAGGATGGTCGCCTTGATCTCGCCGACCTTCTCGTTCAACAGGACGCTGACGTCCTGCTTACCGTCGACAATGGCCTGGCGGGCTTCGCGGGTGCAGATCGGACAGAGCGAGTCGGTCACACGCGGCCAGCCCAGGGGCGGCTTGGTCTTCTCGTGCGACTTGAGCAGGGGCTTATCGGACCACTTCGGCGTAAACGAGGGGTTCTGCTTGATCTTGTTCAGATTGCTGAACACGACCCACGCGCCATTGGCGGCGTAGGTGAGCCCCTTTTCGAAGTACTTGATAGGCGCGTGCATGCGTGAACTCTCCTGTAAAGTCGTGGCCGACCGAGTGCAGACTCGGTTTAATCGGTAAATCATAGACGAGGAAGGGGTTATTGCCATCAACATCCAGCGAATGGGCCTCAGCTGGGGGCGAGCGGGCAAATCAGCCATGTCACTGGCCGCATGAAGTCGGGTCGACACCCGCAGTCGGCCGGGGAGCAAGGAATCAGAACGCAGAGCGCCCGGCTCTGGGTGCGAGGCGCTAGTATCTGAACGATGTCCGTTCGGGAAGTCCTCATCATTGGCGGCGGCCCGTCAGGGCTCGCCGCTGCGATCGCTGCAAAACACCGGAATCTCGACTACCTCGTGCTCGAGCAGGGCGTGCTCGTGAACTCCATCTACCGGTTTCCGCCCCAGATGGTGTTTTTCACGACGCCCGAACTGCTCGAGATCGGGGGGCTGCCGCTGGTGTCTCCCTTCGACAAGCCGACACGCCTCGAAGCGCTTCGCTATTACCGCCGCGTGGTCGACATTTTCGGCCTTCAGATCGCCACAGACGAGAAGGTCGTGGCCGTGTCCAGAGACACCGACGAGCGCAACGCTGACGATCCGCGGCCGGTATTTGCCGTGGAGTCGGTGACCTCGCGTGGTGGGCACAAGGTGCGCTACGCCTACCACGTGATCTTTGCCATCGGCTACTACGACCATCCGGTACGCCTCGGCGTGCCGGGGGAAGACCTGCCGCACGTACACCACTACTACACCGATCCGCACCCGCACTACCGTCAGCGTGTGGTGGTGGTCGGCGGCGGCAATTCGGCTGCGGAGGCTGCGCTCGAGATCTTTCGCGCCGGAGGTCACGTCACCCTGGTGCATCGCGCCGCCGAGCTGAAGTCGACCATCAAGTACTGGGTGCGTCCAGATATTGAGAATCGAATGAAGGAAGGAAGCATCGCGTCCCGCCTCAACGCCACAGTGCGCGAGATTCGCCGCAGCAACGTCGTAGTTCAGACGATGAACGGGGACGAAGAGATTGCGGCCGACGCCGTGTATTTGCTGACGGGCTATCGAGCGGACTCGGCGCTCATGCAGGGGGCGGGTGTCGCGCTGACCGAGCGGGAGGCGCCCGTCCACGATCCGGAGACGTTCGAAACCAACGTGCCAGGCATCTTCGTGGCCGGCGGCGCCATCGCCGGCATCGACACCGGCACCGTCTTCATCGAGAACGGCCGATTCCATGGCGAGAAGGTCGTAGACACCATCGCCTCCCGGCTCGCCGATTAGGTCGTCAGTGGGTCGTGCGTGTGGCTCCGGGCGTTCTGGCGAGCAGCGTGCGCATCTCAAGGAGCTCGACCAGCGCCTCGGCCCTGGTCCGCAGGCACGGCCGCTCGAGAAGGGCTTGCTTCTCCAGCGGTTCGAAGTCCAGATACTGTGAGAGCGCATTCACCACATCGACGTCCTGCATCGCGGCGGTGCGGATGGATTCGCGACTAGGCGACGTGATCGGGGCGAGCAGCGATTCCAGTGTGGTGCGATGCTGCGCCACAATGATCTGCTCCCGCGCCGTCAGCGCTGGTTCTGGTAACACCTTCACCTTCGCGCGGCGGTAGCCGTGGGGGTGTTCTTCCTCCCGCTCGACCGTAAAGCGTTCAAGTCCGCGCAATACCAGGTTGTAGCGCCCATCTGGCAGCTGCTCGCAGTGCGTGATGACACCACTGCAACCAACCGGGTAGATCGCCGGTGGTTCGTGGCTTTCGTGTTCCCCCTGGCGCAGTAGCACCATGCCGATGACGCGGTCGCCGCTTAGCGCGTCGGCCACCATCGCCCGGTAGCGCGGCTCGAAGACATGCAGGGGCAGGAAGACCTGCGGAAAGAGGACGACGTTGGGGAGCGGGAACAGCGGAAGAAGGTCAACCATGACAGCCTGCCGTCGATCCTTAGTGAATGGTTTTCGTCTTCTTGTCCATGTAGTCCATGAGGACGTACTGGCCGAGGGTATACGGAGTGGTGAAGTACGCCTTGCCCTTGCAGATCTCTGCGACCTTCCGCACAAAGGCAATGAGATCGTAGTCGCGCGCCAGCATGAATGTGTTGATCATGATGTTGCTCTTACGGCAGGCCGCCACTTCCTTGCAGGTCTCCGACACGATGAACGGGTCGAGACCGAAGGCGTTCTTGTAGATGCGGCCGTCAGGCTGGGTGAGTGCCGAGGGCTTACCGTCGGTAATCATGATGATCTGGCGCATGTCCTTGCGCTGGCGGTCCAGAATCCGCCGCGCCAGCCGTAGACCTTCGCGGGTGTTGGTGTAGTGTGGCCCGACGCGCACGCGCCCGAGTTCGGAGAGCGGGATCTCTTCAGCCGAGTCATGGAACAACACCACGTTGAGGGCATCACCCGGATACTGCGTCTTGATCAGTTGTGCCAGCGCCAGCGCCACCCGCTTGGCCGGGGTGAAACGATCTTCGCCGTAGAGAATCATGCTGTGGCTGCAGTCGAGCATGATCACCGTTGCGCACGAGCTCTGGTATTCGCCCTGCACCACCATCAGGTCGTCGTGGGTCACATGGATGCCACCGCGGCGCGCGGTCGTCGGCCGACCAGCGGCGGCCTCGCGGGCTTCGCGGCGTACCGCGTTGAGCAGTGTGCTCGACGCATCGAGGTTGAGGGTGTCGCCGAACTCGTACGCCTTCGGCGCGCCTGTGGTCTCCACGCCCATCGCCTGCTCGCGCGTGTCGTGCCGGCCTTCACTGCTGCGCCCCACTGAGCCGAGGAGATCACGCAGCGCTCTGTAGCCGAGGAAGTCGAGCGCCTTGTCGGTCACTTCGAAGGTGAGAGAATCTGCCGGCGTGCCTTCACCGCCCTGGCTGCGGCGCTGACGTTCGGCTTCGAGATCCGGCGGCAGCGTAATGTAGCCGTCCTCGCCCATCCGCTGAATGATCTGATCGATCAGCGCCTCGAGCTGCGACCGCGCATCGTCCTGGTCCCCATCGGCGGGATCGCCAAGCAGTCGGTCGATCGTCTCCTGGGGGAGGACGCCACCATTGAACAACGCTTCGAGGATCGCATCGTGCAGCGCTTGCATCGTCTTGTCGGTGTCGTCCGGCCCGCCGCGCGGGTTCCCGAAGCCGCTCGACAGCAGCAGGTCGGACAGCTTCGATACCAGATCTTCGAGATCCAGTCCGTCAAGCAGATCGCCGGTAAACTTCGTGTAGCGGTACTTCAACGGTCGGCCTAGTTGTAGTACTTCTTCTTCCCGCCCGGAATGTGGATGTCCTCTTCAGCCGGCTCTTCGCGCCGCGCATGCCGGCGCGGCGGTTTGGCGTCCTCGCCAGCCGTATAGCCGCGCTCCTCAGAGCGGCTGATCTTGCGCTGCGCGCAGAGTCCTTCCAGCACGAAATCGAGGGCAGCGGCTACAACCGGTGCCGGAGCCCCAGGCGCAAGGCCGATGCGATCGGCCAGATCCTGCAGCCCCTGTACGCTCTGGGTCTGCGTGATCACCGATTCTGCGGAGGTCGTATCGGTGAGCGGGAGCGAGCCTCCGAGATCAAACCACTTGATCACCGACCGCGTCTCGACTTTGTCGGCGAGCTCGCTGAAGACGCTGCCAATGGCTGAACGGATCAAGTCGCGCGCAACCTGTTCTGCGCCCCGCAACTCCCCTTCGTACTCGAGTTCGAACTTGCCGGTAATCGACGGCAGTGCGGCATATAGATCGCTCACCCGGGGTACGACCACGCTCTCACCGTGCATCAGCGCGCGGCGTTCCGCGTTGGACGTCACCAGTTCAAGGGTCGTGATGGGCAGCCGCTGGCTGACGCCCGATCGCTTGTCGATCTTGCGATCAGCCCGCGCCTGGAACGCCACCTCTTCGACGATCTGGCGGACGTAGTCAGGGATCTCGACACGCACATTGGCACGGTCCGTCCAGGCTTCCTGTGTGGTGATGGCCACCGCATTGGCGCGTGAGACCGGGTAGTGCGTGCGGATTTCCGAACCGATGCGGTCTTTGAGCGGCGTGATGATCTTGCCGCGCGCCGTGTAGTCTTCCGGATTCGCAGTGAAGACGAGCATGACGTCAAGTTTCAGGCGAATGGGGTAGCCCTTCACCTGAATGTCGCCTTCCTGCAGGATGTTGAACAAGCCCACCTGAATCTTACCGGCCAGGTCCGGCAGTTCGTTGATGGCGAAGATGCCGCGGTTGGCCCGCGGTAGCAGGCCGTAGTGCATCGTCAGTTCGTCCGCCAGGTTGAGGCCGCCCTGGGCGGCCTTGATCGGATCGATGTCGCCGACGATATCGGCGATGGTCACGTCTGGTGTGGCCAGCTTCTCCACATAT
>JBEBGG010000203.1:0-5605 GCA_040081555.1 Vicinamibacterales bacterium
AGCTGATTCTGGGCCTGCAGCGCCGGCTACATGACGTGCAGGTCAACGTCCGCGCGCAACACGCGCTGACACACCGCTCGATCTTCCGCGAGGCTCTGAGCTGGTTGGAAATCCACGGAAACAGTCCGGAGCTCGTCGAGCACTGGATTACCGTGCTCGACGAACGCGGACCTGATCTGCCGGCACCGGCCGAGGGGGAGAAGGGCACGGAGGACGGCGGGGCGCCGCGACGTCGCCGTCGACGTCGCAGACGCCCGGTCTGAAATGTCTGTCCGGATCCAGCTGGACCCTAGCCGTGCTTCTTCTCGAACTGCTGCATGAACGAGACAAGCGCATCCACACCCGCTTCTGGAAACGCGTTATAGATTGACGCGCGCATGCCACCGACCGCACGGTGGCCCTTCAATCCGTCAAGCCCCGCGGCCGTCGACTCCTTGATGAACAGCTTCTCGAGATCCTCCGTCCCAAGACGGAAGGTGACGTTCATCCGCGACCGGTCTTCCTTGAGCGCAGTGCCCTTGAAGAAGCCGGTCCGATCGATCTCGGCATACAGCTTGTGCGCCTTGCGTGCGTTGACCGCGTCAATGGCCTTCAGGCCGCCCTGATCCAGCAACCACTTCATCGTCAGCCCAAGCGCGTAGATGGCAAAACACGGGGGCGTGTTGTACATCGATGAGTTTTCCGCGTGCACCGAGTAGCTCAACATTGTGGGCAGCGACTTGGCTCTCTCGGCTGCGCGTGCGAGGAGGTCTTCACGAATGATGACAACCGTGACGCCAGCCGGGCCCATGTTCTTCTGCGCACCGGCATAGATCAGTCCGTGCTTCTCGATATCGATCGGACCACTGAACATGTTGGACGACGTATCGCTGATGAGTGGGGCGTCACCGACGTGCGGGAGCGACTTGTACTCGGTCCCCTCAATCGTGTTGTTCGAGGTCATGTGCACGTACGCCGCCCCTGGCGTGAGCTTCAGTTCGCCCTGTTTCGGCAGGCGCGAGTAGTTCTCACCCTTGGTCGATGCCGCCACGTTGACGGCGCCGGCCTTCTTGCCCTCCTTGATGGCCTTCTCGGCCCACGATCCGCAATCGATGTAGTCGGCGGTCTGGCCAGCGCCAAGCAAATTCATCGGCACCATCGAGAATTGGGTGCTGGCGCCACCTTGGAGGAACAGGACCTTATAGGTGGCGGGAATGTGCGCCAGCGCGCGAATGTCGGCCTCGGCGCGCGCCAGGATATCTTCAAAGGCCTTCGAGCGGTGGCTGATTTCAAGAACGGACATGCCCACGCCTGGCAGGGCTAGCATGTCGCGGCGAATCTCTTCGAGCACGGACTCGGGCAGCACCGCGGGGCCGGCCGAGAAGTTAAGAACGCGATGAACGGCAGTGGTCATGAGTTAACTCCTGATGTCTTGGCCACGAAATCACGAAACCACGGAAGGGGATCTCAAGATATCTTCCTTCGTGCTTTCGTGCTCAGATGGCTCCGTATTACGTCTAGATCACGTGAATGAGCAGTCCGTCCCGAAGCTTCGGTTCGAACCAGGTCGACTTGGGTGGCATGATCTGACCGGCGTCTGACACGGCCATGAGTTCGTCCACACCTACCGGATAGAGCGAAAATGCGGCGGCGAACCGCCCGGAATCTACGTGCTGCTCGAGTGCGTCCGTGCCGCGTGCACCGCCCACAAAGTCGATGCGCGTGTCAGTCCGCACGTCAACAATGTGAAGCAGGGGCGCCAACACCTGATCCTGAAGCACACTGACATCAAGCGACGCGATGGCATCGCTTGCGTCGGGACGACGATGCGGGCGCAGGGTGTGCCAGCAACGGTCGAGATACAGAGAGAGATCCCCGCGCTGCCCTGGCACGGCCGGTCCGGCCGTGACGTGAAAGTCCTGCTCGAGCGCGTGCAGGAACGCCTGCGGAGATAGGCCCGCCAGATCCTTCACGATCCGGTTGTAGGCCAGAATCTGGACCTGATCGTGCGGAAACGCCACCGCCAGAACGGTATTGAAGTCCGCACCGTCACCGAGGGTGTGCCCATGCCCCCCCTTCGCTTGGATGTCCGCCCTCGCGCGTGCTGCACTGGCAGCGCGATGGTGGCCATCGGCAATATACAAAGCCGGAATGCGCGAGAACGCCGCGACCAGCGCGGCTCGATCTTCACCGGTCACCCGCCATAGCGTGTGCCGCACGCCATCGGACGCCGAGAAGTCGAAGAGGGGCTCGGCGTGCATCGCATGAGTGGCAACATCATTGACGTCGGCGCTGGCGCGATACGTGAGAAAGACCGGACCGGTCTGCGCACCGAGGGCGATCATGTGGCGCGTGCGGTCGTCCTCCTTGTCGCGACGGGTGCGCTCGTGCTTCTTGATGATGTCGCGGTCGTACTCATCAAGGGAAAAGCAACCAGCCAGCCCGATCTGCTCATGGTCATCCTTGCCCAGGCGATAGAAATACAGGCTCGGTTCGGACTCTAGCTGCAACGACGACGTCTTCAGCTTCGAGAATGTCTCGACGGCAAGGTCGTACACCACCTGCGCATGTGGATCAGTCGACGGCGCGAGATCGATCTCCGGCCTCGACACATGCAAAAAACTGAGCGGATTTCCTGCGGCCAGCGCCCTCGCCTCCTCAGTGCTCACGACGTCGTAGGGCACGGCCGACATGCGGGCCGCATCCACCGGCCGAGGTCGTAGGGCCTTGAAAGGAAAGAGGGCCGCCATTAATGCGGAAATTATCTCACGACGCTGTCGAGCCACGCCACCGATGCAGGCCACGGAGAAGCAGAGGCACAGAGTCTCTGAACCGCACCGAACGCTGAACGCTAGGTAAGACCTGCCTTCTCAAACAGCATGGTCCCGATCGCGGAGTAGTCAAGTTCGCCGCCACCAGACGCCACAAGATCGTTCACGAGATCGGTCACGACGACGGTGCCAGGAATCGCGACGCCCTGTGCGATGGCTGTTTCATTCGCCAGCCTTAGATCTTTCTGATAAAGCTTCGTTCGAAAGCCGGGCCTGAAGTTCTTCTTGATCAAGCGCTCACCGTGAACCTCGAGCACCTTGCTGGCGGCGAAGCCGCCGAGAAGCGCCTCTCGCACCTTTGCAGGCTCGACTCCTGCCTTGCGCGCAAGCGCCAGCGCCTCGCTCACGCCCACCAACGCACCACCAATCGCGATCTGGTTGCACACCTTGCAGGTCTGGCCTGCACCTGGCGCTTCGCCCACATGAATGATGCGCGAACCCATGCACTCGAGAATCGGATGTACGCGGGCCAGTGCCTCGGCGCTCCCGCCGACCATGATGGAGAGCGTCGCGCTGATCGCGCCGACTTCGCCACCGCTCACTGGTGCGTCGAGCATGGTGCTCCCGTGCTGGGCGACCGTCGCCGCCAGCCGACAAGTGACCAGAGGAGAGATGCTGCTCATGTCGACCACGACACTTCCTGCTCGCAACGTCGTGAGCACGCCGTCGGGCCCGGTCAGCACGCGCTCAACATCCGGCGTGTCTGGCAGCATCGTCATAACGACGCTCACCTGGCGCGCGACCTCTGCGGGGCTCGTGGCCGCGACCGCACCCAAGGCGACAAGCTCGTCCACCGCGCGTTGGCTACGATTGCAGACGACAACCGTATGCCCCTTGGCAAGCAGATGCTTCGCCATGGGCTTTCCCATCACTCCTAGCCCAATGAATCCGATGGTTTCAGTCATGGCCGCATTATCCAGCGAGGCGCCAATCTTTTCGCGCCTTCATGCTTCCGCGGCCGGGATTGACTCGCCGTGCGGATCTAGGGAGTCGCGGCGTCTTGATCACCGGCGCAAGGCGCAGCGGCGCGGTAGTCGCAGACGAAATCGCGAAGCGTGGGACCCATGCGGCAGAGACCGCGACACGACGTGAGGCGCTACTCGCTCTGACTGAGAATGTCAGACAGCACGCGCGGCGCTCGTCCTATTGGCAGATTGCTGATGTAGAAGTGCCGCACACCCGCGGCGCGAAGCAGGCGAATCGTCTTTGCGCAGACAGCCTCAGGCGATGCACCCGAGGCGAAGTCTTCCACAAGGCCATCGACCGGCACGGGCAGGAAGTCCCGCAATACGGTCAAGGTCTTCCGATTCGCACTGCGGTAGTAGAACACCCCGAACACACCTGGCAGGGTCAGTCCGCGCCTGCTCGCGGCCGCCATGAACTGGTCGACCGCCTTCTGATCGTGGTGGCTCACGACCTGCGTCAGAAAATACTCGGCGTTAAAGTTGGCAGCGGTGAGGAAGTCGATCTGACGCTCCGCGTCAGCGTGCGGGTTGGCCCACCCACCAAGCGTCAAGCGTGGCTCGCGTGAACGCAGCGTGCCCCGCAGCTGCCACGCGTGTTCGACAACGCGCGGAGCGCCAACGGCCTTGTCGCCACCCAGAACCACCAAGCTCGGAAAGCCATGTTGCTGCGCGCGCTCGGCATAGGAGACGCAGTATTCGAGCGAGTGCTTCGTGGTCAGGAAGGGCACGATGCGCTCACGGGCGACATCGGTACCGAGGTTGGTGACCAGGTGCCGAAGATTGTCCTCCTCTGGCGCACCGACAGCGCTATCGGTCAGAAAGACGTACGTGCCCGCACGCGTGAGGCCCCGGACCGTGTGATACGTGTCGATCCAGGCGTCCATACCCTCGCCTGTCGCAAGTTCGGCGCGGGGCGGGCGAAGCTCCGCCGCGATGACTGGACTGCCTGAACGGAGTGCTGTAAGAAGATCTGACATGGGCCACGGAGGCACGGAGCCTCAGATAACTCTGTGTCTCCGTGTCTCCGTGGCGGAAAAGACGGCCCGCCGGAAGGCGGACACTACGAACGCCTGTAGGTTTTGAAGACTTCGTCGATGAGAAAGAGATCTGTGAGCACTGCGCGGATGTGAATAGAGGCGTTGAGATTGTCAACCAGCTGCGAGCTAATCGACGGCTGTGCCAGCACGAGCTGCACAGCCGCCTGGGAATCCCTCGCGTCTCGATCGATGACGGCCATGAAGGCGCCGTAGGGCTTGTCCTCGATACCAAGCTTCTTCACGAAGCCGCCGAGAAATTCAGCCAGCCCGGAGAGCGCCTGGTCGCAGCGCGTCAAGAACTCGCGAATCTGAGTGCCCTTCCCGCCACTTTCTTCGCCTGCGAGTCCCTGTCCCGCATAGGCCAGCATGAACTCGTAGCATTCCTCGATCGCGTCGCAGCGTTTGTTCAGTTCGACGCGGGCATCTTCGAGATTGGCTGTGCTCACGCCTAGGCTCGCTTGCTCGGAGTGATCTTCCAACGCGCTGGATCGTGGTGCTCGAGATAGCTGCGGCGCGTGATGTAGCCAAACAGCATGGCCTTCGTGATCCACCACTTTTCAGGACGGATAGCAAAGTAGACGTGCGCGATCACGAGGCCTACGAGCGCGACGCCCATGACACCGTGCGCCACGTAGGTCCAACCCCAGGTCACGTCGCCCATCAGATAGGGGTTGCGCGTGAACAGCGGCTGACGAATGCGCGCCATCATCACCATGCCGGTGATCGAGGCCGTCAGACCGACGACGAGAATCACCAGGTGATACAGGCGATTGCCTAGCGGGTACTTGCCGGA
>JBEBGG010000003.1:0-69030 GCA_040081555.1 Vicinamibacterales bacterium
GCGCACGCTCCTCACGAGCCGCGCGATTCTCGCCGTTGGCAGCGTCAGCTACGCGATGTACATCCTGCATCCCCTGATGCCTGGCGCGCTGAACTTCGTGCTGCGGACGCTTGCGGTCGGACGGCTACGCGAAGGCGGGGCACTATTTTTTGTCGCCGGCGTCGCCACCATCGGCCTGGCATCGCTCTCGTGGCGCTGGTTTGAGCAACCGATCAACCGCCTGGCGCGCAAGGGCGGCTAACGCCCGCGCCTGACGCCGACACGCCGGGCGCCTGAAAGTACACTACCGAGACATGCCGAGTCAGTTTTCCGCCCTGGGTTTCGAAGCAACGTCCGGTGAAGACCTTGCCGCATTGGCGAGTCGAGTCGCGGACCGCGCCGACTCGATCTTTGTGCCAGAGGGCCAGTACCTCCGCTGGTCGCCGCCATCGGGCGAGCAGCTATGGCTGCAGCTGAAGAAGGGCGGAGATGCCATGGGCATGAACCCGCACTTTGGCGGCAAGTCGACGGTGCGCGCGACACTCGAAGCCCGGATCAGACGCGACAGACACACACCGCTCGACGGCACTTTTATCGCCTGGGCCAATCCTCCAGCCGAGGCGACGTCCAGTGGCGACTACCCATTCGTATTCGATTGCCCGGATGCGGCGACGCACGCAGGGTTGACGCTGCCCATGACGGTGGATGTCCAAGTGGCGGCGTTCGCACAGAATGCGACCTTGCACGCATCGGAGGCGGATTACCTGAGCGCACAGGCGGCGCAAGGCATGTCGTTTCCAGCCAAGGCAGTCATTCCCTCTGGCGTGATCGCGCCGTCTGGCCAACCCGTCTCCCCGCCCGAGCCCCACGCACTCATCAGCGGGCTCGTTCTCGAAGCCGACGAACGCCACAACGCGATCACGGGCAACGCATTCTTCTGGGCACTGGTCGAGAGCGTCGGCGGCACGTTTGACGTCATCATCGACCCGACACTGCTCACCCACCGGCCAAGCGCCGGCAACGTCGTCTCCGGTTGGTTCTGGCTCTCAGGTCGAATCATCACGCAGACCACGGCCCCCTCGGCCCGCAGCTGGTTCGGCAGGCTGACGGGGAGGAAGTAGGCGGCCTATGAACGCCGACGCTCGCGCGCCGCGCGCCGAGGGTGCGGCGGTGACCGTGCTCGCAGCGATCAGCGCCTCACACTTCCTGAACGACGCGATTCAGTCGCTGCTCCCAGCCATCTATCCCGTGCTGAAGCAGACCTTCGGGCTGTCATTCGCGCAGGTCGGACTCATGACGCTGGCGCTCATGCTGACGGCGTCGATCCTTCAGCCGCTGGTCGGCCTCTACACCGACAAACGACCGACGCCCCAGGCACTCACGCTTGGTATGGGCTTCTCGCTGCTCGGCCTGCTGTTGCTCTCCGTGGCGTCGACCTTCGGCCTCTTGCTGGTGGCCGCCGGACTCGTCGGTCTCGGCTCATCGATCTTCCATCCCGAGTCGTCGCGCGTGGCTCGAATGGCGTCAGGCGGCAAGCACGGGCTCGCGCAATCCGTCTTTCAAGTCGGGGGAAATCTCGGCTCGGCGACTGGTCCGCTGCTTGGCGCCTGGCTCGTGGCACCGTTTGGCCAGCGCAGCATCGCGTGGTGCTCACTACTGGCGCTGGCTGGAATGGTCGTCGTCTCCCGTGTCGGGCAGTGGACCAGGAGTCGCCACCTCGCCCGCCGACCGCGCCCTTCACACGAGGGCGACCCCGTCGCGACGGTCACATCTCGCCGAGCCGCCTGGTCGATTGCCATTCTTGCCGCACTGATCTTCTCCAAGTACTTCTACCTGGCCAGCCTCAGCGTCTACTACACGTTCTATCTCATCGAGAAGTTTCACGTCTCGGTGCAGACGGCGCAGCTCGATCTCTTCAGCTTCCTCGGCGCTGTCGCCGTTGGCACAATTCTCGGCGGCCCGATCGGCGATCGCATCGGCCGCAAGCCCGTGATCTGGGGCTCGATCCTCGGCATCCTGCCGCTGACCCTGCTCCTCCCTCACGCCAATCTGGTCTGGACGCGCATCCTGGTAGTCCTCATCGGGCTCGTCCTCGCGTCCGCGTTTTCGGCCATCGTGGTCTACGCACAGGAACTCGTGCCTGGGCGGGTCGGTCTCATCGCGGGTCTGTTCTTCGGTTTCGCCTTCGGCATGGGTGGCATCGGCGCGGCCGCGCTCGGTGCACTCGCCGACGCGATCGGCATCGAAGCGGTGTACCGAATCTGCGCCTACCTGCCGGCGATCGGCCTCCTCGCGGCGTTTCTGCCCGATCTGGAAGGTCACAAGGTCCGCGGCAGCGAACCCACGTAACCAGACGGCACGATCGCCAGACCGCCCGCTGGTATGTGTCGCCCCCCCGTCACATGGTCGATCTACTGACAGGGTTCGCGTGCCAGTTCGGCAGTTTTCCTAATAATTCTGGCTCCGTCCACCCCGGCACCCGGCTTGCGGCGCGCTCTGGGCGTGATCGACCCGACGAGCACTGACGGCACGCCCGTCAACCGAATCAGTTCGCCACTCGAAGCCAACCTGGCCCTGCTGCCCGCTGCCACCCAACAGGCGCTGCGGGCGGCCACCGCCCAGCCGGCCACGAGCCTCCATGGTCACGGCGCACAACTTCGCGCGTCGGTGAAGACCGACGATGGGCGCTGGGTGCCGGTGCATAGCTCGGACGACCCGCTGGCCGCTTCGGCGCGTGTGGCCGAGCGCTTCGCGGCCTCAAACCCGCCGCTCGTCATCGTCGTGGGTCTGGGGCTCGGCTACCTGCTCGACGCACTCGAATCGACCACCGCGACCACGCGCGTGCTGGCGATTGAACCGATGCCGGCCATCACCCGCGCCATGCTCACGCGGCGCGACTGGAAGGCATGGCTGTCATCCGGACGCCTGACCATCCTGACCGGCCCCGACTACACCGGCTCCGCCGAAGTGTGGGGACTGTTTGGCCGCGGTGCCGCGACGCCACCGATCATCATGGCGCCAATGCTCGAGCGAGAGTTTCCTGAGGAAGCCCTGCGTGCAAGAGCACTCGCGACACAGGTGATCGCAGGGGCCCTGGCCAACGAACACGCGCGGCGCCAATTTGCCGGCCGGTATCTGCTCAACACACTCGCCAACATTCCCGTCGTCGCGAAGGAAGGCGACAGCGCCTCCCTCTTTGGCGCATTTTCTCGCGTGCCCGCCATTGTGGTCGGCGCAGGCCCGTCGCTCGATCGCAACATTCGCGAACTCCAGAAGATGGAGGGGCGGGTCCTGCTGATCGCGGTCGACACCGCACTGCGCCCCTTGCTGGCCGCGGGCATCGTGCCTCAGATCGTCGTCTCTGTAGACCCGAGCGAACTGAATGCGCGACACCTCAGAAACATCGCCGACCGCCGCGGCTCATGGCTGGTGGCCGAAGCCAGCATCGATCCGGCAGTCTTCCCGTCGTATGCGGGCCGCACGTTCACGTTCAATGTGAGTCAGCATCAGCCGTGGCCCTGGCTTTCAGCTCACGGCCTCGGTCGAGGGACGCTACGCGCCTGGGGCTCGGTGCTCACCACCGCGTTCGACCTGGCCATTCGCGCCGGCTGCGACCCGATCGTCTTTGCGGGCGCCGACCTCGCGTACAGCGGCGGTCTCCAGTACTGCCGCAACACCACCTACGAGGACAAGTGGCGCGACTTTCCAACCGACGCCGCCCGCGTCGAACTGTTCAAGACCTATCTCGCCGAACGTCCACACCTGACCCAACCAGACGTGCACGGCGGAGCAGTGACGACGACGCCGCACTTTGTTCAGTTCCGCGACTGGATCGTCTCGCGCGCCAACGAAGCGGCGGACCGGCGCATTGTCAATGCGACAGGCGGCGGGATTCTGCAGGGTGGGCGGATCGCGCAGACCGACTTCTCGGTGTTGCATCTCCCGAAGGCCAAGCACGATCTCGGTCTCCATCGTCGACTACATTCCGCCTGGGCGGCCGGCCTCGATCAGCGCCGCCACGCAGTCGCGCAACTCGAACACGCGATCACACCCAGTGAGACGCGTCCCATGGATGCGTGGCTCGACTTTGGCGGCGACACGGCGTCGCGCCAACAGATTGACGCCGCGGCCGACCATGCGGCGCACGAGATCTCGCGTCAGGCACGAACTGCCATCGCTCTGGAAGCGCAGGCCGCCCATGCTGATGCGCACGCTCAGTCGCTCGCGCAGGCACAGGCCTGGATTCATCCCAACTACGCGTTTGCGTGCGAGCAGGCCGAGGGACAGCAGGCGCATGTCCTGCTCAACCACCTGCAGCGCACGCATCCGCTCGTCGCCCCGGCCAACCTCCGGGCGATTGTCGATCGTGCCACCTCACGCCCTGGACCACTCAGGGCGCTCGACATCGGTTGTGGCCTTGGCCGAACCATGGTGCCGCTGGCCACGGCCGGACACCACGTCGACGGAGTCGATATCAGCCAGGCGATGATCGAACTGGCGCAGCAAGACCCGACGCTCACCGCGTCGCGTTTCTTTGTCAGCGACGGCGACGACTGCGGCGCCGCACCTGACGGGGCCTATGACATCGCCACGCTGCACCTGACGCTGCACCTGATCACGTCCAGGTCGGTGCGTCAATCACTCCTGCGCTCGATCGCCCGGGCCCTTCGCCCAGGCGGGACGTTCTTCGCGCAGATGCCGTTCTATCCCGACTGCACTGCCGCAACGGTGCCCGCTCCGCACCTGCCGTGGCAGGCAGACGGCCTAGACCGCCAGGCGCCCTCGTCGGGCGGCCACGTGTGGCCCACGACTGACGCGCTGCCGGACATCTTCAGCGATTTCAGTGAGGTCTTTCGCGACGTCCAATTCCAGTTCGTGAACTTCCCCGAGAAGACCGCGCGTCACGACGGCAGCCTCAGACCTATCACCCACCTGCTCGTGAGCGGCTCATCCGCCGACGCCCTGGCCGTACGAATCTACGCGCTGCCAACGTCAACCCCGGCCAAGCGTGAGGCGGTGCTCGCCTTCCCTGGCGCCCAGAGACACCCATGACACCATCGAACGAACGCGCAATCATCTTCGGAGCAGGCACCAGGGGCCGTGATGCCCTGGCCGCGATCGCGGCAAGTGGTCCGGTCATCGGCTTTGCCGACAACGACCCGAACCAGCAACAGACCACGGTGCTCGGTCACCCGGTGTTCGCACCATCGGCCCTGAGCTCGCTGGAGTTCGACGTGGTGTACCTGGCCAGCGGACAGGTCGGGCGTATCAGACGCCAGCTCACCGACCTGGGCATCGACCCGTCGCGCATCCGCCTCGTCGCTGGCCTCGAAGACCAGCCCATGGTGCCAGGGCCTGAGGTCGCCCCACCGCAGAACTCGCTCGATCAGTATCTGAACAAGGGCTATCACGACATCGCCGGCTGGCTCTACATGCCAGCCGTCGAGGCGACCTTGATGCTTGCAGACATCCAGCGCGCGCACCTGGCGCCGGGACCGCTCTGCGAAATCGGCGTCTGGGAGGGACGCTATCTCTCGCTGCTCTCCTTCTTACCGGAGACGCCGCAGCGTGTCCTCGCCATCGACCCGCTCTACCACGGCGGCGACCGCGACGCCCAGCTGGCGAGGTTGCAGCACAACATCGCCACCTACGCACGCCGCCCGGACCTTGTCACGCTGCTCCAGCGCGACTCGAAAGAGGTGACACCGGACGCCATCCTCGCCATCCTCGGTGCCAAGTGTCAGTTTGTCAGCGTCGATGGCGACCACACCATGGAGGGCGCCCTTCACGATCTCCAGATCGCCGAGGCCATCACCGCCGAAGGGGGCATCGTCTCCCTCGACGATATCCCGAACTTCTCCTGCCCCGGCGTGACCGAGGCCATCATGCGACATGCGCTGGACGAGTCGAGTCAGCTGGCGCCATTCCTACTCGTCGCCAACAAGCTGTTCCTGACACAGAAGTCTTACTGCGAGGTCTATCGGCGCGAGGTGACGGCACGAGCCGGAGCAGGCGCGGCCGGTGACTGGGGCAAGAAAGTGCTGGCCCACTACCAGAGGATGAAGGCGCTCAACGTGCCGGTGCGTTTTCTCGGCCAGGAACTACTGGTCGCCGCCTAGCGCGTGCCGAACATGGCTGACACTCCACTCACCCCGACAGACCGCCCGGCTGGCGTCGACGCCTACCTGCGCATGGAAAAGGCGCACTACGCGGCCCTTGTCGGACGTTCTGCCTACGGCGACGAGGCGTTTGCGACGCGTGACGACGACGAACTCGTCGTCGGCTCCTATGTCTCGCACGAAGCGTACGACTACGAGCGATTTCTCATCGGTGGCCTGAGTCGAAAGCCGGGTGCGGTGGCGCTCGACTACGGATGCGGCCCGGGCCGGATGGTCAAGCGGATGGCTCGCCACTTCTCCCGCGTGGACGGCGTCGACATCTCGCCGGACGTGATTGCCGTTGCGGCTCGCCGGTGTGCGGACATTCAGCCGGCGCCGCGCTTCTTTGTCACGCCAGGCGACTCGGTGCCGACCGCGGCAGGCAACGACTACGACTTTGCCTTCTCGGTCATCTGTCTGCAGCACATTTGCGTCTACTCGATCCGCCGCAGGATTCTGGCGAGCCTGTTCGAGGCGCTCAAGCCCGGCGGGGTGCTGTCATTTCAGATGGGTTACGGCCCGGGCCATCCCAACATGGTGGACTACGAGCAGGACTTCGTCGACGCCAACGCCACCAACGGCGTCATCGACGCCGGCGTGCTGCACCCCGGGGAGATTGCCGCGGACCTGCAGAGCATCGGTTTCACTCGCATGGCATTCGCGCTGACGCCGGCAGGGCCGGGCGACAAACACGGCGCGTGGATTTTTGTCCGCGCGGTCAAGCCGGGGCAGGAGGCGCTGCTCGGTCACACCGACCCGTCCTACTGGACGCCCTACGGATTCACGACGCTCGCGGTGGACGACCTCGCGGTGCAGCACGCTCGCCGCACCCAACGCCAGCACGGGGTACTCGGCCGGCGACGGCAACTGCACCACAGAGTCGCGGCACTTGAACACACACTGGCGGCCGCTCGAGCCGCCCTCGTCAACGCTTGATGGACCAGTGACATGTCTCAGTCCTCTGACGCGCAGGTGATTCCGTTTGACGGCCTCAAAGGCCGCGCCCTCTCCGGGCTACTACAGCTGCCCTTTGTGCGATTCCATCGCGTGCAGCTCGGCTTTGTGGAGCGGCCGGCCCAATACCGACGTTTTCTCGCCGAGGTCATTGGCCCGCGGCTCTTCGCCCTGCCGGAACCGCTCGGTGTCTTTGGCGCTGGCGAGCACTCACGAGTCCTGCTGGAGGCGATTCCGGAACTCGAGCCGCGCATCTTCTGCTTCATCGACAACAACTCCGGGCTGTGGGGCAAGGAACGCTTCGGCAAGCTGGTGCTCTCGCCCGCAGACGCGCTGCCGCAATGCGGCGGCATCTTCCTGTCGACCGCCGTGTTCCAGCACGTCCTGCGTGCTGATGTCAGGAAACGCGGCTACTCAGGCCCCGTCGTCGCCGTCGACGACCTGGTGCCGCCATCGTGGTTTCTGACCGCCTAGGACACATGATGCCGAATTCGACCACGCTCACACCCGCCCCGATGCTGTCGGTCGTCGTGCCCACGCACGGCCGGACCGCGCTCTTTCTCGACACGCTGGCCAGCCTCGCGGCGCAGACCCTGGACTCATTCGAGCTGATCGTGACAGACGACTCGACGGACTGGGCCGATCGGCTCGTCATCCAGGAAGCCACCATGAGGTTCAGCGCCGAGACCACGCGTCCGGCGCGCTACCTGTTCTCGACGGCGAGACTCGGCCAGGCCAGAAACACCAATCAGGGACTCTACGCCGCACGCGGCCGTTTCGTGCGCATCCTGCACAGCGACGACCTGCTGTCGCCCCAGGCGCTCGAAGCCGAAGTGTCCCTGCTGAGCGACTCACGCCTCTCGCTCGACATCCTCTACCACCTGGTCGAACCCTTCAGTGAGGCACCGAAGTTCGACCAATCACCGTCGCTGACGTTGGTGCAACCGTCGTTGTTCTTCCGCTCGTGTCTGCACTCCGGCACACCGCTCCCCTCGGCCACCGTGTTTCGCCGCGAACTGCTCGATGAGGTCGGCGGCATGCGCGAGGACTTCGACTTTCTCTGCGACTGGGAGTTCTTCACCAGACTGTTGACGACGCAATACCAGCGGCAGCGCTTTCTTGGCCGGTTGACGCCGGGCTTCGTCGGCTGGCGCGTGCATCCCAACAGCACGACCGGCACGCTGTGGCATCGTCACTTCCTCGAACATGAACAGTTCATGAACGAGATGCGGGCCAACTCGGAATACTGCGAGACCTTGATCGGGGATCAGGGCACGCGGGACGGCTTCTTTGCAAAGGCCGTGCGCTACCGCTATCGTCGGCTGGCGCAGGACGTGGTCAAGATGTCGCGCCTGCAGTTGCTGAAGGCGCTGCCGAGGATCGCCCGCTGCGCCTTGTCACCGACCTCACTGCGCGAGCGACTGACGCCGGCCCCCTGGACAGCGCGCGGCGGCAGAAAGTATCCAAGTCTGGTCGTGGAATGCGACGTGCCGGCGGCACCCTCGACGTCGGCCCCGGCGCCGTCACCCGTGGCCGCGCCACCCTCGTTTGTCGAGCCGCGCACCGGCGTCCGGTTCGTCGCCTCAGCGTATACGTCGGCCGCCATCATCCGGTGGGGCAAGGCGCATGCAGCCGCGTTCCAGCCGGTCGGCGGCGGCCAGGTCGATCCAGCCCTGGGCACGGAGACCGCACTGAACAATGCGGCGAGCAGCAACGGACCAGCGCCGCTCACCATTGGCCCGGACGTGGAAGTGCACCACTCGCTGATGCGGCAGCCCAACCTCCCATCAGCGGTCCGCATCGTCACGGAGTACAACAACAGCATCAACTTCTGGGCGTTGCGTCAGTTGATTCGCGGCGCCGCCAACATGACGTTGCACGAGATCAACGCGAACACCTTTGTCGAGCCGGTCGTGCATCAGTCGCTGAAGTATCTCAGCGTCGGCAGCGCGTTCCAGACGACCATCTTCGACAACCAGCACCTGACATCGTTTGGTTTCAAGTCGCTCCTGGACCGGTTGTTCGATGGCCAGTTCGCCTGGAGTAGCCAACACAAAGGTGGCCCCCTGCAGCACACGATGCGCTACGAGCGGAAACGCGCCGGCCATCGGACCTACCTGACCGCGCATACGGGGTGGACCTTCGGGATTCTGACCACCGGCGCACGACTCGGCAACGTCGAGCAGTTCATCAACTCGGTTGAACAGCACTGCCGCGAGCCCTACGAGATTCTGGTCGTCTCACCCGTGGACATCGGCCCGCTCGCGGCGCGACGACACGTCCGGGTACTCAGCTTCGCCGAGCACGACGACCTGGGCTGGATCACGAAGAAGAAGAATCTGATTTGCGAGGAGGCGGCCTACTCCGACATCCTCGTCTGCCACGACCGCTTCACACTCGATCCGCAGTTCACCAGCGATTTTGCGGCATGGGGCTACGGCTACGGGCTGGCCGCCGTGCGGGTGCGCCTGGCCGATGGCCGACGCGGCCTCGACTGGGCCGTGGTGAGCAGTCAGAACCAGGTCTGGTCAGCGGGTGGGTTGCTCGACTACCGCGCCTACTCCCAATACGCCTATAACCCTGGCGGCGCGACGCTGGTGCGCAAGGCCTTCTGGCGTGATTTCCAGTGGAATGAAAACCTGTTCTGGAACGAGCATGAGGACGTCGAGCTCTGTCGCCGCGTGCAACGCGCCGGCGGCCTCATCGCACTGACCACCGCCAACGTCGTCGCCATCGAGGATCGCTGGGTGGACGCCAACCCGCGGATTCCGTATTGCGACCAGAACGAAGTGCTCTACGGCCGGCCGGTTGGCGAGCAGCGCATCAAGTTCATCTCCAGGCAGGCTGCAGCATGAAAATCGTCTCTCGGCACAGCGCCGCCACTGACACCGCGGTGCGCCCGCGGATGTACTTTGTTCACATCCCCAAGACCGCCGGCATCACGCTGAAGGCGTTTCTTGAAAATCACTACGCCACCGGCGAGTCACTGGTCATCGACGAGTGGAAGGCGCGCGAGCTGCCGGCGCACGTGCTGCAGAGCTATCGGCTTCTCAGCGGCCATTACTCGTCTGAAGTGCTGGACGCGCTGGGCGAGCGCCCAGACGTGACGATCATGCTCGTCCGCGAGCCCGCCGCTCGCTTCCGTTCGTGGATGGCCCACTGTCGCCGACTGACGACCAGCAAGTACCGCCAGATGTGCGAGGGGCGCACCGATCGCGAAGTACTGGATGGCCCCGACGGGTACACGTGCCATCAGTCTTACTGGCTCGCGCGGGCTCTTCGCGACGGCGCCAATGGCACGACCGTTCCTTCGACCGGCGAACTGAGCGAGCTGCTGGCGCGGGTGGACATCGCCGGAACCACCGAGGACATCGAGCGCTTCATGCAGCTGGTGTCGTTCCGGATGGGATGGCCGCCACCGCAACGTGGCTGGCACATCAATCGGCGGCCCGACGGCCTCACCGAGCACGCGGACCAGCAGGTGACAGACGAGGAACTGGACGCGTTGCTCGAGAGCGATCGCGCGCTCTACGCCATGGCCAAGAACCGGTTCTGGACGGCCTACAGCGAGATGTTGTGCGCCATCCGTCCGGATGCGCCAGCCTTTTCGCCAGAAAGCGCGCAGGAGGTGCCAACCGAGCTGGTGCAGGACTGGCTCCGGCGCCACTTCGAGGCCACGTTGGCCGGCCAATACGTCGCGCCCGTGAACCACATCGACATCACTGCGGACCGCCCGCTCAACGGCGAGGGGTGGTGGTGGCGCGAGCGGCCGAAGTCGACCGCCTATCGCTGGAGCGGACCAGACCGTGAATCCACACTCCTGGCCCCCCCGTTGGTCGAGGGGCAGGACTACGAGCTGACCTTGGACGCTATGGGTGCGGCCACCTGGCGCGTCTGGGATGAGGTGGCGATCACGATCAACGGCCAGCCAGTCCCGGCGGTGCACGAACGCTCCGCGCCCGCGGAACCAGGCAGCGCGTGCATCCGCATCCGGGCCAGAGTCCCCTCCTCTGCGATCGGGGTCCAGAAGGGACTCACGCGGATCGGTCTCACCGCGCGTACCGAACAATCATTGACACATGCGCGCGTCGAGGAGTCCTTCGACACCTTCCACAACGACATGCGCATGGTCGGCCTCGCCCTGCACCGCGTGCAGCTCAAGGCCGTCGCCGCCCTGCCACGTCCGGTGCTGGCGCTCCGCCGGCCCCAGCGCGAGGGGCGCGCGGCCTGAGCGACACGGCGACATTAACGGCCCACGGCACGGGCGCTATCATGCCGTATGCGCCAGACCCTTGCGGCCCTTGTTCTGACCTCCGTCTCGGCGCTCACGCCGGGCGTCGTCTCTGGACAGCCGGCACGGGCGCTCACCGCCGCCGACTACGCGCGAGCTGAGCGCTTCCTGCCGGCCGGCACGGCGCCACTCGTGCTCGGCGCCGGGGTCCGAGCCACGTGGTTGCCGGACGGCCGCTTCTGGTATCGCACCACGCGGGAGCGGGGGGCTGAGAGCTGGCTGGTCGACCCACGCACCGGAGCGAAGGTGGCGTGTGATCTTCCCGCCTGCCGCACGACCCCGCCACCAGTCGACTACGCACGCTCGCCCGACGGCCACTACACCGCCTTCATTCGAGACTGGAACCTTTGGCTACGCGACACTGCCACCAACCGCGAGCGTCAGCTCACGACGGACGGTGTGACCGACTTCGGCTACGCCACCGACAACGCTGGCTGGGTCAGTAGCGACCGTCCGGTCCTGGTCTGGTCGCCAGACTCAACACAGATCGCCACTTTCCAGCAGGATCAGCGTGGCGTCGGCGAGATGCACCTGGTCAGCACGAACGTTGGTCACCCGAAGCTGACCTCTTGGAAATATCCGCTGCCGGGCGATGCCGTCGTCACCACCATCCAACCCGTCGTGATCGATGTCGCGAGGGCGACGGTCGTGCGCATTCAGACGCCCCCTCTGCAGCACCGCTCGTCGATCTGCGACGACGTCTCGTGCCGGGGAGATGAGTGGACGGATGTGCAGTGGGCCGCCGACAGCAAGAGCCTGGCGGTGGTATCGACCTCACGCGATCACCGCCACGAGGAGCTGCTGATTGCCGACGCAGTGACCGGGCGCGCCCGCAAGGTACTCGAGGAGACGGTGGCCACCTTCTTCGAGGCGGGCAACGGTCGGGCCAACTGGCGGTATCTGTCGGCGTCCAACCAACTGTTGTGGTTTTCTCAGAAGGACAACTGGGGCCATCTTTATCTGCACGACGCCACCACCGGCGCCCTGACGCGGCAGATCACCAGGGGCGAGTTCAATGTCACGCAACTGCTGCGCGTCGACGAGCAGAACGGCTGGTTGTACTTCGTCGGCGTCGGCCGCGAAGCCGGGCGCGATCCGTACTTCCGGCACTTCTACCGCGCCTCGATCGACGGCAGGACCGTCACGCGACTCTCACCCGCCGATGCCGATCACGACATTCAGCTGTCGCCGACGGGCGAGTTCTTTGTCGATGTCGCATCGACGCCAGCGACGCCGCCAGTGGCGGAGCTGCGCTCGGCCGATGGGCGCCTGGTCACGACGCTCGAAACCGCCGACATCTCGCGTCTCGTCAGCATCGGCTGGAGGCCACCGATGTCCGTCACCGTGAAGGCGCGCGACGGTGTCACCACGCTGTATGGCCTGCTCTACGCGCCCACCACCCTGGATCCATCGAAGAAATACCCGATCGTCAACCGTATCTATCCGGGCCCGCAGACCGGCAGCGTCGGTTCACGCAGCTTCAGCCCCGCCCGTGGCGACGCTCAGGCGCTGGCCGAACTCGGATTCATGGTCGTTGAAATCGACGGCATGGGGACGCCCTGGCGGTCCAAGGCGTTCCATGATGCCTCCTACGGCAACATGGGCGACAACACCATTCCCGACCAGGTCGCCGGCATGCGCGACCTCGCGCGGCGGCTGCCCTACATCGATCTGGATCGTGTCGGCATCTACGGACATTCCGGTGGCGGCTACGCCACCGCGACGGCGATGCTGCGGTATCCCGATTTCTTCAAGGTCGGCGTTGCCCAGGCCGGCAACCACGACAACCGCAACTACGAAGACGACTGGGCGGAAAAATGGCAGGGACTGCTGACAACCAACGCCGACGGCACGACCAACTACGACAACCAGGCCAACCAGCTCATCGCCGCTAATCTCAAGGGGCACCTGTTGCTCGCGCATGGCACGATGGACGCCAACGTCCCGCCCTCAAGTACTCTCCTCTTGGTCGACGCGCTCATCAAGGCCAACAAGGACTTCGATCTGCTCATGCTGCCCAACCGCGACCATGGGTTTGGTAACGAGCCGTATATGGTGCGACGCCGTTGGGATTACTTTGTAAAATACCTCCTCGGCTTGGAACCCCCACGCGAATATCAGATCGGTCGCAGTACTCCTTAGGTCACAGTGCCAATCATCTCGCTCCTGCTCTCATTCATCCTCTCCGCAAGCGTCGCCAGGCCCATCACCATCACCGGCGACGTCACGACCGATCGACCAAAGGGACCGGTGGATGGCGCCATCGTGAGTGTCGGCGGTCTCAGCACCACCACTGACGCGAAGGGCGCCTTCTCGTTACCGATCGATGCCGCTGACGGCGAGGTCGTGCACCTGCTGGTTGTCAAGCCGGGCTATCACGACTTCACCATCGACCTGACGATCCGGAACGACCTCTCGGTGAGCGTGACGTTGTCACGGCGCACCTTTGAGGAGGAAGTCGTCGTCTCGGGTCGCGCGGCGAATATCGCGACGGCGGCGCCGGCCATCGAGCTCACGCCCATCACCGTCAGCCGCGTGGCCGGTGCCGGAGACAACGTCTACCGCGTGCTGCAGACGCTGCCGGGGGTCTCTGCTGCCGACGATTTCGGGAGCCGCCTGGCCGTGCGTGGCGGTGGTCCGGACCAGAATCTGACGATGATGGACGGCGTCGAGATCCACAATCCCTATCGGCTGTTCGGATTGACCAGCGCGTTCAACCCGGACACGATCGAGCGGTTTGAACTGACGGCTGGTGGATTCAGCGCCAAGTACGGCGACCGGTTGTCGTCGATTCTCCTGGTTGACAATCGCATCGGCAACAGCGCGTCCCGGGTCACGGGCTCAGCGGCGCTGTCGGCCACAGACACGAATCTAGTGCTCGAGGGCGGCTTCCCGTCCGGCTCGTGGCTGGTCTCTGGCAGGCGCACCTACTACGATCTGGTCGCGGAGCGGGTGACCGACAATGACCTGCCGTCGTTTGGCGACCTCCAGACCAAGGTGAGCTGGGAACCACGCGTGGGCCAGCGTCTGACACTGACCGGAGTGACCAGCCGAGAATCGACCGATGCCACCTTCAACGACAGCGGCAGCGGCGATCGTATCGGCCTGATCGACCACTCGCGCAACGACGTTGGCGCCCTCACCTATTCCGCAGTGCTCGGCACGCGGGCCACCGCCACCACGACGCTGGCCGCCTATCGCTATCGAGACGACCTCGGGGTCGACGGCACGGTTCGCAACGACTCCACCCGTTCAAACGCCGCCAACGATGACACCGCATTCCCTCCAGCGGCCATCGTCTTCACGCGCGGCCTCGGCGTACGCGACCTGTCGGCACGCGAGAGCATCCGCGTCGTGGTGACGCCGAAGCAGACACTCGACTTTGGCGCCGAGTACCATGCACTGCGGACCGACTGGGGTTGGATGATCACGGGTGACCGCAACGACAGCGTCGCCAACGGCTCGAGCGTGCTGGGTGGTGCCGGGCTGCCATCCAACCTCGTCTCGACGGCCAAGAGCAGCCGAGCGGCACTCTTTGCGGAAGACGAGATCCAACTGCGGCCGAGTCTGAGCGTCGCGGCCGGAGCCCGGCTCGATTGGAGCCAACTTTCCGGCGAACACCTGCTCTCACCCCGTGCGCGGGCGACGATCACCCTGAGCCCACGCACGAAACTGAAGGCCGCGGGGGGACTGTTCACGCAGAGCCCTGGCTACGAGAAACTCCTGCAGTCCGACTACTTCGTCGACCTCTCGAACAGCCAGGGACTCGGGCTGCAGAGCGAACGGTCCGTCCACGCCATCGGCGGCTGGGAACAGACCCTCACCGACGCCACCACCATTCGCGTCGAGGCCTACCACAAGACATTCGATCGGATGATGGCCGGCCGACTCGAAACCCCGGCCGAGACCGCCCTCCGCGTGGCGCAGTACGACTACCCGACGTCACTCACCTCGCAAGTGCCAACGGCACCGCAGATCACGAGCGTGCCGAATAACAATGCGAGCGGACGCTCGTACGGGGTTGACCTCTTCCTCGAGAAGCGGCAGCTGGGCGCCCGCGACCGCGTCACGGGCTGGGTGTCCTACACCCTGGGCAAAGCCACTCTCGACAACTACGACCAGTCGTATCCCTTCGACTACGACCGGCGACACTCGCTCAGCATCGTGTCGACGTGGCGCTTCATCCCGCGCGTCGACCTTGGTGCGACGCTGCGCGTGGCCTCCGGCTTCCCGGCATCCACACCGGTCGGTATCCGCGTGGCATCGGTGCTGAAAGACGGCGCGACGCCGGGTGCGCCCAAGAGCCTGGTGCCACGCACGGACGCCAACGGTTTACTGATGTGGACCGCCGACTTTGGCGGCGTGGAGAATCTGAATCGCAGTCGATTGCCGCTCTACGCGCGCCTCGATCTGCGGTTCACCTACATCCGCCGGCCCACGAGCCGGTGGCAGTTCTATCTCGAAGCCATCAATGCGCTCAATCGAAAGAACGCCAGTTCATTGACGCCCAAGCTGGTGTTCGATCCCGGCGCGGATCGTCCCGGCCTGACCCTGTCGCGTGACGGTGGCCTACCGTTCTTCCCGTCTGGCGGCTTCCGCTGGCGCTTTTGAGGCTAAGCTCTCTGTGCCTTGGGTCCCGCTGTGGCCTCAGGTCAATTCTGATCGCCCGATGGTGAATGCATCTCGCAGCGCTGCCGCCGGCATCGCCATCGCAGGACTGATGGCCTTGGCCATCACGCTCGCCATCGCGTGGCCGGTGGTCCTTCACCCGAACACGATGATCTACGGGCGAGAGATTCTTGGCCGGCACCCGGATCCGTACGTCACGATTCAGCACCTGGGAGGCGCCCCCGACGCCAGCGCACCGACGCAGCCACTCACCGACGGCCTCGGGCGGGTTCTGGCCCAGCGGATGTCACCGGTCGCCGCCTACAACCTGCTGGTGTTGCTGTCGTTTCCGTTGTCGGCAATGGCCGCCTACGCGCTGGGCCGCTACCTGATGCGCTCTCACGGCGCGGCAGTCATTGCGGCGCTTGCATTTGCGTTCTCGCCAGCACACCTGGCGCAAGCCGCCTATCACCCGCACTTTATCCAGACGCAGTGGATACCGCTCTTCGTGCTGGCGTTACTGGCTCTGGTCGATCGCTTCTCGATGGCCCACATCGTCGCCACCATTTTTGCCTGCGCGGCGCTCGTCCTGGCCAACACCGACGGCGCGGTGATCGGCGTCGTGATGGCACCGGTGATTTTGGCGACCTATTGGGCCCTCCGAGACGACGCCGACCACAATCCGTGGCCGTTTCTCGGCCCGATGGCCGTCGTCTCCGTGATCGCGATCGGCTTCGGCCTGCTGGTCTGGAGCAATCATCTGCAGCTCGGGGGCGACGGATCACGCGTCGGCTACGCGCTCGAGGACATCGGCTTCTATCGCGCACGCTGGTGGACCTATCTGACACCGGCGGTCGACAATCCCCTTCTGGCGCCGATCTCGGCGCCGATCTTCGATCGCAGCGACGTCACGTTGCAGCTCACCGAGTCGCAGCTCTATCTTGGCTACGCACTCCTGTGCCTGGCGGGGGTCGCGCTGGTCTCGTCCATCGCGTCCTGGCGTGCCGATCCGCGGCGACGTTGGGTGCCTGCCGCCCTGGCCGTGGGCGTGGTCGCGGCGCTGATCTCACTGGGGCCCACTTCAGGGGCGTGTCTGCCGTCGACGCTCGCACCAGCGTGTCTGCTCTACGGCGTCGCGCCTGTCTTCGGTGTCTACGCGCGCTTCGGCGTCATGACGCAATTGGTGGTGGCCCTGGCCGCCGGCCTTGGTGCGAGCGTGCTCGCCCATCGATCATCGAAGTGGCGCGGCGTTGCGGCGGGTCTCCTGGTGCTGGCGACGGTCGAGTACTGGCCATGGCCGGCGCGCGCGCATGACGTCCTGCCAACCTCTGCGCATCGCTGGCTCGCTTCTGCGCCAGACGGCGGCCGCACGCTCGACTGCTATCCAGGTGCCCCTGACACGGCGCTTCCATGGCTGATGCAGCGCGACATCACGTTTCTCGGTGAAGCGCTCGAAGACTGCACCGATCCGGAGCTTGGCAGCACGCTGGCGGGCATGCAGGTGTCGCAGGTGTTGGTGCGCCGCAGTGCCATCGCGTCGGCATTGGCCACACCCCTGCCCGTTGGTATCACGCTCTCGCGCAGCTTTCCCGACGCCGATCTCTATGCCGTGTCGCAGACACCGCCGGCGATCGTCACCGTGCAGTCAATAGGCTTTTGGGGCCGCGAACATGCCGGCACCGATTGGTGGCGCTGGATGAGCCCGTCAGGACGTTGGGTGGTACGAAACACCACCGGGTCGCCTCAGCGAGTGTCGCTCTCCGTCAATCTGCAACCGATCGGCACGCCCCGGCGCCTCACCGTCACCATGGCTGGCACACCAGACGCCACGCAATTGTTGGTGATGAACCCCCAGGACGTGACGTTCGGTCCTTGGACCCTGGGCCCGGGCGATCACGAGCTGGCCTTCACCGTCGATGGCGAACCGGTGCGTCCCGCCGCCACACAGGGTGGCGACGATCAACGACTGCTGACCGTGTCGTTCAGAAACGAGCGCTGGATACTGGACGATGGGCGCTAGGAACGAGCCATGACCCCTCCGACCGCGACGTGGCGCGACCGCGCGATGTTCGTGATCAGAAAATTCGTCATCGGATACCGCATCTCCAAGGAGCCGCATTTCGATCGCGAGGCCACGGCGCACTTCGAGAACGCGGTGGCGCGCTCCACCAACTATCTCGAGTATGGCAGTGGGGGCTCGACGATACGGGCGTGGCAGTCCGCCCGCACGGTGGTCTCAGTCGACAACGATCGCGGTTACGTGCGCGCCGTGAGCCGCGCACTCACACGGTCCGCCCGCAGACCGCAGCTGTCGCAGCTGATTCACGTCCACACGGGAATCACCTGGCAGTACGGGATTCCGGTCTTCAAGGCGCCCACGCCCAGGCGACTGCAACGCTGGCAGCGCTACGCCACCGCTCCCTGGGAATTCCTGCGCGCTCATGCCATCGTCCCAGACACCATCCTGGTCGATGGCCGCTTTCGGGTGGCCTGCATCCTCGAATCCCTACTGAATCTCGATGACGGGAGCGCCTGCGTGATCCTGGTGGACGACTACCTGGACCGCCCTGAGTACAGCGTGGTCGAGGCATTCGCCGACCGCGTGGCCACGGCTGGACGCATGGTGACGTTGCGCAAGAAACCAGACTTCGACCGGCAGGAGTGTCTGCGTCTGCTGCCCCACTTCCAGCGGGAGTGGCGATAGGGTGCGCGGCGTGCTCACCGGCGACGGCGCGTGGTGCTGGTTTCAGGACCCGCGCGCGGTGCACATCCATCACCGCTTCCGCCGCACCACCGCCACGTGGGTGACGCGCTCGGGAGAGTTGCAAGTCGGCAGCTACGATCACGACACGAATGACACGGGCGTCTTCACAGTGAGACGACGATGGGGCGCCGACGACCATGGTAGTGGCTCGCTGCTAGTACTGCCCGACCGGCGCCTCATGGTCTTCTACGCACAACACAACGGGAAGGGACTCTACTGCCGAACCACGACGCAGGCTGAAGACATCCGCGAATGGGACGAAGAGGTGGCGGTCACGACGGACGACCGGGTGACCTATTCCAATCCTGTCTATCTGCGCGACGAGGGGCGCATGTACCTCTTCTGGCGCGGTCAGGACTGGAAGCCGACCTATGCGACGTCGTCTGATGGCTCGACGTGGTCGGAGCCACGCACGCTTATTCGTGATGCGGCGCGAGCCGCGCACAACGTCCGCCCGTACTTCAAGATTGCGTCCGATGGCACGTCGGCGATCGACATCGTCTTCACCGATGGCCACCCGCGGGATGAGCCCACCAATTCTGTCTACCACGTGCGCTATGAGCGGCAGGAACTCCGCGCCTCGGACGGCCGCGTGCTGGGGCGTCTCGAGGACCTGCCCCTGTCGCCCCGCGTCGCTTCCGTGGTCTACGAGGGTCGGCAGCAGCGTGTGCCGGCCTGGGTCTGGGATCTGGCGCTCGATCGGAGTGGACACCCGGTCGTCGCCTATACCCGTCTGCCTTCTATTGGCGATCATCGCTATCACTACGCGCGATGGACCGGACAGGCGTGGTCAGACACGCAGATCACACCCGGCGGTGGGTGGTTCCCCCGGACGCCGCGGTGGCGGCGCGAGCGTGAACCCCACTACTCGGGCGGCATCGCACTGGACCATGCCGACCCCTCAACCGCGTACCTCTCTCGCCAAGTCGACGGGCGCTTCGAAATCGAGCGGTGGGCCACAGCCGATGGCGGCCACAGCTGGGACATGACCCCGATCACGAGTGGCTCCGAGCAGGACAATGTCCGTCCGGTGGTCCCGCGGGGAGTCACAGGGCAGGGCGACCTCGTCCTCTGGCTCCAGGGCCGCTACGTGCGCTACACGAAGTACGACATGCGGATCGCGATGCACGCCTCTCTGCGCTGATCGGCGCTAGCCAACCCTGCTCGGCGCGTCTGGGCCGCCCTCGTAAACGGCACGTCCATCAGCCCTGGGACCGCGCCCAGGCCTGGCGCGAGAAATCTCGCGGCCACTCCTGAAATCTCCCCCCTTCAGCGTGCCTGAGGCGGCGGCGCCCTCTGATCACGGCCTTCCTGGACGGTCAAGCTCTTGCAGCAACGGCCGTACAGAGGAGAGACCTATGATGAGTTGTGTGTCTGGACGGATGTTCGCACCTGCAGTTCTGCTGGCTTTCGGAAGCTCGTTGCTCTTGTCAGGGTGTAACAAGCCCGAACCGGCGCCCGCGCCCGTGGTGCCGAAGGTCAGTGTCAACGCGATCATGGTAACGATGGTGGACAACGCGGGCCACGTGTTGTGGGACGTCGAAAAACCTGACGGCGCTCCCAAGGACGAAGCAGACTGGCTGGAAATCGAGGACCATGCGATTCAAATGGCGGCGGCCGGCTCCCTGATCCAGCTCGGGGGCACCGGTCCGGCCGACGCGGGGTGGATTCGTCAGGTCGGGTGGAGCAAGAGCGCTGACATGATGGCCGACGCCGCGCTGACGGCGCTGAGCGCGGCGAAGGCCAGGGATCTCCCGGCGCTCATCAAGGCCAACGGCCTTCTGGCGGATTCCTGCACCAGCTGCCACGACGCGTTCAAGCCCGGTCTCCCGACCGAAGGCATCACGCACCAGCGACCGCACTCAGAGTCGCACTCCAAGTAATTGGTTCGGGGGCGCGAAGAATTTCGCGCCCCCGATGCAATCGTGCTGTCCACCAACGGGGACGCCTGCCAACGTCCCCGTTGCCTTCCCGTTCGACTTGCCAATAAAAACGCGACCTGCCTTGGCAGGATAGTTGCCCACTCGTGACTGCGTGAGCCATCCGTGGCTCAACAACGGAGGCAACAAACATGGTTAACAGAGCGATTCTCTCCGCGAGTGCAGTGGCTCTCGTGCTTGGCACCACCGGATTCTCAGCAGAGGCCGCCCAGAGCGAAGGCCACGCTCGGTCGCGACGGGGTGGGGGCGAGTCTCGCGACTCGGACAGCCGCCGCGGCGACCGCCGGGACAATCACGACCGTCAGGACAACCGGCGCGGCTCCTCGGAGCGCGCGCAACGCGATGATCGCCGTGACGGTCACTTCCGACCGGAGCTGCGCGGTGACGACCGCCGCCACTTCGAGTTCCGCCGGGTGCCGCCCCGCCACTACTACGGGCTCGGCGGGAACTTCCGCCCCTACTTCGGCCTTGGCTACGGCTACCGCTACGGCTCGCCCTACTCAGGCCGGGTCTACGGGTACGTGGATCGACCCGGTTACGGCCTGCGCCGCTACTACGGCGACGTTCGGCTGCTGGTACGGCCACGCGGCGCAGAGGTGTTTGTCGACGGCTACTACGCCGGCATCGTCGATGACTTCGACGGCGTCTTTCAGCGACTGACGCTCGAAGCAGGCCCGCACAACATCGAGATCGCGGCGCCAGGCCTCGAGCCGCAGTTCTTCGACGTCTACGTAGACGCAGCGCGCACCGTGGAACTGCACGGCGATCTGCTCCGGGATCGACGCTACTAAGGACCGGAGGGAGCGCATCGCGGAGCTTATGATCGCTCTGTGATCAGCCTTCGCCGGCCGGTGCTCACTCGCCAGCGCGTGCGGCTCGCCTACGCCGTCGCGGTCACAGCAGACCTGCTGCAGCTTCTGCTGGGACCGCTCGGCTGGGCGGGCGCCGACCAACTCATCGACCTGGCGGCGATGGTGCTGACCTGGCGCATCATCGGGTTTCATCCGGTGCTGCTGCCAACCTTCGTACTGGAGTTTCTGCCGATCGTCGACTGGTTGCCAACCTGGACAGGGTGTGTGGCGGTCGTCGTCGCGCTACGCAAGCGAGAGCAGGCTGCGATGCCTCCGCCGGCTGGCCCGGGACCGTTCATTGATGTCAAACCGACCAGAGTTGAGTGAGCCCAACAGCGACTCGGTCAGTAAATCACCAAATCACCACATGACTAACGCGCCCCCGGCGGTGGAATGCGCCGGTGGGTCGCCTGTTCGAAAGCGTAGGCCAGCGCGAGCAGTTGGGGTTCGCTGCACGCCGTGCCGGTGAAGCTCACACCGAAGGGCGCAGGAGCGGCGGCGAAGCCGTCCGGAAATGCGGGCGTCGGTTGGTTCGGCAGAAGCGCGAATGGAACGATCACCGTTGGGTAGCCTGGACGGGAGCCCATCACCGCAGCACCCGGGCCTGGGAACAACAACGCATCGAGACGGTGGGATTTCATCACGGCATCGATCCCTCGAGTCGCGGTCAGCTGCACATCACGCGCGCGGTCGGCGTCGTAACGCGCTTTGTCTCGCTCAACATCCATCTCGTCTGAAATCTCGAGAAGCGACTGTCCGTACCTCAGTGAACCCGCCGGGCGATGTGCTCGGTTCCACTCGATGAGCGCCGTGAGGCTCTTCACCGGCGCGCTGGCGCCAAGAGTCTCGAGCCACTGGTTGAAGTCGCGCTTCATGCCGTACTTGAGGACGACCGAGCAACCGTCGTCTTGGCCGCGCGCTTCGTCAGCACCAGAACAACTGTTCCACTGGATGACGTTCTGTGCGGGATCAGGCTCAATCACGCTCGGGAGATCGGCCGGGTCGACCACCACCGCGCCTCGCGCCTTGAGCACCGCAATCGCATCAGCCATGGCCCGGGCCTGGTCGGGACTCAAGCCGCCGCGTGGTCCATCGCCCAATGCGTCTGGCAAACGGTCGAAGAAATACGCACGAGGAATGCCAATGCGCGCGCCCTTGAGCGCATCCACCTTGAGATACGGCACGTAGTCATTGGCAGGAGGCGGCATGCAGGTGCGCGTCGCCATGTCGTGAGGGTCGGGCTGACGCCCCTCGAGCGCGCCCAGCATGATGGCCACGTCCGTCACGCTCCTCGCCATCGGCCCAGGCGTGTCCTGATCGGCCGTGATCGGAATCACGCCATACCGGCTGATGCGCCCGACCGTGGGCTTCACCGCGGCCAGCATGTTCTGGTTCGACGGACTCAGAATCGACCCGGAGGTTTCAGTGCCGACGTTGCCAGCCCAGAGGCTCGCGGCGGTCCCGCTGCCGGAGCTGGACCCGCCGGTCGAGAGGGCTGGCCGGCCGTCAAACGTGGCGTCGCGCGGATCGCGCCGCGGGTCGTAGGGATTGAAACCGAAGCCGCCCACCGCGTTGTAGTTGCTCGGCATGGGCGTCGGCGCACCGGCCACCCAGTTGGCGAGCTCGGTCATACCGGTCTTGGCGATGATGATCGCGCCAGACGCTTTGAGATTGGTGACGAGCGTCGCTTCGTAGGGCGGCGTGAAGCCCGCAAACGCCAGCGCACCGCCGGTGGTCGGCATGTTGGTCGTCTGGATGTTGTCCTTCACCGCGATGGGAATGCCGTGGAGCGGCCCTCTGACGTGGTGCTGACGCCGCTCACGATCGCGCTCCGCCGCTTCCTTCAGCGCGTCACGGTTCACGTAGAGCGTGGCATGCAGCGTCGATTCGTAGGTGCCGATCCTGGCGAGAGACTGCGTCACGAGTTCGACCGAGGTGACGCGCTTCTGCTCGAGCGCGCGGCGCATCTCGGGAATCGTCGCCTCAACCACCGTGAATGGCCGCTTGGCAGCGTCAAGCGTGAGCGTGGCGACGGCAACCACAGCCACGAGCACGGCAGTCACGGTCGGCAGCTTCAAGATCCGGTTCCGTGACGTCGTGTTTTCTGGGCGCATCCGGTCCGCGAAAATCATAGTGCACGCGCCGCCGCCGGCAGGAAACCGGTGGCCGCAATTTTCGGATGGGCCCCTTCGCTCCCGTCCCGCCGAGTCCGGTAAGATGCACCCATGCGCACGAAGCTTGCTGGCCTCATGGTCACGCTCCTTGCAACCCTCGCGTCAGCCCAACAGCCGGCGCGCGCGCCGCAACCCCCTGCCCGCACCACGGGGCAGACGCCGCCGCGTACCGGCGCAGGCGCGCTGCCTCCGCTGGTCTACATCTGCCCGATGCCGGAAGACTCGGAAGTCATTGAAGACAAGCCGGGCAAGTGTCCGAAGTGCCGCATGGCCCTGGTGGCGGTCCGGCTCGACTCGAAGTTCTGGTGCCCCATCCATCAAACCGTGGTCGTGCGAGACCAGGCGGGCAAGTGCCCGCGCGACGGCAGGGACCTCGTCCCGGTGACGCTCTCTGAGTCGTGGAGCTGCGCAGACAAGCCAGACACCAAGCTGCTCGAACCAGGGCGCTGCGCCGACGGCAAGGCCCGCACCATCAAGTACGAGCTCGCGGCCCACGGCGATCACAACCCGAAGCACGGCGGCCAGTTCTTCATGGCGGCGGATCGGTGGCACCACCTCGAAGGCACCTACCCGACGCTCGGCCTGGTACGCCTGCACTTGTACGACAACTTCACCAGGCCGATGTCGCCCAAGGGGGTTACCGGCACGCTGCTATTGCTCGACCAGATGAACAAAGAGGTGGCGGCGTATCCCTTGGTGGCGGCCCGCGACAATCGAACGATGACGGCCAAGATTCCGGCGGCAAGAGCAGCGCTTCCGCTGAACGCGGCCGTGAAGATCAAGTTCAAGCCGACCGAGCCGGAGAACTTCTTCAACTTCCCGTTCTCGAAGTTCTCGATTGAACCCCCTGCCGCACCAGCGGCGAAGGCGCCCAAGCCTGCCGCGGGGTCCACGCCGGGCATGCCCGGAACGCCCGCAGCCTCAGCGCCAGCGGCCCCACCTGCCGCCGCCGCACAGGAGCCGGTGATGCTCGACCGTCCGCTGCAAGTGCCACCAGGCCTCGCCGAAGCGACGGACGAAACCAGGCTCCCCAAGAACGTCGCGGGCCTGGTGGCCGAACTCAACACGCGCGCCACCGATGTCGGCAAGCTTGTCGCCGCCGGTGAACTCGCGCAGGTCTGGCTGCCGGCCATTGGCACCAAGACCGTGGCACTGGTGCTCGACGCGCACACGCCGTCGCTGCCCGAACGTCAACGCGCCTCGGCCAGCGCCGCCGTCAAGCAGATCGTCATGGCCTCGTGGGACATCGACAACTACGGCGATCTCGGCAACGGCACGAAGGTCACCGCGGCCTACCAGCGGCTCACCGCCGCGGTTCAGAGTCTCAACGCTCTCTATGCGCCCTAGCGTCGTTCGCACGGCGCTCTCGCTCACTGTCGTCGCCCTGGTCATGTCCATCGCGTCCACTCGCACCGACGCGCACAAGGGCGTCACGTCGAAGTACACCTACAACGACGATGTCTATCCGATCCTGAAAGCAAAGTGCGGCCGGTGCCACGCCGACAACGGGCCGACGCCCATGTCTTTACTCACCTATCAGGAGGGTGGCGGCGCGGTCGCCTGGGCGCAGTCGATTCGCGAGATGCTGATGGCAGAGGCCATGCCGCCGTGGCACGTGGACCCGACCGGCCCCGCGGTGAAGAACAGTCATTCGATCACCCCGCACGAGATGGACATCCTCATCACGTGGGCCTCGGGCGGCACGCCACAGGGCGATCAGCTCAAGAAGCCCGGCCCCTCGCAGGTCGTCTCACAGTGGTCGCTCGGCACACCGGACGCGACGCTGGCGCTCACCGAGTACGCGCTGCCGGTGGGCACGATGGAAGCCAGCACCGACATGACGGTGGCCACCAACTTCACCGAAGCCAAGTGGGTGAAGGCGGTGGACCTGCTGCCGGGGACGCCCTCACTCGTCCGTCAGGCCACCATTGCCATTGACGGCGGGCAGACGCTCGCCGTGTGGGAGCCGGCCGACGATGCGGTAACCGCGCCGGGGGGGACGGCGTTCAAGATTCCTGCGGGCGCCAAGCTGAAGGTACACATTCGTTACAAGAAGGGCTGGCAGGACGAGCAGTCGGCCAAGGCAGACAAGAGCACCATCGCCTTCTACTTCACCGACGAGCCGCTCTCAGGCAAGGAGATCGAAGCCTTTGCCGTAGAGCCGCCCGCGGGTGAAGCGCCGCCGCGTTTCAGCCGCACCTTGCCAACTGGCGGCCGCGTGCTCGCCATCCGTCCGCAGGTGGATCGCGCCTACGCCGCGGTGGAGATCAACGCCGTGGCCGCCTCAGGGCGGAAGGTGCCGCTACTGAAACTGCGCGGTGTGCGTCCCGAGTGGCCGCGCCGCTACTGGCTCGCCGATCCGGTGGAGCTCCCCAAGGGCACGACCATCGAAGTCAGCACCACACCGGGCGACGAAGACACCGGCCCTCTTGGTCCGGCCGTCAAGAGCCCGTTGCAGTTCTCGCTCGACCTGGTCGCGCAGTAGACGCGCTGCAGGTTCTAGAACCCGACGGTCGCGCTCACGCGGACAGAGCGTGGCACTGCGGGATGGAAGTGGATATCGTCCACCCCGGCGAGTGGCTCCCCTTGCAGCCTCGATGTGAAGAAGTAGTCGATGTCGCTCACCTGAGCATCGAACAGGTTGAATACGTCGGACACGATACGCAAGTGTGGCGACACCTGGTAGCCCGCCTGCATGTTGACGAGCCTGGTCGCCTGGGATCGCACCGAATCGTCTTCAATCAACGCACGCGGGCCGAAGTAGCGCACGCGAATGCTGCCGAACATGCGCTTGTAGCCGTCCACACTCGCCCCTGCGGACACCACTCTGCCCACGGCCTCCGGCACATGCGCTTGGGCGGGATCAGCGCCGAGAAACCGCGCCTGCGACAGGGACAGATCGGCATCAAACACCAGCCACCTGGTCGGGCTGTAGTAATTGGCGATTTCGACACCGTGACGCGCGCTGGCTGGCCCAGGCTCAGTGGCGCCAACATCGCCGTTGTAGACCAGCTCCGACCCGAGCCGCAACATCCACAGCGACACGGTGCTCTGCAAATGCGGCACCGCGACGCTGCGCACGCCGACCTCCGCGCCCCACGCCCGTACCAGCGGCGTCACACGGTCGACCGGCGCGCCACTTGGATCGCGCGTGATGGTGGTGCCCAGCGCGTTATTGCTGTGAAACCCTGAGCCGGCGTTGGCGTAGAACTCGGTCGCGTGCCAAGGCCCGATGGTGGCGCCCGCCTTCGGACTCACGACACCAGCCGACGATGAGCCACTGTTCTCAGGGTCGAGGGCGTCGACGTTGAAATGCGCCCCATCCACCCGTAACCCCATCGTCGTTCGAAGTTTCGACCCCCATTCAATGTCATTCTGGCCAAAGGCGCCAGCGCTCATGACGTCGGCGGAGGACTTCGTGCGGGTGTCGAGGCGCACACGGCGCTCGGTGTGATAGAGCGCCACCTCCGGGATGTTGTCGTTGCGCAGCTGCACTCCAAAGACGTTCTGCACGGAACGTCCGGCCCAGCGGCCGACGCGGCGCTGAGACATCTTCACGCCGGTGACGAAGCGGTGGTCCACCTGCTCCTGCTGGTCGCCCCGGATCGGATCGTCGAGATAGAAGGTGAAGTTGGAAATCAGGTCGAGGTTGTAGGCGATGCCGAATGCACTGATCTTGGTGACCGCATTGTTACTGCCGCGCTGCCATTCGCCAGCCACGCTGTACCTGTAGGTATTGCCGCCATCGGAGCCATCGACGGTACCGAAGCGACCGATGAGGCCAGACGTCACCGCACGCAGCGGCGAGGCCTCAGTGGCGTTCCACTCGCCGCGGTAACCCATGGCCGTGAGTGAGACGCCGTTGACGGCGTCGCCCTTACTGAAGCGCAGCACGCCGTTAAACTTCTGATACGAGTCCGGCACGCTCCACGGCCCGGTGTTGTTGGACACCTCGAACGCGCCAAGGAGATGGCCGCCCGCCAGCGCCGGCGAGGCGGCAGCAAACACTCGCGAGAATCCGTAGCTGCCAAATTCCGCCGTCACCAGCTTGCGATCGAGTTCGGTGGCATAGGTGATGTTCGACGCACCGGCCGTCGCAAAGTCTCCCTGCTCGGCGTAGTAGGGTCCCTTCGAAAACTGCACGCCAGCCACGAGTTCCGGGATGAGGAAGTTGATGTCCGAGTAGCCCTGGCTGTGGGCATGCGTCGGCATGTTCACCGGCGTGCCCGCCACCGTCATCGCAAAATCGCTGCCGTGGTCCAGATTGAAGCCGCGAAGGAAATACTGGTTCGCCTTTCCCTCTCCACTGTGCTGCGTGATGATCACGCCCGGCACGGTCTCGAGTACTTCACCGGCGCGCATCACCGGGCGCACCTCCAGCTGACGCGCGGTAATGGCGCCCTGGCTCGCGGACTGGGCAATGCCCACCAGGTTCTCGGCCGGATTCTCGGCGTCTGCAAGATTCACGAACAATCTCTTGCCGGTCACGACGACGTCGGCGTTCATCGACAGCGAGAGCGTGCCGTCCACCGTCAACGCCTGTCCGACGGCGAGCACCAGGTTGCGGCGCACCTGCTCACTGAAATTCGGGAGGCGAAAGCTCAAGTCGTAGGTGCCCGGCGACAGCTGATCGAAGCGGTAGCTACCAGTGCTGTCGGACGCAGTCACCTGCGTGGCGGCGCCAGACGTGGCAAGCTCGACGGTCACCCCTGGCAGCGCGCCGCCAGTCTGATCCTTGACCGTTCCAGCAAACGACGCGGTGCCTTGAGCGATGGCCGGAGCGGCGGATGCGGCCAGAAGCACAACGGCGAGCCACGCCACGACGGCAGACAGGCGATTCATCACTACTAATTATGAAACCCTGGGACCGGCGCGAGCCTGACAAGTTCCTGACAACTGCCTGAAGGCACGTCGCCGGCTTCATCCGCACCAGGCGAACGCTACTGGCTGACCCGTAGCCAGCGGAACTCAGACGGAGCGAGCGTGACAACGTCGCCGTCGAGTGTGAGGGTGCCCGCCTCCCCGCCTGCGACGAGAGGGCGAAGACTGGCCCCGGCCAGTTCCGTCGGCAGGCGGACTTCGCACGTGCGGGGCTGCAGCGAGAGATTGGCCACGACCAGCACCGTCTCGCGCTGGTAGCGTCGCAAGAACGCCAGCACCTCACCGCCACCCACCGTGAGGAACTCGATCGTGCCTCGGCCAAAGACCTGACTCTGCGCGCGAGCCGCGATCAGGCGGCGCAACCGCCAGAGCATCGACTGCTGGTCGCTCTCCTGCGCGTCGACATTCACCTCCGCACCACCGAACACGGCGTCGTCGATGACAGGCTGCGTCAGCGGGCCCACGGTCTCCGAGAATCCGGCATTCAGTCCGGCGGTCCACTGCATGGGCGTACGAACGCCGTCGCGATCATTCAGCCCCACGTTGTCACCCATCGCCAACTCATCACCGTAGTAGATCACGGGCGAGCCCGGCAGAGACAACAGCAACGAGAACGCCAGCATGATCCGCGCGGGGTCGTTGTCAAGCAGTGGCGCCAGTCGCCGACGGATGCCGAGGTTCAGCCGCATTCTCGGCTCAGGTGCATAGAGCGCGAACATCAGCCGCCGCTCGTCATCGGTCAGCGCTGAGATCGTCAACTCGTCGTGATTCCGGAGGAACAGCGCCCACTGTGCTGTTGGTGGAATCTCGCCGGTGCTCCTCACGATCGACACGATCGGGCTCGCGTCTTCGCGCTTGAGCGCCAGGAACAGCCGCGGCATCAGCGGAAACTGGAACGCCATGTGGCACTCATCGCCCTGCCCGAAGTACTCGCAAGTGACGGCAGGGGCCTGGTCGGCTTCGGCCAGAAGGACGCGATGGGTATAGCGCCGGTCCATCTCGGTGCGAATTTCGCGGAGAAAGGCGTGGGTCTCGGGAAGGTTCTCGCACGATGTGCCCTCTCGCTCGTAGAGGTGCGCCACGGCATCGAGACGCAAACCATCCACGCCCTTGTCGAGCCAGAACCGCATCACCTTCAGAACGGCACGCCGCACCTTCGGATTGTCAAAGTTCAGATCCGGCTGGTGGCTGAAGAAGCGATGCCAGTAATACGCTTTGGCGATCGGATCCCAGGTCCAGTTTGACGGCTCCACGTCATTGAAGATCACACGAGCGTCGCGATAGCGGTCGGGTGTCACACTCCAGACGTAGTAATCGCGCTTGGGCGATCCCTCGGGCGCGAGTCGCGACGCCTGAAACCATGGGTGCTGGTCTGACGTGTGATTGATGACCAGTTCGGTGAACACCTGCAGGCCAAGCCGATGCGCTTCGGCCAGACAGCACCTGAAGTCATCCATGGTGCCGTAGCGCGCATCAATACGCTCGTAATGCGCAATGTCATAACCGTCGTCCTTGAGCGGCGATTCGTAGAACGGCAGCAGCCAGATGGCGTTCACGCCAAGTCGGCGCACGTAGTCGAGACGGCTGGTCAGCCCCCGAAAGTCGCCGATGCCGTCGCCGTTGCTGTCGCAGAAAGTGCGGACGTGCACCTGGTAGATGACGGCATCCTTGTACCAAAGCGGATCGATCGCGCTGCCCGCAGCCGGCGCGGTCCGCCGTCGCGCGCCGCGACGTCCAGGTGAAGGATGGGCGGCCAAGCGCTGGAGTGCGGGCCGACCCCGCCCCGAGAGCAGATGGGTCACCGCAATCCCCGGCGCCCTCTTCCAGCCAAACGTACCTGCAGGCGGTCCCTCTGGCGCACACGGCTGGCATCGAGCAGCATCCGTCCCGCCCAGCGGTACACGTTGGCTTGTGCCACTTGCCCGCGCAGCGCCCGCATCCGTTCGCGCTGCTCGGCCGGAGACATCGCGAGCGCCTTCAAGAGCGTCTCGGCCACGCCTTCGAGGTCGTAGGGATTGACGATGAGCGCCTCAGTCAACTCGCGCGAGGCGCCGGCAAACTTGCTGAGCAGCAGCACTCCTGCATCATCTTCTCTCGCCGACACGAACTCCTTGGCCACCAGGTTCATGCCGTCGTGCAGACTGCTCACATAGCAGACATCCGCGGCCCGATAGAGCCGGAACACCTCGGGCGGCTCACAGTGCCGATCGATCAACGTGACTGGCAGATAACTGCCGCGTCCGAATGTCTTGTTGAGTCGCTCCACTTCGGCGCGCACGTGCTCGCCCAATTCGCGATAGCGATCGATCCGCACGCGGCTGGGTGCACCCACCTGGACAAACGCCAGGGGCGGCGCGTTGGCTGGCCACTGCTCGAGCGCCCGCTCGATTGTGAGGAGGCGCTCCCCGAGGCCCTTGGTGTAGTCCATCCGGTCCACCGAGACCACGAGCTTCGCGTTGGCCGGCAGGCCGAGCGATTCACGCACCTCCGTACGGCAGGTCGCAACGTCGGCAAGCCCTCCACCCCACCGTCCCGGCCACTCGATCGAAATCGGGTACGCGCGCACCGCCGTCGTCTGCTGCTGACGGACGATGTCGAGATCCGGCCGGACGACGCGGACTTCGAGCGCGCGATCGACGCTGTCGATAAAGTTGTGACAGTGCTGCGGCGTCTGGAACCCGACGATGCTGCTATCGAGTAGCCCCTCAAGAATCTCGCGTTGATACGGGCAGATTGAGAAGCGCTCGGCATTGGGCCACGGTATGTGCCAGAAGGTGAGAATGGTCGCCTTCGGCAGACGCCTGCGCAACATCTTCGGGACCAGCGCAAAGTGGTAGTCCTGGACGAGGACGACCGGATCGTCACAGCCCGCTTCGGCGACGACCGCGTCGGCAAACTTCTGGTTCACCTTCTGGTAGTGAAGCCAGTCCGCGCGCCGAAACACCGGATGCGCGTGCGCAAGATGGCAGAGCGGCCACAACGCCTCGTTGGCAAAGCCGTAGTAATAGCCAGACTCCTCTTCTTCCGAAAGCCAGACGCGTTTGAGAAGGTACGAGGTGTCGCCGACGGCCACCTCGAGCCGGCCGCGTGAATCCGACGATTCCCTGTCGGCACTGCCGGTGCCGTGCCCGACCCAGACGCCGGAGCAGGCACGCATCACCGGCTCCAACGCGGTGACCAGTCCGCTCGCCGGGTGGCGAATGATGACCTCGCCCGTCGGCGTACGCTCGTGGATCACCGGCTCGCGATTGGCGAGGACGACGACCCGATCGCCCTTGAGCGTCGAGCGAAGCGTTTCGCGCAAGCGCCCAGCGGTCCACGGACCTGCGGCCGCGATGTCGAGCTGAGCGGTATCAGGGGATGTCTCCCAGTGTTCGAAGTCGGGCAGGGTGTGCACTGGCGGCAGACGGCGCGTCATCACCGACAGCGCGGCGGCCACGCCGGCCAGCGAGGCGGACGCAAGGCGACCCGCCTGGGCGACACCCAGGATCGACAGGAGGCGATTGGAAAGCATCCTCTTTCGACGAAGCACGGGGCATTCCGGCTGAGGGGCTCTATTTCATTGGGAAAGTCATGCTCATTCCGGGCGCCGTGTATGGATCCGCTGCACGAGGTCGTGTGGGCGTTGAGTAGGCTACCCGAGTAGGCTACCGGAGTCGACACCGGTGTGGATATTTCTGATCAGTGTCCCGCGTGCATCATCATGCCCACCGGGCGAAACGTCACGTAGACCCCGAAACCGGGGTTGACTCGCCCACCATAGAGATCCCTCAGGCTTTCGGGCACAAAGCCAGCCGACAGACCCGCGCCCAGTCCTGGCTGGATACGGTGCCGCGCCCGCAGGTACCGTGTATAGCCGCCTTGCAGCTTCGCGACCATGAACTTGTCGTCGGACTCGGAGATGTCGAGGTCATGCGCCGTCTTGTTCACGACTTCGAAGCGACCGAACCACGTGTCCCGGTCGTTGCGTGTCAGGCTCGATTCTGCGAGCAGCGCATTCGTCGCCACGCCAGACTCCTCATTGCGGCCCCACGCCACCGTCGTCGCCCAGATCCCAGCAGTGCCAGCCATCGCGTGATAGATGACAGACGCAGTCATTCGGCTGACGTCGAGACCTGCGCCGCCGTGCTCGTCGGGCTCCGCCTCCGTGAGCTTCCCGGAAGACACCTGCAGCGAGAGCGAAGGAGTCGGCAGGAAGGAGAGGCGACCCGAGAATGAGTCGAGCGCACCGAAATCGAAGTCCTTTCGATCCTCGTCAGGCTCGCGACCGTTGAATACGGATCCTTCAGCTTTCCAACGTCTGCCGTAGACACCCGCGGTCACGACGCCGAAGGAGATGTGCGTCGCGTCGAACCAATGATGCGTGAGCGGCGCGAGCGGATTCGGCATCGCCGACACGCGGTGGGGAAACGCCACCGGACCAAGCGCCGGCTCGCCCACCGGACCGCCGTACACCTGCCAGTGCAGCGACTTCTTCAGGGGCGCTTCATATTGGACCGCCAGTTCCATGAAGAGATCGTGCGGATGCTGCTGGTCGTGAATCTTCTCGCCGCCACAGCGCTCGCCACTGGCCAGCAGGTCCGGATAGCCGCAGCCGCGAATCGTCCAGGGCTCTGCACCGAGCATCCCCGTGAACGTCACACGGCCGGACCCGGCCTTGCGCGCCGCCATCCCCATCAGCCAGTTGATGCTCCCGAACTGTTGGTGGCCGCGGGCGCCTCGTTCACTCAGATACTGGACAAACACGTTCTCGTGCGCCATGAGATACCACGGGCCAACTGTCCCGTGCACGGCATACATCGGGCTCATGTCCGGAAGCCAGGACGTGCCCGAAGCTTCGCGGCTCGGCGTCGCGGCCGCGGCCGCGGCCGGCTTCTGCCCCATGTCCATGTGCGCCATGTCATGGGCCGGCGTGGCCTGCGCAACCGCGTTGGACGCATTCAGGCCGAGGACGACAACGGTGAACACTGTAACGATCGAGACAACACCACGCGTGTACATACACTTCTCCCCAGAGCCACCATTCGCGTTGTCGAAGAATGTTCGGGTGGAGAGAATCAGATCCGCAGCGGCATGACGGATGCGACATCCGTCGGCGCCGAGCGAAGCGCGCCTGCGGCGACACGCAGCGTGCGAACCGACGGCGGCCACACGATGCTGGCGGGGGAGCTCGTCAACGCCAAGGCCATGGCGACCCAAGCGTCGGCGGCACTAGACACGGTGGTGGCCGGAACCTCACCGTTGTGATGACAGACATGAGGCACCGCGCTCAGTTGCAGGCGGGCGAACGACCGCGGTTGATCCGCCTGTCGCTCTGCGTGGTGGGGCGCGGCCTCAGGCTGGCTGGCGTCATTGGTGACGGCTTCGTGATGACAGGCAGGAACGCTGTCGGAGGCAACCGCGACCGCGGCGGTCATGTCGGGGCACAGCGCCTGGCACAACTCCAGCGCCACCGGAACCCCTGCCACGGCAAGTACAAGCAGTAATGACAGCAGCCGCTTCGTCATTGGACCCAGTATAGCGCTCACGGTCCTGAGCCGTTGCCGTGGGACGACGCGTCCGGCTTCAGCCGGGCGTGGTGAAATGGCCAGACGCCGGAACGGCAGCGAGCACACCGACTGTGGCCACGGCCGCAATTGCAGCGCCGGCCAGAAACGTCGCCGAGGGGCCCAACGCGCTCCACAGCGAACCGGCGACGACGCTGGCCAGCAGCAACGCGACACCGCTCACCAGGTTGAATAATCCGAAGCCGGTGCCGAGCAAGGCCTTGGGCACCGTCTCCGCAACGAGCTTCGACAGTAGGCCCTGCGTGAACGCCATGTGCAGCCCCCACAGTGCCGCGCCGGCAAACACCACGGGCGCCGAAGTGGCCGCCGCAAGCACCACGTCTGCCGCGACAAGCAGTACGAGTCCGACGCAGAGCAGCGTGCGCGGGCTCATGCGGTCGGCTGCGGCGCCGGCCGGATACGCCGCGCCCGCGTAGAGCACGTTCATCACAATCATCACCAACGGCACGTAGGTGAGGGCGAGCCCGACGTTCTGCGCACGCAGCACGAGAAACGCCTCACTGAAACGCGCGAGCGTGAACAGACCGCCAAGCAGGACCACTAGCCAGTAGGCCCGCGGCAAACGCCTCGCGTCGGCCATGGTCAGCGGCGTCCTCACCGGACGGCCGCCCGGCGCGTGCTCCGGCTCCCGGATATAGAACACCAGCAACGCGACACAGATGAACGCCGGCACCGCGCCAATCCACATGACGGTTCGGATGTCGTTGGCCAGCCAGACCATCAGGCCCACGGCGAGCAGGGGTCCGGTGAAGGCTCCCACCGAATCGAGTCCCTGCCGCAGACCGTAGGCAGCGCCTCGCAACGCCTGAGGCGTCAGTTCGGCGACCAGCGCGTCACGTGGGGCGCCGCGGATGCCTTTACCGACCCGATCAATGGCCCGCGCCGCAAAGACCCACGCCACGGAGTTGGCCAGAGGGAACACCGGCTTGGTGAAGGCCGCGAGACCATAACCGAGCACCATCAGCGGCTTGCGCTTGCCGAGATAGTCACTCAGCGCGCCGGAGAACACCTTCACGATTGCGGCGGTGGCCTCCGCGACGCCTTCGACGATGCCCACCGTGACCATCGACGCGCCGAGGCCCGTCACCATGAAGACCGGCAACAGGCTGTGAATCAGCTCGGACGACATGTCCATGAACAGTGAGCCAAAGCCTAGAACCCAGATGCTCGCGGGCACCTGGCGCCAGGGTGCTACAGGGGCCATGGTGCCAGAGGTGTGTGGTCTCGTCTCCGTCATGTTCAGCTCACCTATTTCTGACTCGTCGTCGTCCCCGGCCGGCGCCGGTAGTTGGGACGGTAGTGCATGTGACAGGTCGTGCACGACTGATAGAGCGGCTCGTTCAACGCGTCCAGTGCCGCGAGATCCTTGTTCTTGGCGGCACGAAACGCCGCGGCCCCGGCCTCACGCATCAACTTGGCGTCCGCCAGCCAGCGATCCTGGTCGCGCGCGTACCCGGGCATCGCCAGCAGATTGGCCGACTCGGCAAGCATCAGGGCCTTGGCCTGGAGCTCGCCCCACTCCACCTCCGTGGTCGGCGTGCGTGACGTGATGTAGAAGACGGCGTCCGACGAGGGGTAGATGACCTTCACCATCAGGTCGCTCACCGTGCCGACACTCTGTGCGGCAAGCGACACCGCGAGCACGGCTGGCGCAAGGCAGGCGAGGAGCACAGGACGCATCTATTCCTCCCTCAGTCCGGCGGAAGCCGGGTGGCAGGCCCGGCCGGGCCCGTCTGGTGCAGCAGCCGCTCGACCTTTGCCATCACGGTCGGCCACCGATACTCGCGCTCGACATAAGCGAGCCCCTGACGCCCCATCTGCGCAGCGGCCCCGGGCTCCGCCAGCAGGTACTCCACGCCGCGCGCAAACTCATCGTAGTTGTTGTAGTACAGCGCCCCGTTGGCGCGGCGCGCCTGCCCCTTGAGCACACGGCAGTGTCCGTTCACAATCGCCGGCCTCGCGTGATTCCACGCCTCGAGCAGGACCAGACTCAGGCTCTCGAGACGCGACGGCACGACCAGTAGGGCCGCATTCGCCAGGAGGGTGGCGCGCACCTCTTCGTTCACGAACCCCAACAGGCGCACCCGCGGGTGAGAGGGGATTGGCATGTTGACCGGACCCGCCATCACCAACTGCACACCATCGTCGTGCTCACCCGCATAGCGGATGAAATGGTGCAACAGCGATTCACACCCTTTGTTAGGGTCAATCCGGCCGAGATACAGAAGGAAAGGTGCACGTACACCGAGGGACTCGAGCGAGACCGATGGGACGGCGGGCGCTTGGTCGAGGCCCGAGCCGATGATGCAGCTGGGCGGCGGTGCCACCGACAAGCGACGCTCAACCAGCTCCTGCTCCTCCGGCGTGAGAAACACATAGCCTTTGGCGCGGTCGAGAAACGGGCCGACAATCTCCATGCGGATCAGGGGATCTTCTTCAGCGGTCGGGACGAGAATGGCGCGGTCGGCCACGTGCGGCAAACCAAAATAGACCTCCGCGTAACGGAACGCCCAGAAGAGCACGCGGTCGAACTCGCCGCCGTGCGATCGCAGGTAATCGACCAGCGCCGGCGTCTCTGGACCGTTCTCGCGAAACCATTCTTCCTGATCCGCCGCGCTCGCAGTCCCGCTGAAGGCGATCTCGCTGATGTCATGAAAGCGGTGCAGCGAGCGTTGGCGCACGACCGGGAAGCGGTGCACCCGGACGCCGTTGAGGGTCGACTCCCCCGCCGGGTACTCGTTGCGCCACGTGATGTGATCGCGCGCGCAGGTGGTCAGCACCGTGACCTCATGCGACTGCGCCAACCGTTCCGCGATGTGACGACAGTGCGCTTCCGACCCGCCGGCAAAATCGACGCCGTAGCGATGGACCACGCAGGCGAGCTTCAATCGGAACTCTGGTCCCGGCGTTCAGCGCCAGACGTCCGGCCCTCGACGACCTGGCGCAGCTTGGCATTCTCGATGGCCAGTTCCTCGATGCAGGCAAACAGCACCTGATTGACGCGCCGCTGGGTGCGGAAATTCTCGAGGCTGTACTCCCACAGCCAGCGAAACATCGGTAACAGCAGGCGCCGCTTGATGAAGATGAGCAAGGCACCGACGCCGGGGCGGTGACTGGCCCAGCGCAGATGCAGGTTGAGCTTCCAGTCCCCTTCGCCTTCGAGGACGTCCGGCAGAAGCAGCGCGTCGTGGTCGCGCGCATCGAGCGCCCGGCGCAGCAACACATCGACCTTGTCGTAGACATCCGCGTCGCGATAATCCGACGCGCCGCCGCGCGCCAGCAGACGCTTGCGGCGCGCCCGGCGGACATCGTCTTCAAGTTCCGACATCAGACGATCGATGTCGAGAGGAGCTGGCGAAGGATCCGCTGTCATCGACCGGTCATGTTACTTCGTGGTGGCCTTGAACGGGCTGCACACCGATTCGCACAGAGCCCAGGAACCAGCGTGCATTCTAGTAGATAGCTGCGCGCCGCTGCGCACTCCGCTGAAGTTCTCCCCGCAGGGGCCGATTCCGCCGGTGGCGCTCCAGCGCTCGACAAGCGCCTATGTCCCGCGGAGGAACCTGTAGTGGCCTTCGGTCTCGATTCACGCAAAGCCGTCACCGTCGCGCGACAGCCCATTCTCGACACGACCAGCCAGATCTTCGGCTACGAGCTGCTCTACCGCGGCCAGCAGGAGGCGTCGGCGGCCAGCGCCGATGACCTGACCCGCGCCCGCGTCCTGAGCGACGCCGTGCTCGGCGTTGGACTGGACGCGCTGACCAGTGGCCTGCGGGCGTTTGTGAACCTCAGCCACCACCTGCTGCTCGATGGTGCCGGGTCGCTGCTGCCACCAGACAAGACCGTCCTCCAGCTCCACAACGAAATGCCAGTCGACCCCGCGGTCATCGAGACCTGCCAGCGGATGCAGGCCGAAGGCTACGCCTTGGCCCTCGATGGCTTTCGCCCCAACGGCCCGACCGAAGCACTCCTGCCGTATGTGCAGTTTGTCAAAGTCGACACCCAGAAGGTGTCGACCGGCGAGATGCGCATGACGGCCATGCGCCTGCGCCCGCGACCCATCAAGTTGATCGCCGAGGGCGTTGAGACGGCGCAGACCGCCGAGATCGCCCGTGCCTGCGGCTACCACTACTTCCAGGGCTTCTACTTCTGCAAGCCGACGACATTTGCGCGCTCGCCACTGCCGGCGCGCCGGCTCGCGTACATGAACCTCCTGACCGCGATCAACCGGCCGAACCTGAGTCTCGAGGAGGTCGAGAACCTGGTCAAGCACGACGTCTCGCTCAGCTATCGCGTGTTGCGGTCGGTGAACTCCGCCGCGTTTGGACTGCAGCAGGAGGTGACCTCCATTCGCCGGGCGCTCGTGCTGCTCGGCGTCCATCAAATCCGCAAGTGGGCGTCGGTGTGGACCCTGGCCGGCCTCAGCGACGGCGGCACGCCGGAAGCCGTGTCGGTGGCCCTGGTGCGCGCGCGTTGCTGCGAGATGATCGGCGAGCAGACGCGCAATCCCGACGCCGGCGCCTTCTTCCTGCTGGGTCTCTGTTCGCTGCTCGACGTCATCCTCCAGCGGCCGATGGCCGACGCGCTCGCCGACATGCCGCTGCCAGCGCCGGTCAGGGACGCCATTCTCGGCAAGCACAACCAGGCCCGCGTCGTGCTCGACACGATCACCGCCTACGAACAAGGACTCTGGGACCCGGCCAGCACCGGTGCCGCCACGCTCGGCCTCGACGCCGACGCGCTCCCCCTCATCTACGCCGACGCGCTCTGCTGGGCGCGCGAGCTCTCGCGGCAGTCACAGGCCGCCTAACGCGTCATGCCCGCCCCGCGTCCAACAGCCGACAGGCCGGCCACGATCGCCCTCGGTGACATCCTCACCGGGCTGTCGCATGCGCTCGACATCACGGAAGGCCAGGAGCGCGGCCACACGGCACGGGCGTGCCTCATCGGCGTGCGCCTGGCTGCAATCATCGGGTTATCAGACCTGGAACAGCGCGACCTGTTCTATGCGCTCCTCATCAAGGACGCCGGCGGCTCCAGCAACTCGTCGCACCTCTACCAGCTCTTCTCGCAGGGCACCGCGCCTCGCGAGATGAACCTCCGCGACTGGCGCAGCCTGGTGCGTGAGTCGGGTTACGCACGCGAGTATGCCGGCATCGGCGGTTCGATCTGGGAACGCCTCGCGCACGTCGGACACCTCTCGAAGGCGGGCCGTGCAGAACGACGCTCGCTGTTCCGCATTCGCTCCAGCCGCGGCGCGCGCATGGCGATCGGGCTCGGACTCTCGGAGGCCTCGGCCACGGCCATCCGCTCGATGGACGAACATTGGGACGGCGGCGGCGATCCACAGGGACTACGCGGTGAGGAGATTCCGCTGCTGGCCCGCATCATTGGCCTCTCGCAGGTCGCTGAGGTCTTTGCGCACACACAAAGTCAGGATGCCGCGCTGGCGGTCGTCGAGCGGCGCAGCGGCCGCTGGTTCGACCCTGCGCTGGTCACGGCATTCCGCACGCTCGTTGGCGACGCCGCGTTCTGGACCTCGCTCCGGCAGGAGTCGGTGGACGAGTTGGTGAAAGCCGTCGAGCCCGCGCAAGTGCGCATCGTCGCCGACGAGGCCCGCCTCGATCAGATCGCCGACGCCTTCGCCTCGCTCATCGACGCCAAGTCGCCCTACACGAGCGACCACTCACGGCGTGTGGCGCACCTGGCGGTCGTAATCGGCGAGCGTCTCGGATTCACCGTGCCGGAGCTGACGCGGCTCCGCCGTGCGGCGCTCCTCCATGACATCGGCAAACTCGGTGTTCCAAGTCGTGTGCTCGAAAAGCCCGGCGCCCTGACGCCAGACGAGTGGGACCTCATCAGGTTGCATCCCGCGCACACGCTCCAGATTCTGCAGGCGGTGCCGGGCTTCAGCGATTTCGCGTTCGACGCCGCCTGCCACCACGAAAAACTGGATGGCAGCGGCTATTACCACGGCTACACCGGCGACCAACTGAGTCAGACCGCCCGCGCACTCACGGTGGCGGACATGGCCGATGCGCTGCTGACGGATCGGCCATACCGTCAGGCGCTCGAACCCTTCGACGCGCTACGCATTCTGCATGGTGACTGCATCGCGGGCCAACTGTGCCCGGACAGTGTCGACGCGTTCACCGATTACGTCGCCGAACGATTGACCGCCGCCGAAGTTCAGCCGCCGGTTGAATTCGATGACGACCTCGATCACGAACCCGATCACCACACAGACGATCTGACGACGCGCCTGCAGTAATCGAAAGCGCGTCACGGTCGACCGAGCAGTTCCAGCACCGAGAGCGAATCGACCCGCGCACCAGCCACGGTGACGGCCCAATGCAGATGCGGCCCAGTCACTCGTCCCGTGGCACCGACCAGTCCGAGCTGTTGACCAGCGTCCGCCTCGTCGCCTTCTTTCACGTCGAGCCGAGACAAGTGCGCCAGCAGCGAGAAGACTCCCAAGCCGTGGTCGATGATGACGGTGTTGCCGGTGAAGTAGAGCTCGCGGGCACACACCACGCGCCCGCGGTTGGGAGCCTGGATCGGCGTGCCTGACGGGCTGAGGAAATCCGTCCCTGCGTGTGGACTGCGACGCGCACCGTTGTAGACGCTGCGGGTGCCGAATCGGCTGTTGGCGGCTTGCGGTACCGGCCTGACAAAGGGGGCCGCCCAGAGGCGCACGGGAGCGGACTGCGCGAACACCTCACGCGTGAAGGCCTGTTCGCGGGTGATGCGCGCCAGCACGTCTGGCGGCGGGTTGACGAAATCCGGTGCGACGCTCAGGGTGCGCGTGGGAAACACGCGCCGCGCAATCGTCAACGTGTGCGTGGCCCGGCGCACGTCTGCGCCGTCAATCGCTTGCACATTGGCGACAAACGCACCAGGGCGCTGCTCCAGGTCGATGCCGACGAGCACCTGCCACCGACTCCCGCCGAGCGGATATCCGGCCACGGTGCGGCCAAACACCGTGACGCGCACCTCGGTCACTGGCGGCGGCACATCGAGCGTGAACACCACCAGCTCACCCGGCGTGAAGCTCCGAGCCTTCACGTCCACACCGAACGGTGCGTCAGCCGAACGGACAGCGAGCGGCACCAGCACGCAACACAGCAGGACGAGCAGAACACGACGAGCCGTCACGCCGCGTATTGTCCCTCCGTTTTCGACCTACACTTGGCGCATGCGCGTCGGTCGCATTACGGCGGTCGGAATCGGGGTGCTGCTGGCCGCCTCCCTCGCGGCGGCCCAGTTTGGCCGCAGTCGCGGTGGCGTTGGCCGGCGTGCGGCGTTTGCAAAATCTGAAGACTTCGACGGCGGCTTCCAGTTCTGCCGCCTGGTGGTGCGTGAATCACGCCAGGGTGATGGTGCCGGCTGGAACGTCGACTACCCGCGCGCTGACATCAACCTCTCGATTCGGCTGTCCGAGCTGACCAAGACCTCCGTCAGCATGGATGAGGCCAGGGAACCGAAGATCCTCCTCGTCAACCTCGGCGCGCCCGAGCTGTTTCATTGCGGCTTCGTGATGTTGACCGAGCCCGGCGCCGCCTACTTCACGCCTGAGGAGGCCGCGAACCTCAAGAAGTATCTGCTGCAGGGTGGCTTTCTGTGGGCCGACGATTTCTGGGGCGAGTACGCCTGGGACTTCTTCGAGAACCAGATCCGCCAGGCGCTCCCGTCAACGACGTATCCGATTGTCGATCTACCCCGCACGCATCCGATCTTCATGCAGACACTCAACGCCACGCAGGTGCCGCAGATTCCCGGCATCGGCTACTGGGATGGCGGCGGCCGCACCTGGGAACGCAGCCGGCGGGAGAACCAGGCCCATTTCCGCGCCATCAACGACGCACATGGCCGAATCATGGTGCTGTTCACGCACGATACCGACTTTGGCGATGCCTACGAACGCGAATCGGAGAACCCCGAGTACTTCATGAAGTTCTCCGTGCCCGGCTATGCGTTTGGCATCAACGTCATCACCTACGCGATGACCCACTGACGTGAGGCACTCCTAGTGGCTGGCGTCAGCCGGACCGTCAACGCCGCCGCGCTCTGGGTGACGGCGTGTCTTGCACTGGTCTACCTCCCCGACATCGGACGCGGCTTCATCAAGGACGACTACGGCTGGATCGCCTCGAGCCATGTGACGGACCTCCACTCGCTGTGGCGAATGTTCACCACAACGCCGATGGGGTTCTATCGTCCGCTGGTCTCGCTATCGTTTGGCCTCAACGAGGTCGTCGCCACGGGTCCCTTCACCTATGCGCTCACGAACCTGCTGCTGGTCGTCGCCATTGCCACCAGCATCTGGCGACTGGGCCAGCGTCTGGGCCTTCCCTCGGCCGCGGCGCTCTTCTCAGCGGCCGTGTGGGCGTTCAACATGCACGGCATCAACATGTCCGTGCTGTGGATCAGCGGCCGCACCTCGCTGCTCGGCACGTTGTTCGCGGTCCTGGCCGGACTCGCCTTCACGGCGTCACGACCGCTGCTGACCGGCCTGCTCACGCTGGCCGCGCTCTTGAGCAAAGAAGAACCGTTGCTCCTCCCCCTGGTGTTCGCTCTCTGGACGCTGATTGACACGCGCCGCCTGACGTTACTCGGCGGACAGCCAGCCCCACGCCTCCGGTCGCTCTGGCCGGCGGTGGCCGCGGTCGTGATCTATCTGGCGATGCGTTCGCAGACGGCTGCGCTCACCCCCGCCAACGCACCGGACTTCTATCGCCTCAGCGCCGCCGCCATCGGTGGCAACATGATCCAATACCTCGATCGGTCACTGACCTTCCCCGCCGCCCTGCTGCTACTCGGGTCCCTCGGGATCACGCGGCCCCTCTTCGCACTGACGGCGACAGAGCGCGGAGTGCTCATGAAGGGTCTGGCGTGGCTGGTGCTCGGATTCGGCCTCACCATCATGCTGCCAGTCCGATCGAGCCTCTACGTGCTGCTGCCATCGGTCGGCTCGGCGCTGGCGGCGGGTGCCGTAGGCGCCGCGCTCTGGCGCAGCATGAAGCAGCCACGCCTCGCGCGCTGGGCTCTCGTCATGCTTCCGCTGGCACTGTGGCCGGTCTACCACTCCCGCAACGCGCGCATCCGGAACGAGGCCGTGCTCGCCAGCCACACGCTGACGACGATCGGCGAGACAGTCCGCCGTTCGCACCCGTCCAGCATCGTCATCATCTCCACACCCTCTGATCGCCCCTCGATCGCCGACGCGTTTGCCGAGGCACTGCCGATCGCGCTCACACTGTTTGTCCCTGAAGCCGCCGCAACCACGGTGACCGTTCGAACACACGGGAACGACACTCGACCGGGCGATGCGGTCTACGTCGTCAACGAAACCCGGTTGCAGCCCTTCGAAACGCCCGTAACCGTGAAGTAAACTCGTCTGGCCTCCGGCCACTGATGAGTAGTACTGATTCTTCTCAAGGCGTCCTGTACATCGCGACAGGCGCGAAGTACATCCGCGCGGCCATTCGCTCAGCGGAAACCGTCCGGGCGCATTGCCCTGGCCTCGCCATCCATCTCTTTGCCGACTGGCAGCAGCACGGCTTCGACTTCGGCGCATCGCCACACCCGTTTTCGTCGGTCGAGCAGGTCACCGACCCGAATCGGCGCTCCAAAGTGGACTACATGGCACGCTCGCCGTTTGACCACACACTCTTTCTCGACACCGACACCGCGGTCGTGAGGGACGTCCGGGGCGTGTTCGGCCTACTCGACCGCTTCGACGTCGCGGCGAGCCACGCACCCCGCCGTCCCACCTCGGGAAACCGCCACGTGTGGCGTGTGGCGATGCCGCATGCGTTTCCACAATTCAACAGCGGTGTCTTCCTGTTCCGAAAGTCGCCTGCTGTGGTGACGCTGCTTGACCAATGGCGGCACCACTATCACAGCGCGGGCTTCCCCCAGGATCAGGTGACGCTGCGAGAGCTCCTGTGGCTGAGCGACCTGCGCATTGCGACGCTGCCGCCGGAATACAACGTCCGCTTCATGAAGTACCACTACATGTGGGCAAAGCGCGAAGCCTCAACGTACATCTTCCACCGCCGGCGCTATCACGACGGGCCGTTCTTTCGTGTGCACAAGTGGATCCGCAGAGTCCGCCGGGCGTTAGCTCGCAGGGGTCTTGGACCACGCCGCTGGCTGGACGATGCGCCGAAATGACGTCTGCTGGGCCATTGCCCACCTTCCTCGTCATCGGCGCTGCCAAGGCAGGGACGACCACGCTGTACGAAATCCTGCGTCAGCATCCACAGGTGTTCCTGCCGTCAACCAAGGAGCCGGCGTTCTTTTGCGACGACGAGTACTACGAGCAGGGCGCCGACTGGTATCGGCGGACGTATTTTGGCGGGGCTGGCGGCCGTGTGAGCGGCGAGGCCACCTCCACCTACCTGTTCTGGAGCGGCAAGGTCGTGCCACGGCTGCAACACACCTACGGCGCGCAGTTGCCACGCATCATCGCCATCTTCCGTGACCCGGTGGCGCTGGTCCACTCGTTCTACTGGCACAGCGTGCGTGAGGGGCGCGAAGATCTGGGCCTGCCAGAAGCACTCGCTGCAGAGCCTGAGCGGCTGGCCCAACACGACGCCTTCCTCCGTCGTCGCGGCCGCATCGTCTACAGCTACCGCCAGATTGCCCGATACGCGTCACACCTCCAGCCGTTTCTCGCCAGCATTCCGCCAGCGCGCCGGCTCTTTCTGTTGACCGAGGATCTCAGGGATTCTGGCAGTCTGGTCAAGAAGCTGGAGGCGTTTCTCGAACTGGAGCAGACGGCGACGCTGCGGCCGGTTGTGAGTAACGCCGCCGCCTTGCCGAGAAGCCCGCAGTTGCACCGCTGGCTGCGGGGCCAGTCCCGGGTCAAGGACGCGGCAAAGCGCCTGCTGCCACGGAACGTGCGGCAATGGTTGAAGGCCCGCGCCATCGACGCCAATCTGAAGCCGTTTCAGATTCCGCCGATCGACCCGACCATTGGCGACAACATCCGGCGCGGCTATGCCGAGGAAATGAAACGGCTCGAAGGCATCATCGGACGCGATCTGTCGCACTGGTACGCGACATGACGACCACACCAGATGCTGGGCGCCCCCCCGACTGCATCATTATCGGCGCCGCAAAAGCGGGCACGACCTCGCTCTTCAACATGCTGTCTCAGCACCCGCAGGTTGCGGCGTCGCGCTTCAAGGAGGCAAAGTTCTTCAGCGACGATGCGCGGTTTGCCAAGGGGTGGGACTGGTACCAGGATGAGTATTTTTCCGGCGCACAGGCGTCGCAGATGCGCCTCGATGCGACCCCTGCGTACTTGACGTGGAGCGACAAGACGGCGCCTCGCATCCTGGCCACCTACCGCCAGCAGCCGGTGAAGCTTGTGGCGATTCTTCGCGACCCGGTGGCGCGCACGTATTCGCACTATCGGCATCGCGTCAGCCTCGGGCACGACACGCTGTCCTTTCGAGAAGCCGTCGCCCAGGAAGACCAGCGACTGCGTGCGGACTGGGAGACGTTGTCGCGCACCGGCAATGGCAAGTTCGGCTACATCCGCGCCAGTTGCTATGCGACGCGCCTCACGCCCTTCTTCGACCTGTTCGACCGCCAGGCGATCCATGTCATGCTGCAGGACGATCTGGCGCCTGATCGCATCCACGAGACGGTTAGGCGGCTGCTGACGTTTCTCGATCTCGATAGCACCATCACTCTGCGTCCAGTGCACCTCAACGTGCCGACGCAGGCGCGTTCACAACTACTGGCCAGGCAGTACTGGCGTCTCAAGAAGACCGTGGCCAAGCGGATCGCGACGACGCTGATTCCGGCGTCGTGGCGCGAGCGAGCCGTTGGGCTCTTGTTTGCGGCGTCGACCAATCCACCGATGGAGCCCGATCTCGAGCGCATGCTTCGGCTTCGATTTGCCGACGAGGTCCGCGCGTGCGCGGCCCTGGTGCAGCGCGACCTGTCACACTGGCTCCCCTCGGCATGATCGCTCACGTGGCGGCACCCGCGCCTCACGTGGCGCTCGTGTTTTCGTCGTTGCAGGGCGCTGGCATCCAGCGCGTCATGCTGACGCTGGCCGAAGGATTCATCGCCCGCGGCCTGCGAGTGGACCTTGTGGTGGTCAACGCTGCCGGCGCTCTGCGGCAGGACGTGCCGCCGCAGGCGCGGCTCGTCGATCTGCGCGCACGCGGCGCACTCCACGGACTGCCGGCGCTGGTCCGATACTTCCGCCGGGAACGGCCGCAGGCCGCGCTGTCCTCGCAGACCCATCACAACGTGGTCGCGATTGCGGCGCGGTGGCTGGCCGGCGTGCCGATGCGACTGGCGGTCAGCGTCCACGTCGCACTGGACGCGGTCCTCCGTGAATCGCCCGGCTGGAAGGAACGGACCTTTCCCCTGCTCGCCCGACTGCTCTACCCGCGCGCTGATGCGATCGTGGCCGTGTCCCAGGGAACAGCCGAAGGCTTCTCAAGAGCCACCGGCGTGCCGCTGGCCGCTGTCACCGTCATCCACAATCCCATCGTGACGCCGACGGTGTTCACCAGGGCGGCCATGCCGGTCGACCATCCGTGGTGTGCAGACACCGAGCCGCCGCTATTGCTGTCGGTCGGCAGACTCACCCGCCAGAAGGACCACGACACACTGATTCGTGCCTTCGCGCTCGTCAGAGCCGCCAGACCAGCACGACTCATCATCCTGGGAGAGGGCGAAGATCGCCCGGCGCTCGAGCGCCTGGTCCACGCACTCGGGCTCGACGACGATGTGCAATTGCCTGGGTTCACGATCAACCCGCTGGCCTACATGGCCAACGCCAGGCTCTTTGTGTTGTCGTCGCGGTGGGAAGGATTTGGCAATGTGGTCGTCGAGGCGATGGCGTGCGGAACGCCCGTCGTCAGCACGGATTGCCCGAGCGGTCCGGCCGAGATTCTCGACGGCGGCGCGGTCGGCCGACTGACTCCCGTCGGCGACCCGAAGGCCCTCGCCGAGGCCATTTGCCTGGAACTCGACCACCCGACGCCGCCCGAGCGGCTGCGGGAGCGCGCCATGGCATTCACTGCCGACGCAGCCGTCGATCGCTACCTGCGCGTGTTGCTGCCATGAAGGTCGTCCACGTCATCACCGACCTTCAGACGGGCGGAGCGCAGGTGATGCTGCGGCAACTCGTGCCCCGGCTGCAGGCATGCGGGGTCGAGAACACCATCGTCTCCCTCGGCGCCATCAGCCCGGACTTCGAAGGGCTGCGCACCATGGCCGGGCTCCACTCGCTGCACATGAGGGCCAAGGTCCCAAGCGTGTCGGCGCTGGTCCGCCTCAGGCGACTCCTGAGCGCCACACGGCCAGATGTGATTCACACCTGGCTGTATCACGCCGATCTTCTGGGAGGACTGGCGGTGGTGCCGCCGGCCGTGGCGCCGGTCATTTGGGGCCTGCACCACACGCCGAGTCCCGCCGAACGTTTCAAGACGACCACGGCGGCGATTGTGCGCCTCAACGCTGCGCTCTCGTCGTTGGTCCCGGCCCGCATCGTCTGTTGCGCGCATGCCTCGAAAGACGCCCACATCGCGCGTGGCTACGACAGCAGTCGGATGACCGTCATCTGCAACGGATTCGATTGTGACGCCTTCACGATTGCGCCCGAGTCCAGAGCCTCGTTGCGCCAGGAGCTCGGTCTTGCGGACGAGACGCCACTGGTGGCGCTGATGGCGCGGTTCCACCCGCAGAAAGACCACCGTACGTTCGTGCGGGCCGCCGCACAGCTGCACCGCGTGAGGCCGGACGTGCACTTTGTGCTGGCAGGAGGCGGCGTGGACGATACCAACCTCGCCCTGCGTGACTGGATTTCCGCCACGCCGTGCGCAGACCGCTTTCATCTGCTCGGCCTGCGGCGCGACATGCCGCGGCTGATGGCGGCCGTCGACCTTCTGGCAAGTGCGGCGTGTTATGGCGAGGCCCTGCCGCTGGTCCTTGGCGAAGCGATGGCCTGCGGCGTCCCCTGCGTCACGACCGACGTCGGCGACTCGGCGCGGCTGGTCAGCGACACAGGGCGAGTCGTGCCACCAGGTGATGCCGACGCGATGGCCGGGGCCTGGGCCTCACTATTGAAGATGCCGCCCGACCAACGCCGTCAACTGGGCGAACAAGCCAGAGCGCGCATCCGCGAACACTTCTCGCTCTCCGGCTACGTGGCCGAGCATCTGGCGCTCTACGAGAGCGTCCGCTAGCGGTCCACCCACTTCATGAATTCCGGCGGGTAGCGCTCGCCGAAGCCGGCGGTGAGCGTGAAGGTCGCGTTCAAGGTCGCGATGTCGTCCGCGCTCAAGGCGAGTGCCGTCGCCCCTACGTTGCTCTCGAGATGCGTACGCCGCTTCGTGCCGGGAATCGGCACGATGTCGTCGCCACGCGCGAGGAGCCAGGCCAGCGCGAGCTGAGACGACGAGCACGCCCTGACCTTCGCCACTTTCTCGAGCTCCGCCACCAGCTCCAGGTTCTGCTTGAACGAGTCGCCTTGAAACCGTGGCAGATGCAACCGCACATCGCCCCGCGCGAACGCGTCGCTGCTGGTGAGAGTGCCTGAGAGGATGCCTCGTCCCAACGGGCTGAACGGCACAAAGCCGATCCCGAGTTCGCGGCACGCCGGAATCACCTGCGCCTCTGGTTCCCGCCACCACAACGAATACTCACTCTGAAGCGCCGTGATCTGATGCACGGCACAGGCACGCCGCAGTGCCGAGGGCCCAGCCTCTGAGAGCCCGAGATAGCGGACCTTCCCCGCGTCCACCAGCCGCGCCATCGCGCCCACGGACTCTTCAACCGGCACCTGCGGGTCGAGACGATGCAGATAGAACAGGTCGATCACGTCCACACCCAGCCGCATCAGACTCTCGTCGCAGGAGCGAGCAATCGCGGCCGGCGAGCCGTCGAGCGCCGACCGCGTGCCGGCCGCTCCACCGGAAATCCCGCACTTGGTGGCGAGGAAGATCTCGTGGCGACGCTCGCGCACCACCGGACCGATGAGCCGTTCGTTGCCGCCGAACCCGTAGGTCGCTGCGGTGTCGAGAAAGGTGACACCGAGGTCAAGCGCGCGATGCAGCGTGCGGACCGACTCCACATCGTCGCCAGGGCCGTAGCACTCGGACATGCCCGCGCAGCCAAGGCCGAGCGCCGACACCAGGGGACCGTTGGAACCAAGTCGTCGCTGATGCATCACTACCCTCTCTTCATCGTGCCGCGCGCTATCGCCCGAGCGTCTCCATCTCGATCACGAAGCGATACTTGACGTCGCTCTTGACCATGCGCGCATACGCCTCGTTGATCTGAGGCATCGCAATCTTCTCCACGTCGCAGACAATGCGCTTGTCGGCGCAGTAGTCGAGCATGGCCTGCGTCTCAGGAATGCCGCCAATCAGCGAGCCGGCAATGGCGCGACGCTCGAAAATCAACATGCCGGCGGTCGGCGACGGATGCGGCAACTCCGGCACGCCCAACAGCACGAGAACCCCATCGCGCCTGAGCAGCGTCGTATACGCGTCCAGACTGTGCGAATACGCCACCGTATCCAGAATCAGGTCGAAGGTGCGAACGTGCTGACGCATGGCCGCCGCGTCGGTCGACAAGACGACCTCGTCGGCACCGAGCCGCCTGGCGTCGTCCACCTTTCCGGGCGACGTGGTGAACAGCACCGTGTGCGCGCCAAGGGCGTGCGCAAACTTGAGGCCCATGTGACCCAGTCCGCCGAGGCCAACGATGCCGACTTTCTTGCCAGGGCCGGCCTCCCAGTGCACCAGCGGCGACCAGGTGGTGACGCCGGCACAGAGCAGCGGCGCCGCGGCCGCCATGTCCAACTCGGGCGAGATGTGCAGGCAGAAGTCCTGATGAACGACGATGTGGCTGGAGTAGCCGCCGTAGGTGTGATCGCCAGGCCGATGCGCATCGGGGCTGTTGTAGGTGTAGGTCGTCGAGCCGGTGTCGCAGTACTGCTCGAGCCCGGCGCGGCAGCTCGGGCACGTCCGACACGAGTCGACCATGCAACCCACGCCGGCCCGATCACCCACGGCGAACCCGCGCACGTTGCGCCCAACCGCCGAGACCCGGCCGACGATCTCATGCCCGGGCACGCACGGATACAGCGTACCGGCCCATTCACTTCGTACGGTGTGCAGGTCTGAATGGCAGACTCCGCAAAACAGAATCTCAATCTGGACGTCGTCTGGTCCGGGCTCGCGCCGCTCGACGGCAAACGGAACAAGCGGCGACGATTTGTCGTGGGCAGCGTAGGCGCGAGCAAGAGCCATCGCGCTATTCTAGTGCCCGAATCTCTCACGCCTCGGTCTGACACCTATGTCTCTGCTCTATAAATATCTGAAGGCCCACACGGCGCTTGTCGGTCTGGCGTTGGTGCTGGCCGCCATCAACCAGATCTTCTCGCTGCTCGATCCGCTGATCTTCCGGCATGTGATCGATGAGTATGCGACGCGCTTTTCCGACTACACCACCGGGCAGTTCTTCCGCGGCGTCAGCCTGCTGCTTGGCGCCGCGGTGGGCGTGGCGTTTGTGTCGAGGGTGGCCAAGAATTTTCAGGACTATTGCATCAGCGTCATCACGCAGCGCATCGGCGCACAGATTTATGCGGACGGGATCAGCCACTCACTGAAGCTGCCCTACGCGGTCTTCGAAGATCAGCGCAGCGGCGAAACCCTCGGGCGGCTGCAGAAGGTGCGCACCGACGTCGAGAAGCTCATTGCCATCTCGATCAACGTGCTGTTCACGTCGGTGGTCGGCATCATCTTCGTGGTGATCTACTCGTTCAGTGTCCACTGGGTGATTGCCCCGGTGTACTTCGCCACAGTGCCAGTGCTGGGCGTGCTCAGCTCGGTGCTGAGCCGAAAGATCAAGACGATTCAGAAGGTCATCGTCGCGGAAACCACGGCGCTGGCCGGGTCGACCACCGAATCGCTGCGCAACATCGAACTGGTCAAGAGCCTGGGCCTGGCCGAACAGGAGATTGCCCGGCTCAACGCCACCACCGGCAAGATCCTCCAGCTCGAACTCAAGAAGGTGCGCTACATCCGGAGCCTCAGTTTCATCCAGGGGACGACGGTGAACTTCCTGCGCACGAGCATCCTGTTCCTGATGCTCTATCTGATTTTCGCCAGGGCGATCACTGTCGGGCAGTTCTTCTCACTGTTCATCTATTCGTTCTTCATCTTTGGCCCGCTGCAGGAACTCGGCAACGTCATCAACGTGTATCGCGAGACCGAGGTCTCGCTCAACGCCTTCCGCGCCATTCTGCAGATGCCGCTGGAACCCAAGCCAGCCAACCCTGCTCCGGTGAAAGACCTCCAGCGCCTCACCTTCGAGCACGTCACGTTCAAGCATCAATCCGCGACCTCTCCGGCCCTCACCGACATCTCCTTCGAAGTGGAGCGCGGCGACACCATTGCCTTTGTCGGCCCCTCGGGCTCGGGCAAGACGACACTCGTGAAGCTGCTGGTCGGGCTGTACCCGCCGCAGTCTGGTGACATCCTCTACAACGGCCACAGCGCGGCCACCGTGGACCTCGACCAGCTGCGCGAACGTATCGGTTTCGTCACGCAGGACACGCAGCTCTTCTCTGGCTCGATTCGCGAGAACTTGCTGTTTGTGAACCCGACGGCCACCGACGCGCAGTGCCTCGAGGTGCTGCGTCAGGCGTCGTGCGACGGCCTGCTGGCGCGGGCAGAAAAGGGCCTGGACACGGTGATCGGCGAAGGGGGCGTGAAGGTGTCTGGCGGCGAGAAGCAACGCCTCTCGATTGCTCGGGCGTTGCTGCGCCGGCCGCATCTGCTGGTCTTCGACGAAGCGACCTCGTCGCTCGATTCACTGACGGAAGAGGACATCACCACGACCATCCGCGAGGTTGGTGTCAATCGCGACGTCATGACGATTCTCATCGCCCACCGTCTGTCGACAATCATGCACGCCGACCGCATCTTCGTCCTGGAGCGCGGCCGCATCGTCGAATCGGGCCCACACGCCGAGTTGCTCGAGCAGAAGGGCCTCTACTACGCGATGTGGCGCCAGCAGATCGGCGAGCGCCGGCCGCAGGTCTCTCCGGCACTGAGGAGCTGACCGAAGCCGCTTCAGCTGGTCGCTGTCTCTGTAGTTAGGAGACCGGGCGTGAAGGGCGGCCGGCTGAGGGAGGCGGACCTTCGACGCGCTCGGGCGGTGCGGCGGAGACAATCGGGAGCGGCACGCCGTGCTGGTAGCGGCGCCACGTCTGCTCCACCACGTCCGCCATCATGTCGAGAAACGCCGGCGCGTCGTTCACCGCGGCGGCGCGTGCCATCGGCAGGCCAAGATCCCGGCACGTATCTGCGGCTTCGTGATCGAGGTCGTAGAGGACCTCGACGTGATCGCAGAGAAACCCGATCGGACACAACACCGCGGCGGCCAGGCCGGCCGCGTGCTCAGCCCGCAAATAGTCATTCACATCAGGTCCGAGCCACGGATCTTCGGGACGTCCGCTACGGCTCTGAAAGACCAGCGCCCAGTCGGCCATGCCGGCACGCTCGGCGACCCGGGCGGCGCTTTCAAGCAGCTGGCGCTTGTAGCCCGCCGCGCCACCCATGGACTCGGGAATACTGTGGGCCGTAAACACCAGGCGTGCACCGGCACGCACCGCCTCCGGCAAGCGACCGCGCGCGGTGGCCACGTTCGCCGCGTTGCTGTTGATGAAGCCCGGCGCCAGGTGCCAGTCCGCCACGTAGGTGACCTCGACGTCACGGCCGCCCTGTCCAACCACCGCCCCTCGCGCGTCAGTAACATTCTGCCGGTACTGCGTGCAGCTCGAGTACGACCGGTGTGCGGCGCAAATGAATCCCACGGCACGGCGGACGCCGGCCGCGGCCATCTCGCCCACCGTTTCCGGTAGCAGCGGGTGCCAGTTGCGCATGCCGAGGTACACGGGCACATCAATGCCGCGCGCGACCAAGCGGGTCTTCAGACCATCGGCTTGTCGACGCGTGATGGCGGTGAGCGGCGAGACACCGCCGAAGAGGTCGTAATGCTTCGCCACGGCCTCCACTCGTTCAGCCGGGACACGACGGCCGCGCAGGACATTCGCGAGAAACGGGCGCACATCGTCTGGCCCCTCAGGGCCACCAAACGCAACGACAAGAACGGCGTCGAACGGACGAGTCATTGAACCTCGGTACAGTGCCGGAAGCGCCGGCGACACGAATGTGCGTTAGTGTATGCCGTCACGGGCACCGGGGGGTGCCGGCGTGCTGGAGGAATTGATTGATGGCCAAGACGTGGATCGCTCGGATGGTGGGGACCCTGTTGGTCTCTGGGTGTGCGGCATCGGTAGGCGCGCAGACGCCAGCGGCGCCACCCACAGGAAATATCGTCGTTGCCGCGCCGACCTACACGTTCATTCAGTTGGAAGTGGCCGTCAACCGGCCGGCCGCGGAGGTCTGGAAGCGGGTCGGCAAGTACTGCGATATCGGCGAATGGCTTCGCCTGCCTTGCACGATCACATCCGGCAAGGATGGTCAGCTCGGAGCCGTGCGCACCGTGGGCAATGAAGTGCTCGTCGGCATCACCGAGTTCTCGTACACCTACGCCCAGCCGCCACGCGAGGGGCGGCCCTACAACCTCTATCACGGCACGCTCGAGGCTCGGCCGCTCACGGCCACCACGTCAAAGCTGGTCTACAGCCTGTTCTTCGACAACTCCATGCTGGCCGACGATGCCGCGCGTGCGGCGGACAAGGCGCGGCGCACCACGTCGTTCACCAATGCGCTGCAGAACATGAAGATTCTGGCGGAGGGCGGGACGATGCCACCGGCGCCAGCGCCCGCACCACGGTAGGTGCGTGTGACACATCACATCGGTCTATCGTCGTCGACAGCGTCAGAACAAGGGCGGGAGGCGAGGCAGGTTCTCGAGACTGGGAGAGCCGGCCGCGCTGATAGTCCTGCTATGCTGCGGGCCATGAAAAAACGGTCCTACCTCGCTGCCTTTGTCGCCGTCGCCGCGCTCAGTACTACCTTGCTCGCACAATCGTTCAACGTGCGTCCCGGCACGTGGGAAGTCACCGTGCAGATGCAGGGCGCCCTGCCCATGCAGGGCCTTCCGCCGGCGCAGCAGGCGCACATGGAAGCCGAGATGCGCAAACCGCGCACAACCACGAGCTGCCTGAGCGCCGAGGACATCAAGTCGCTCAATCTCGGCTCGATGGACGAGGACCCGAACTGCAAGACCATCTCGTCGAAGATCGGCGCCACCGTCGGCGACATCGTCCGTCAGTGCACCGGCGACGATCCGCACACCGAGACCGCGCATTTCGAGGCGACGACGCCGCAGAGCCTCAAGGCGACCATGACGTCGAAGGGCGCGCAGGGGACGATGACGATTGCGATGACCGGCCGGTGGATGTCCGCCGACTGCCGCCAGTAGTCTGCGTTCACGGCGCCGGACGCCCGCGTCTTCTTGAGGGCGCGGGGTCCACCCATAGGATGTCGGGCGTTCTAATGTTCCAGCGAACTGCATTTCTCTTGCCGTCCTCTGATCGGAGCGTACATGACTCGAAGAATCCGTCGAGATCTCCGCATGCTCAAGGTGTGGGCCTTGCTCAGTACGAGTGTTTCCGCGTGGCTCGGCGCCTCGGCCCTGACCCACGGCCAGTCTCAGACCACAAAGTTCGACGAACTGAATGTTGAGCGGATCAACATCGTAGAGTCCGATGGACGGGTTCGTTTGGTCCTCTCAAATAGTGCTCGCCAAGCACAAACGGTGATCGATGGGCGCGTATTGGCGCCAGGTCGGAGCAGGCCTGCCGGCATGATCTTCTTTAACGAAGAAGGCGACGAAGTCGGCGGGGTGATCTTCAGCGGACTTAAGCAGCCGAACGGGCCGCAGGCGTCGGGCAGCCTGACATTCGACCAGTTCAAGCAAGATCAGACGGTCTCGCTCCACTATGCCGAGGGCCGGGGCCAACGGAGAGCGGGATTGGCGGTCATCGACCGCCCAAACGCGTCGCTGGCTTCGTATGCACCACTGATTGATCGGAGGCAGGCCGCAAAGACCGACGAGGAACGTGCCGCGATCGATCGAGAACTTTCGGCGCTGGGTCAGCCAAGTGCGCCGCGGATGTTTGTTGGCAAGGACGTCGATGGAAGAGCAACCCTCGCGCTTTCGGACGCAACAGGCAAACAGAGGCTCCTCCTGGGCGTCGCCCCGGACGGAAGCGCTAGCATTCGGTTCCTGGACTCTGCCGGCAAAGTCCTTCGGGAGATCGTGCCGTAGTTGTGGAATCCAAGATGCCTAACCTGACAGCCAATCTGGTGCTTGAACGCTGTCCCCATTGCTCTGTTGCCAGTCCGAATCTGCCTAGGCAGCACCATCTTGAAACGCAGGACCATGCCGGCGGCAATAGGCGCACGTGGGCGCTGTATGTGTGCGGCCGTTGTGGCGGCGTGGTGACGGCCTGCGCGACAGGCCATAGCCAGCTTGTTCAAGCACACTTTCCAGCCACGAAGTCAGTACAGGATGAGGTTCCTGAGAAGCCGCGGGCATTTCTCCAACAGGCTACAGAGAGCCTACACGCGCCAGCCGGGGCCGTAATGCTGGCCGCAAGTGCGGTTGACGCCATGCTCAAGATAAAGGGGTACTCCGAAGGTACCTTGTACTCTCGCATCGAAAGAGCAGCTGCCGAGCACGCCGTTACCGCAGACATGGCAAGGTGGGCTCATGACGTTCGACTCGATGCCAACGACCAACGTCACGCCGATGAAGGGGCCGGTCTTCCTTCGCGGGCCGACGCGGGCCGCGCAATCGATTTCGCTCTGGCCCTGGCTGAGTTTATGTTCGTGTTACCCAGCCGCGTTCAGAGAGGCATTCAACAAGCTGCCGGCTAATAGGCGCTTGCAGCCCACGAAGGTACGTTGAGCAGCCACCAAGAAATGCTCTAATCGCGCACGCCTTCGCGCCTGAAGCGCGAACGTTGGGCTGACAAGATTCCGGACCAGCCTGGCCCGCGGCTTCGTTCGCAAAGGCGAGAATCAAGAAGGCGAAAAGGCCGGAACCGAAGAGGAAGCCCTAAATAACGTCAGGGATGCACGAGGATTCCACATGCGCCGCATTGTTGCCGTGCTGGTTCTGGTTGGCTTCGTAGTCGCCACACGCTCAACAGCCGCCCAGCCCCTTGACTCTCGTTTCCTTGCCCGGAAGTTCGTCGCACCCGAAAACGCTCCGTCGATGATCACAATGACGGACATGAATGAAGGCGGCGAGCGGATGATCGTGACGGGCCAAGTCACGGACGGGTCCAAGCCGCTGGCAGGCGTATCGATTTACGTGTTTCAGGCCGACGCCAAGGGGCTATACACGACCGACGGTTTCAACAGTGATGACAGAGCGAGACTGCACGGTGCGATGCGCACCGATGCGACCGGGCGCTACAGGTTTGAAACCATTCGTCCGGCTGGCTACGGCGCCCCCCAGCCAATGCCCGCGCACGTCCACTACGTCGTCAGGGCGCCGAAAGGGTACAAATCGTTGATGTACCAGTTGTGGTTTGAGGATGACGCCGCCGTTGCCAAGCTCCGCGCAGATAACTCCCTGTTCAAACTGCCAGATTGGGTGGCCATCCGCCCAATCACACGCGATTCCGACGGCGTCTGGCACACCACGCGAGACGTGGTGCTGGATCGCGAATGACCGGCCTATGATTGGCCCGCAGCCCAACCTGTCTGCCATCCTGATTTCGAACCATGCTCAAACAGTGCCCTAACCCTTCCCTCAAGCGGACTGGCCTTCGGCCCGCCGCTTAGATCACACGTTAGGCGTTCAAGTCACAGGCCAGGATCTGCAGAGCGTAATGTTCCACACATACCAATTTGACCAACTCCCTCTTGATCGCGAAGTCTTCATGATGGATGAGCGTTGGCGAGCCGATTGGGAATCCGCGCAACAAGAAATGGTGCAAGGGCGCGGCGACGGGATTGTGGGCTTCATCAGCTATGTCGCTGTTCGGCGCTGCGGTTCTGATTCGGCGTCTCTGTCCTGGTATCCAAACATCACAGATCGGTTTCACGAGCTGGGAATCCGATTACCTCGGACCGCCTTTGTGACCTGCGTCTCCGTTCCTGGTTGGGATGTTAAGCCGCATATCTTCGTTAACAGTGAATGGCTCAACTCCCTTCACTTTCGTCCCTATACGGCATTCGCTTTGGTAGATGCAATCGGTGTCCGTGCGGCGTTGGCTGCAGGTGCATTGGGTGGCAAAGCGCTCGTTCGTTTGCGTGACCGAATCGATCAAATCGCATCTGAAAATCCCCAAGTTGCCTTTCTGAGCTTCGCTGACAGCCTGCTCCTAAAGGTCAACTGGTTTGTGGGGCAGTTCGGTAGCGCCGTGCGATATTCGTACGAGCCAGAGATCCTGGTGCGGCTGCTACCGACCATCGCTGCCGCCTTCGAGAAAGAGATTGGGCTTCCTGTATACACGGCCATCACACAGGGCGCAAATGAGTACGAAGACAGTGAACTGCTTCATTTCTCGGAACGAAGGAATCACGTATCGTTGAACAGTCTTGGCTTGCCGTTCGCGCAACTACAGGCGATCGATGGAGCTGCCAGAGCGGCAATCCGCGCGGGAAGGCACCCAAAAGCTGAGCTATACATGGATGAGTGCTTCTTCCGGTCGCTGCGCCTTCGCTACGGCTTCGACAAGAAAGCCCTCTCGACAGGCATCTACAAGGCCCCGCTCTCATCCGAGGATGCGGAGTATGTCTGCGCTGATTGCGCCACAATCCTTGAGAATCTCGATAATGAAAAGTCGCAATCTGCTTGAGACGGTGACGCCTAACTTGCGTTGCACCAGACGGGGGCCAGTGTAGTGATGGGCCGCCGCTGGTGAACGCTGGCATTAGTTGGGCAGACTAAGGGACTTACAGAGCCGCAAGCCTTATGTCGCCAGTCGATCCCCTGTTCAGGGCGCGCACCGACAGACTCGTTCGGTCCGGGTACCTGCCGAGCTTTTCAGGCATGGCGCAGGCGATGTGCGCACCCTTCTGGTGGAGCGTCGGTCCGAAGGGCCGAGCTGAAATTCTTGGCAATGGGACAATTTGCTTCGTCAACACGGGCGGTGCCCACATCGGAGTCACGGCTGACCATGTATTCGCTGAGTATCTCTCCGCCAAGACAACTCATGCTGACGTTGAGTGCCAGTTCGGCGGGAACACCTTCGCTCCTGAGGGCTACCTCATCGACAGGAGCCCTGAGACTGAACTGGACCTCGCCACGTTTCGAGTACCTGAGGTCTTCGTAACGGCCAGTCGGGGCCACTATCACCACAATGCGCTGGCGTGGCCGCCGCCAGCACCTCGCGATACGGAAGTTGTTCTCTACGGTGGGTATCCGCAAGCCCTCAGGAACCCGGATGGCGGCCAGGTTCACTTCGGGTTCGAGTACTTCATTTCTCGTGTCAGCTCTACAGAGGAGACTCGCGTCGTGCTGGATCCGGATCTCGCCAACTTGTACTGGCCGGGCCACGACGGTGAAGCGATCAACGTGCAGTGGGGTGGCATCAGTGGCGGTCCCGTCTACCGGGTAATCGATGCCTCGCCAGGTGCAGAGCCCGTTGACCGTCTGGAGCTTGTCGGCTTTGTCTATCAGCGTTGGCAGGAGGTCATGCTTGCCAGGCCAGCAGGTCTCGTGAACCTCGACGGAACGATCAATCGGGGCGCCATCGCCGCAACGCCGCCTAACCACGCGCTGGAGCCGACGCTACCCGGCGGTGTATCGTGACGCCGCGTAGCGCGGCTCAGCGCTACCGTTAGGCAGATGACTCTGAACATCATGTAGTGAACCATGGCCCTGGCAACTGACGATCCGCAGCCGATTCCCGGGTATCGAAACTATCTGGTCTACTGTGATGAGTCCGGCCAGCAGGGCAAGGTGTACTACGGCTTCGGTTCCCTTTGGATGCCGTGGGAGCGACGGGGTGATTTTACCGGTCTGATCGGGGCGCTGCGCGACAAGCATCGCTACCACCACGAGATCAAGTGGAACAAGATTGACGACCGCAACGAAGGGTTCTACCGAGACCTTGTCGAAGAGATCTTTCGCCGCAACTGGCTGATGTTCCACTGCTTGGTAGGCCGCAAAGGCTACATCGACAAGTCTCTTCACGCCGGCGGATACGACGAGGCATTGCGAAAGCACTTCGCTATGCTGATGCGCAAGAAGATTGGCTTCTTTTCACAAGGCGACCGCCAGAAGGCGTATCACATTGTGGTCGACAAGATGCCATCAAGCTACGCCAAGGCTGACGAAGCGGCTCACGTCATCGTCAACCACACTTTGAAGCGAGAGATGGGCTTCACACCCGTCCACACTCTCGTCAGCCGTAACTCGAGAGATTCGGCAGGCATCCAGGCTGCTGACGTGCTGTTGGGCGCTGTGGTGACCGCCTGGAATCAAGAGAAATCTGGTCCGGCGAAGCAAGGGCTACGCGACTGGGTGGCCGAACATCTAGGCTGGCGGCATCTCAGAGCCGACACTCGCCACTGGGAATGGAAGTTCAATATTTGGTATTTCCATGCCGATGGCGGGACGAAGCCACGGGAGGCGCGATCTTGGGCACTGAACCTGAAGTATCCCGTTCCACCGTACAACCCGCGCCGACGCTCTGCCTAACTCCGCTTGCAGCCGACGGCGGCTGAGGCGATGATGAGCCGCCGCGGCTGATGAGTAGCGTTAGGCGGATTGCCTGATGTCTGATGAGAATGGAGTGGTGATGAAGCGACGCATGCTTGCCTCATTGGCCACAGTCGTGTGCGCAGCGTCGACCACCAGCTTTGCGCAGGCGCCACCGGCACCCAACGCCGCCTTCGATGTCTACCTCAGTCAGGAAGCGAGCGTCAGGCTCGAGGATGGCCGAAGTCTCCACCTTGTCTGCATGGGTGCCGGAAGTCCGACCGTCATTCTCTCCGCGGGGGCCGGCAGCTGGAGCGTCACCTGGGCTAGGGTGCAGGGCGAACTCGCCACACTGACGCGCGCGTGCGCCTGGGACCGTCCGGGTTTCGGTTTCAGCAGTGCGTCACCGATGCCACAGAACGTGGTCAACACGACCATGGACTTGGAGGCAGCCCTCAGTCGCGGCGGAGTCGAGGGACCATATGTCATGGTTGGCCATTCGCTCGGTGGTCACGAGTCACTGATCTTCGCCGACCGACATCGGAGCTCGGTTGCCGGCATGGTGCTTGTAGATCCGGGCATTCCGGACCACTGGGCGCGTATCGGGCGTTCCGCACCAGCGATTCTGAAGGTAAATCACGAGATTTGGCCGCGGCAGGCCGCCGAGTTGAGGCAGTGCGCTCGGGTCGTTCGCTTTGAGGCTGATTCGGCCGAGGCAGACCGCTGCCGCCGGATTGGAGTGTCACCGAACTATTCGAAGCCGCTCTCTGACGCGCTGATTCAATGGTCCGCGGATCCTGCACGGTTTGAAACACGAGCGTCGCTCGTCGAGAATTCAGAGCTGCACAGCCGGCTCGCGCTGAATCCAGACCGAGACTATGGCTCGATGCCGCTGATCGTGCTGTCGTCAACGATCCCAGATACCCCGCCGCCGGACCCGCCCGAGCGACGGGCGACGCTGCTCGCCGAGACGCCAAGGGCAATGGCGGAAATGTTCAAGGGACACGAGGAGCTCGCCGCTTTGTCGAGAATGGGCGTACATAGGTCGGTACCGGATGTGGGCCACTTTATTCAAACGGCAAAGCCAGAAGTCGTTACTGCCGCGGTTGCGGAGATTGTTCAGGCCGTGCGCGCGCACTGAGGGGACCAAGGGATCCTTTTCGAAGTGCGCACGTCATTTCCGTGCACGGACTGACCTATTGCTGGCTCCTCATCTGCAGTTACCGCCTAACTTCGTCTGGAGCCGACGCGGCCCGCGTGGAACAATCACCGCGATCCGAGCCGCGCGGCTCATCTGAATCGTTAGACCCTCAGTGGGAGATGATCCGGCGCATTGGCCGACCGCACACGCTCTTGGAGCACAGGTTCCGACCATGATCCGAATATTCCTCGTGGCATCCGTGACGGCTGCAGTGCTCGCAATCGGCCCGCACACGGGAAGCTCCGCCGCCGCTCAACAGCTAACGCCGTCTCCGTGGCGACGGTTCGATCGCAGCCCAAGAATCGAGCAGCTTCGTCGAGATCTCGAATCCGGCAAGACGGACACGACGCCCTTCTGGGCGGATATCAAGTCCAGCGGCACGCCACTCATCGAGCGACTGCCTGGAGCCACAAAGCACGCCCTGGTGACGTTTCTCTATCGCGGAGGACCTGACACTCGTAACGTCGTGGTGTTCCTCTCGGACTTCGGTGGCGTCAGGCCGGCCGATCACATGATGTCCAGGCTCGGACAAACAGATGTCTGGTTTCTGACGGTCAGGCTGCCAAGCCAGGCACGGTTCATCTATCGCCTGTCAATCAACGACCCGCTTGATAATCCGTTCCACGGAGCATTAATGGGCGGCACGCTGAAGCTTGACGAGCTCAACCCACATCGCTTCTTCAACATAGGAAGCATTGCGGAGTTGCCGGACGCTCCCCCGCAGCCGTGGCTCCAGAAGCCAGTCCAGGCCGGAATAGTCTCTGACCCTCAGACAATCACCAGTCGCCTGCTCAAGAAGGATCGAAAGCTGTGGGTATATCTGCCTCCAGGCTATGAACAGAGCAGATCAGTATCGAACCTCGTCATCCTGTTCGACGGCACGATGTACGCGAACAGACTCGCCGCGCCTACCACTCTGGACAATCTGATCGCCGCGAAGCGGCTGTCATCGACCGTGGTGGTCTTCGTAGAGACACCAGTAGAAACCAGAAACGACGAGATGTTCTGGAACACGACATATGCGGATTTCCTCGCGAACGAGCTGGTTCCGTGGATCAGGGCTCGCTATCGCGTCACGAAGGACGCAAGACGAGTGGTCGTCGGCGGTGCAAGCGCGGGTGGTGCCGGCGCCACATATGCCGCGCTACGGCACCCCAGGGTATTTGGCAATGTCCTGTCTCAATCCGGCGGATTCTTCGCTTCACCTGAACGCAATCGTGAGTTGGCTGAGCGTTCGCCGCTCCTTACGCGCGAGAACGACGATCGTCACGTCGTCGAGGAGATCGAGGATAGGGCTGTCACTGAGGGCGGATGGTTGGCGAAGCTCTTCATCCAGGAGCCTCGTCTGCCGATTCGTTTCTATCTCGACGTGGGTGCCTTTGAGGCTGATTTCATGGGCGGTGGTCTCGGCGCACTCGAGCCTAACCGCCACATGCGCGACGTCCTGCTTGCGAAGGGCTACGAGGTGCACTATCAAGAGTTCATGGGTGGTCACGACTACATTAACTGGCGCGGTACATTTGCTGACGGCATACTTGCGCTCATCGGGGAGACGAGGTAGGTCGCACATCAGGCAGTTAGTGGTTCGTCGGGGTCTAACATCGGCTGCCCTTGACCGCAGCCTTCATTTCTTGGCGGCCGCGAGTGAGCCGTGCCGTTAGGCACTTAGTCGAATACACCTCCCGGGGCCGAGGGAATCTGAGTTCTGTCGCACGAACCAGTTCACCTTTGGCACGGGACCGTCACACTGGCAGGGTCGCGGCCATGGAACGACGAACACTCCTTCACATCGGTATGCGGTTCTCGGCCGTTGCGGCGCTCGGCAAGACGCTGTCGGCGCAGACTCCCAAGCTCCTGATTCCAGCGGTCTATCTGTCGGAGAAGTACACCGCGCTCCCAACTGCGCCATCAGCCGTTGTCATTGCCGGTCCGGATGAACCTGGCGAACGCTTGGTTGTCACCGGGTGCGTCCTTGACGGCACTAAACCTGTTCCCGGCGTATCGATCTATGCGTTTCACGCCGACCAGAAGGGGCTCTACGAACCACGGGGCATGAACCAAGGAGTAGACCCGCGGCTATACGGTGCGATGCGAAGCGATGAGGGTGGACGCTATCGGTACGAGACGATCCGTCCGGGTTACTACGGCGGCAGCGACAACCCTGCGCATGTGCACTACGTGGTGAATGCGCCAGGGTACAAGCCACGTCTGGTCGATCTGCGATTTGAAGATGACCCGGTGATCGCCGCGCGCCGAAAACGGGGCGTCGATGATGACGATGGTTTCGAGCCTGGGAAAATGGTTGTGCGGCCGGTCGAGCGCGATGCCACGGGCGTGTGGCATGTAACGCGAGACTTGGACATGATTCGGGACTAGCCCGCATCGTCACTCGCACGGTGCCTAACATGCGCTGCGCCAGACGGCCGCGGCGCTCATTGGTGGCCGCCGGTGAGCGCTATCGTTGGGCTGACAAACACGACGAACGGACTGATCTGATGGCTATCGGGAGTGCTTGAGACGAGCCTGCCAATGGCCTGGTTTCCGGCGGTCGTGGGCAATGGCGAGGATGCGAAGCTCCGGGCCTACTTCGAGATAGATGACGTGATAAGGGAAGCGGGTCACCGCACGGCGTCGAAGAACTCAATGCCGAGGTGCTCCCGGCAGTCCTCGTAGTACCGGCCGGCGAAACGGTACTCGGCGTACGCTTCGTCTTCAAATCGAACGCGCGGGTTCACCGCCGCCGCAATTCCTCTTCGGCGCGACGACGAACCTCCTGCCATGGGACGCCAGCAGACTCCCCTGCCAGGACTCGCCTTGCCCTACGCCCGATTTCCGCGGCCCAGGCCGCTTCGACTTCGCCTGGATCATCCGCGGCTGCGTCGTCGAGGCTGGCCAGCAACTGCGCGGCCACATCGGCACGCTCATGGACCGGCAGGGCCAGTGCTTCTCGCAGAAGTTCTTGCGACCGTGGCGACATGAGGCCATTCTACCGCGAGACCTCAGCCCAACATGCGCTGCACCAGACGGCCACCAAGGTCGGGACCGGCCGCTGGTGAGCGCTGGCGTTAGACCGATTGGAAACGACATCGGAACGGCGCCGAGCGAAGGGAGTAAGATCGGCCCCATGGGGTGGGAACAACGAATCACCGTGAATCCCGGCATCCGTAGTGGTAAGCCGTGCATCAAAGGCACGCGCATCACCGTCTACGACGTGCTGGAATATCTCGCTGGTGGTATGACCGAAGCGCAGCTGCTGGGCGACTTCCCGGATCTGGCTCCCGAGGATATTCGCGCCAGCCTTGCCTTCGCCGCCGCGCGTGAACGTCGCGTGAGTTCGGTGGCGTGAAGCTGCTCTTCGACGCGAACCTCAGCCCCACACTCGTCGCACATCTTCGCACGCACTACCACGGCAGTCTGCACGTCCGCGACATCGGCCTCGGCGCAGGTTCGGATGCGAAGATCTGGGAACACGCGAAAGCCGAAGCGTTTGTCATCGCCTCGAAGGACACAGACTTCCGGGAGCGAAGCTTTGTCGAGGGATTCCCACCGAAGGTGGTGTGGCTCAACCTCGGAAATGCCGGCACGATGGAGATCGCGGAACGGCTTCGAAACGCGCAAGTCGCTCTGGCCGCGTTCGTGGCAGATCCCGACGAATCACTACTCGTCGTCTCAACTGATGGACGAACGGTCTAACAACCGCTTGCACCCGACGCGGCCGGCGCGATGATAAGCCGGCGCGACTGAAGCGCAACGTTCGGTGGCAACCCATCCATTTGTGATTGATCATGACCGAGTCCCGCCAACTCCTGCAGCACTTCCTCGCCGCGCTCGCCTATCGCACGCAGAAGGCGCTCCGGGATGCCCCGGCCGATTTTGCGCAGTTTCGCGCCGGCCCGACCACACGGACGCCGTTTGAACTCGTGTGGCATCTGACCGGATTGATGGGCTACGCGCGGACCATGCTGCACGGCGGGGCCTTCGTGCCGCCGGCCCTAGAGACGTTCGAAGCGGAAGTCGCGCGCTTTCACGAGCAGCTTGAGGCGTTGCGCGAGGATTTCTCGGACGCCACGTTAACGGCCCGGATCAGCGATGCGCAGTTCCTGCACGGGCCACTCGCCGACGCCATGACCCACGTTGGTCAACTGGCGATGCTGCGCCGGCTGCACGGCGCGCCGGTGCCGTCGGAGAACTTCATCTTTGCGACGATCACGCCGAGCAATCTCACGCCGAATCAAGCCCGGCCGAACGCACCAGACACGGACTGGCATGCGGATGATATGCCGCAGCCGCCCGGGGTGCGAGCGCGTCCGCGCGATGTTGCCACCTAACCTTGCGTGAGGACACGGTGCCCAACGTGCGCTGCACCAGACGGCGCGGCGCTCGTTGGCGGCGGCTGGTGAGCGCCAACATTGGCCAGCCAGTGGGTGCTACAGGGTCCTGGATTGTCTGGTCTTCGGGAGCAATCATGAGGGGCAATCGGATGCGAACTGCCGTGACTGGTGCCGTACTGGTGATGCTGTTGGGTTCCGGCGTCGCACGGCCAGAGGCATGGGGCGTCCAGGGGCATCGACTCGTGGCACTGATCGCGGCAGATCAGCTCAGTCCGTCCGCGAAGCTGAACGTCGCGTGGCTACTGCCCGATTCGAGTCTCGCCGAAGTCGCTGTGTGGGCTGACCAGTTCGCCCGCGCAAACAGCCAGACGGGCCCGTGGCACTACGTCAACCTTCCCTCCAACGCCACGAGTTATGACCGTGAGCGGCACTGCCCGCGACCACCCGGGCCCGCCGGCGATGATCGGTGGCGTGACTGCGTGGTGGACCAGATCCCTTACCATCAAGCGCGCCTCGCGAATCGATCACTTGACCGTGCCGACCGGGCGACGGCACTCAAGTTCCTCGTCCACTTCATCGGCGATCTGCACCAGCCGTTTCACGCGCTTGATGTCGCCAGGGGCGGCAATGACATTCCCGTCGTGGCGTTCGGGTCGGCCACGTGTAGCCGCTCTGACGGGACCCCTTCTTTATGTAATCTTCACGGCATCTGGGATACGACGCTCATCGCCCACCGTCAACTCAGCGACCGGCAGTATCTCGCGCAGCTATCCGCTCAGATCACGCGCGGTCGTCGCCGTGCATGGGGTGCCGGCTCGCCGGCGGCGTGGGCCATGGAGTCGCATGCGCTCGCGAAACGAGCGCTACTGCCTCGACAGGGAGTCGTTGATGAAGCGTATTTCCGCGCGCACATCTCGGTGATCGATAAACGCCTGGTGCAGGGTGGGCTGCGGCTGGCGGCGGCGTTGAACGAGAGCCTGTCTGAGCCGCCTCCTCAGTAGAGGTGTCCAGGCGAACCTCCGCTTGCAGCCGACGACGGCCGGCGCGATGATGGGCCGCCGCGGCTGCATGCGGCGCGTTAGGCGTCGAGCCGCACTCTTGGTTCTCACGGCACGCTGATATGAACCCGCACATCACGCTACTCACACTCGGTGTCGACAATCTCGAACGTTCAGTGGCCTTCTATCGCGACGGTCTGGGCTTCAGCACAAAAGGCATCGTTGGTTCTGAGTTCGAGAACGGCGCGGTCGCGTTCTTCAACCTTCAGTCTGGGCTGAAACTCGCGCTTTGGCCGCGCAAGAGCCTTGCAGCGGACGCTGGCTTGCCAATGCAGCCACCCAGTGCGCTGGAGCTTTCCATCGGCCACAACCTGTCCTCGCAAGAGGAGGTCGACACCTGCATGCGGCAAGCTCAGCGCGCCGGAGCGAGAATCATCAAGCCGGCTCAGGCCACGTTCTATGGCGGCTATGCGGGCTATTTCCAAGACCCAGACGGTCACCTCTGGGAAGTCGCGTTCAATCCCGGCTTCTCATCGCTTGGCTCCGACGGCTAACCCTTCGCGGCCGCCCACTCGCTAAGGCGGCCGCGCAGCCTCTGCGAGCAATCACACGCGATTCCGACGGCGTCTGGTACAGCCCACCGGGGCTCTCTGTGGAAGGCTAATCACCGCCCCCTAGGCTTGAACGTGACGCCGTTGTACACCCGCCATCGTTCGCCCGATCGACTTCCCAAGCCATTGACCCATCGGGCATCGGCCCTGACTCCCCAGTTCTCATCCGCGCGCACGCGCACACCGCCGCCCGCGTTCACCGCGACGCCGGTTCGCGCCCGCGACAGCACACCCGCACCTGTGACCTCAGGGGTGCCATATTGGTCGAGGCCGACGCCTGCGGCAACGTAGGGTGTCACTCGGCCAACCGTGACGACGTCGTACAGCAGGTTCACACTGGCATTCAGTGCCCCGATCTCAGCGTGTCGATAGCTGGTGTCAAGTTCAAGGCTGAGATCCCCGACGACGGGCCACCGCACTGCCCCGCCAGCACCCCACGATGTAGAGGAACCCAGCGCGACGTACGGCGTCACTTCGACGCCAGAGAGCAGTGCGGAGCCTGTGCTCCCCTGAGCGCTCGCCACCCCAGGGATGGCCAACAACGCACATACAAGTGATGCAACGGCAGATCCTTTGGTCATGAGACATTCCCCTTTTCGGGGCGCGCCTGGCGCCCTGCCATTAGACGCCAGAGGCCGGTCACCGGCTTGATGGCCGGGGCTGGCTGGCGCGGTGCCGGCTCACTCTTGGCTGCGCGGGTCGTGGCGGGGAGTAGCCACGATTGTCACAACGTCTGTCGACCCTGCACACACACCGTGGGCAATGTCTGACTCCCCGTCAAATGAGCTGGCTAACTTCCGCTTGTAGCCGACGACGGTCGGCGCGATGATGAGCCGCCGCGGCTGATGCGGCGCGTTAGGCGGCCAGTGAACGCCTCTGTAAGGGAGAACCGTTTGGCCAGGAGCATTAGCGACGTCGGGTACTGGTCTGGCCTGGCCGCGTTCACATCGACCGTGGCGTACGGTCTCGTGCAGATCCTGCAGGTTGCCGGCATGCTTCGGTTTCCCGCTGACGAGATTCTGATCTACGGAACATCGCTGTGCATCGTCGTACCATTCATTCTGGAGATGCTGGCCCTTCATCATCTGACACCACCGGGCAAGCAGTTCTGGACCCATGCATCGCTGATCTTCACCATCATCTATGCGGTCTTTGTCAGCGCGAATTATGTCGTCCAACTCGCAACAGTCATCCCCGCCAAGCTGAGCGGGGTATCTGACGCCATTCGGGTTCTGGAGCAATACCCACATTCCTTGTTCTGGGACTATGACGCAGTCGGCTATATCGCGATGGGCTTGGCATGTCTGCTTGCCGTTCCCGCGATCAGTAACGTCGGCTTTGAGCGCTGGGTCAGGCGTTCGCTCATCGCCAATGCGCTCGTCACCCCGCTCATCAGCATCGTCTATTTCTATCCGACGTTTTCAACGAGGCTGCTGTTTCTCGGCTTTCCATGGGCAATCACCGCGCCCCTTTTCATGCTGATGCTGGCGATCATGCTGCGGAGAAGGCAGAGTGCCGAGGATGCCAATGAGCGGCTTTGTTCCATCGCAAGGATCCAAGAAGGGTGATACCAGCCATTCGACGATACAACGCCCCGGTTGGGCACGTCGTGGAACCGGCAGGAGTCGCGAAGGACCGAGGCGGCCCACAGTGACGAGCCTTACTTGGGCGGTACTCGTGGCGGCGGGCGTCTATTCGCTCCACCGCTTGGCGCTTCGGATGGAAGCCCGAGGCTGGATTTACTATCGGAAGAAGCGCGGGAGCAGCGGCGCTCTCAGCTCCGCCGTTCTCGAAGTCCAATCCATGTTTGAACCGAGCAAGCGCTACGTGCTTGAGGAGAGACAGAAGGAAAGCACTGAAGAGCACGAGTCTGGCGATCCGCCGGCACCGGGCACCGCGGTACGCCAATGACTCCGTCAGGCTTGAACTTACTAAATGGGGACTGCTGGCTAACTTCCGCTTGCAGCCGACGGCGACCGGCGCGATGATGAGCCGCCGCGGCTGAAGCGGTGGCAGGCGCGAGCTCGAGGCGGAGTCTGGAGGTT
>JBEBGG010000204.1:0-5549 GCA_040081555.1 Vicinamibacterales bacterium
AAACAAGGGCGTCCAGCCGATGCTCGACGCGGTCGTGGACTTTCTTCCCTCTCCGGTCGATGTGCCGTCGATTTCCGGAATCGACCCCGAGGCGAAGGAAGCGGGCACGACCATTGACCGACTGGCCGCTGACGACCAGCCGTTCTCAGCCCTCGCTTTCAAGATCATGACCGACCCGTTTGTTGGTCAGCTGGCGTTTTTCCGCGTCTATTCTGGCGTGCTCCACGCCGGCGGCAGCATCTATAACTCGACCAAGCAGCGCAGCGAACGCATCGGCCGCATCCTGAAGATGCACGCGAACAAGCGTGAGGAAATCAAGGAAGTGTATGCCGGCGACATTGCCGCGGCGGTCGGCCTGAAGAGCGTCGGCACCGGTGACACGCTTTGCGACGAGAAGTTCCCCATCGTGCTCGAAGCGATGGACTTCCCCAAGCCAGTCATCTCGCTTGCCATCGAGCCCAAGACCAAGTCCGACCAGGAGAAGCTCGGCGTTGGCCTTCAGAAGCTCAGGGCTGAAGACCCAACCTTCCACGTGCAGACCGATGTGCAGACCGGTCAGGTCATCATCGCCGGCATGGGCGAGCTGCATCTCGAGATCATTGTCGACCGTCTCAAGCGGGAGTTCGGAGTCGAAGCGACGGTCGGCAAGCCGCAGGTCGCGTACAAGGAAACGCTGACCCGTGCATCGGAAGGGGAGATGAAGTACTCGAAGCAGACCGGTGGCCGCGGGCAGTACGGCCATTGCAAGATTCGCCTGTTCCCAGGCGAGCCCGGTTCTGGCTACATCTTCGAGAACGAAACGACGGGCGGATCAATTCCGAAGGAATTCATCAAGCCGATCGATGAAGGGATCAAGGAAGCCCTCACCCGCGGCATTCTGGCCGGCTACCCGATCGACGACGTGCGGATCGAGCTCTACGACGGTTCGTACCACGACGTCGACTCGTCGGAAATGGCGTTCAAGATTGCCGGGTCCATGGCCTTCCAGGATGCGGCGAAGAAGGCTAAGCCGGTGCTGCTCGAACCGGTGATGCGCGTTGAAGTGACAGTGCCCAAGGAACACATGGGCGATGTCATGGGTAACCTCTCGAGCCGGCGTGGGCAGATTCAGGCGCAGGAAGATCGCGGCGGCACGCAGATCATTCAGGCGCGTGTGCCGTTGTCGGAAATGTTCGGCTACGCCACCGATCTTCGCTCCAGGACGCAGGGTCGCGCTTCTTACTCGATGCATTTCGATCGCTACGAGCAGGCGCCGAACAACGTCATGGAAGAAGTCGTCGCGAAGTACCAGGGCAAGTAACAGGAAAAAGAATGGCTACAGCATCCTTCAGCGACAAAATTCGGATTCGCCTCAAGGCGTATGACTACCGGGTGCTCGATCAGTCGACCACCGAGATCGTCGAGACGGCCAAGCGCACCGGCGCCCGCCTCGCCGGACCGATCCCGCTGCCCACGGTGAAGAACAAGTGGACCGTGCTGCGTTCGCCGCACGTCGACAAGAAGTCGCGCGAGCAGTTCGAGATCCGTACGCACAAGCGCTTGATCGATATCTTCGAGCCGACGCCCCAGACGGTTGACGCGCTGATGAAGCTCGATTTGCCGGCCGGCGTCGACGTCGAGATCAAGGCGTTCGGGAAGGAACACAAGTAGAGCCATGGTCAACGGAATCATTGGCCGCAAAGTCGGCATGACGCAGATCTTCGACGCGGATGGCACTGTGCATCCGGCGACGGTCATCAAGACCGGCCCGTGCGTGGTGGTCCAGGCAAAGACCACGCAGGCGGACGGATATCAGGCGATCCAGCTTGGCCTGGTCGAGGAAAGGCCGAGCAAGGAAAACAAGCCGACCGTTGGTCACTTCAAGAAGGCCGGCGTGCCGGCGACGCGCGTGCGTCGTGAAGTGAAGGTCGCCGCCGGGGCCGACGTGCCCAAGGTTGGCGACCAGGTGCTGGCGTCCATCTTTGCCAGTGGCGAGCGGGTCGACGTCATCGGCACAGGACGCGGCAAAGGCTTTCAGGGCGTTGTAAAGCGTCACCACTTTGCGGGTGGCGCGGCCACCCACGGGTCGATGTTTCACCGTGCCCCAGGCTCGATCGGCGCTTCGTCGTTTCCCTCGCGTGTCGTCAAGGGCATGCGCGCTGGCGGCCGTATGGGTAACGCCCGTACCACGGTGCACAACCTGAAGGTGCTGCGCGTTGATATCGACAACCATCTGGTGATTGTTGAGGGCGGGATTCCGGGCGCCCCGACTGGTTACGTGATCATCCGCAAGGCGATCAAGGCCAAGAAGGTCAAGGTCGCTCAGGTCGAGAAGCCGAAGAAGGCGAAGAAGTAGTCATGCAACTTGACATCGTCAACAGCAGTAATCAGAAGGTCGGCGCCATCGACGTGGCCGACGATGTGTTTGGTGGTCGCGTGAACAAGGCGCTCATCTGGCAGTCCGTCGTGCGCGCGAACGCTGCGGAGCATCAGGGCACGCACAAGACCAAGAACCGTGCGAATGTCAGCGGCAGCGGCAAGAAGCCTTGGAAGCAGAAGGGGACTGGCCGTGCCCGTGTCGGTGAAATTCGTAACCCGCTGTGGCGTAAGGGCGGCACTGTGTTTGGCCCCCAACCGCGCAGTTACGAATTCACGATGCCAAAGAAGGCCGAACTCGGGGCGCTGCGTGCGGCGCTGTCCCAGAAGGTCCAAGACGGCTTTCTCGTGATCGTCGACGCGCTCGTGGCCACTGAGGTCAAGACCAAGGCCGCCGCCGCCATGCTGAAGACGCTCGGCATCGACGGCAAGGCGTTGCTCATCGACATCCACCCGGATGCGAATCTTTCGCAGTCGTTGCGGAACATTCCAGGTGTGGTGATTGTGGCGAGTGGCCGCTTGACGGCTCGAGACGTCGAGCGTGCGACCCGCGTCATCGCGACCAAGAGCGCGATCGAGAAGTTGCAGGAGGCGCTGGCATGAAACTGACAGAAATCATCCGTCGTCCTCTTATCACTGAGAAGACATCGATCCAGCGAGAGGACGGCCGGACGATCGTGTTTGAGGTGGCGACCGGCGCCAACAAGATTCAGATCAAGCGCGCGATTGAGCAGTTGCTCGGCGCCAAGGTGGCCGGTATTCGCACGAGCATCTCGCACGGCAAGTTCAAGCGCCAGGGGCGCTTCGCCGGCCAGCGCTCGGACTGGAAGAAGGCTTACGTAACGCTGCGTGAGGGCCAGAAGATGCCCGAGTTCCTGGAAGGGGCATAACAAGTCATGCCTATTCGTAAGTACAACCCGACGTCGCCAGGTCAGCGCTTTCAGACCGTTCAGACGTTCGACGAGATCACGACTCAAGAGCCGTACAAACCGCTGGTCGAGCCACTCAAGAGCACGGGCGGTCGCAACAACGCTGGACACCTGACCTCATGGTGGCGCGGTGGCGGTCACAAGCGGATGTACCGCATCGTCGACTTCAAGCGGGACAAGCACAACATTCCTGCGAAGGTGTCGACTGTCGAGTACGACCCCAACCGATCGGCGCGTATTGCGCTGGTGACGTATGCGGATGGTGAGAAGCGCTACATCCTCCATACGCTCGGACTTAAGGTCGGAGATGCGATTGTCTCGGGGCCGAGTGTCGATATTCTGCCGGGCAACGCGCTGCCGTTGAAGAATATCCCGCTCGGCACGCAGATTCACAACGTGGAGCTGCGGCCAGGCAAGGGTGGCCAGATCGCGCGTAGCGCTGGTTCGAGCGTGCAGCTGGTGGCCAAGGACGGCGATTACGCTTCGGTCAAGATGCCGTCGAGCGAAATTCGAAAGATCTTCATTGAGTGCTACGCGACGATTGGCCAGGTTGGCAATATCGACCACGAGAACGTCTCGATTGGCAAGGCGGGCAGAAGCCGTTGGCTCGGTCAACGGCCGCACGTCCGCGGCGTGGCGATGAACCCGGTTGACCATCCGCTGGGCGGCGGTGAAGGCAAGACCTCTGGCGGACGTCATCCGGTGACGCCGTGGGGTATGCCGACCAAGGGCTACAAGACGCGTAATCACAAGACCACCGACAAGTTCATTGTGCAGCGGAGAAAGAAGTAATGGGCCGTTCACTGAAGAAGGGACCGTTCATCGATACCTCGTTGCTTGAAAAAGTCGAGGGGATGAATCGCACGTCCGAGAAGAAAGTGATCAAGACGTGGTCGCGCCGTTCGACCGTGATTCCCGAGTTTGTCGGGCACACGCTCGCGGTGCACAACGGCAGGAAATTTATTCCGGTCTACATCACCGAGAACATGGTCGGGCACAAACTTGGTGAGTTCGCGCCGACGCGACTCTTCAAGGGGCACACGACTAAGGTGTCCGAGAAGACCGCGACCTCGGCTCCGGCCGGCGGCGGGAAGGCCTAGTCATGGCGGGGATTGAAGCGAAGGCAACAGGGCGCTACCTCCGAACGTCGGCTCAGAAAGCCGGCCTGGTGATGGCGCTGATTCGCGGCAAGGACGTCAATGGCGCCTTGGCCACGCTGCGTTACACGCGTAAGACGATCGCGGCGGACATTGAAAAGCTGCTGCGCTCGGCGATTGCCAACGCGCAGCAGAAGGACGGTTTCGGCGGCGACGTCGACCGGCTGTTCGTGTCGGCCTGCTTTGCCAATCAGGGGCCGTCACAGAAGCGCGTGCGTCCGGCACCAATGGGGCGGGCATTTCGCGTGATCAAGCGGACCGCACATCTGACCGTGCAGGTTGCCGAGCATCCTGAAAAAGTGGTGCCCGTGGGGACGACCAGCGAGGCGCCGAAGCGCGCCAAGCGTCCGCAGGGCAAGTCGGCCAAGTCGCCGAAGAAGGCGAAGGAGTAACCGTGGGCCAGAAGGTTCACCCTACCGGATTCCGGCTCGGGTTCAACAAGACGTGGCGTTCGCGCTGGTATTCGGATCGCGACTACGCGAAGCTGCTGCACGAGGATCTGGATCTTCGCGACTCGCTGAAGAAGCGCTTCCAGCATGCTGGCGTTTCGAAGATTGAGACGGAGCGCGCGGCCAACAAGCTGAAGATCGACATCTACACCTCGCGCCCAGGCATCATTATCGGGCGCAAGGGGACTGAGGTTGACAAGCTGAAGCAGGAGCTCCAGAAGCGGACCAACCGCGAGGTCTTCATTAATATCCAGGAAATTCAGAAGCCTGAACTCGATGCGCAGCTGATTTCCGAGTCGGTCGCGATGCAGCTCGAAAAGCGCGTCGCGTTTCGTCGGGCCATGCGCAAGGCGGTCGAGTCTGCGCTGCGCTTCGGCGCTCGAGGAATTAAGGTGCGCGTGTCTGGCCGCTTGAACGGCGCCGAAATCGCGCGCTCGGAGTGGTATCTGCATGGCCAGCTGCCGCTGCAGACGCTGCGTGCGGACATCGACTACGGGTTTGCCGAAGCGAGCACCACGTACGGCCAAATCGGCGTCAAGGTGTGGCTCTACAAGGGTGAACGTCTCGTGCCGCAGCGCGGTCGTGAAGAGGACTTCAGCAGCAGGGAGCGCGCTCCGCGCCCTGCACCGCGTCGTGACGATCGGCGCGACGACCGGCGG
>JBEBGG010000205.1:0-5548 GCA_040081555.1 Vicinamibacterales bacterium
GCGCTGCCAGGAGCACGACAGTGGCGCCAGCAATGAGCTTGTTCACGAGGGAGAAGGTAGCCGAGTGAACGCCCGGTGTCCAGCGGCAACTTAGGGGCAACGTCAAGGGCGATGGGCGGTGGGCGGTAGGCGATTGGCCGTGCAGCGTGAAACGTGTGACTGGCCCAGAGCCTAGCGCCTATGGCCTACCGCCTTATTTTTTCTTCAGTAGCGCCTGCCAGTTGACGATCACCTGCAGTGACGGCGGCGGCGCTCCAGGTTTGTCCACATACATCAGGAAGTGCTTGCCGTCGTGTGACACGGCATACGGAAACCGGTGACCTGGTCCGATCGGTCCCGCGATGCCTGGACGAAATAGCGGAGCGGGTTTGCCAGGCACGAACTTCGGCGTGCGGGAAACCGGAACGGACCACAGCGTGCGGTCCTGTGTGATGTAGAACATCTCGTTGCCGTCGTGGCGCCAGCGTCCGTCGTTGCCGCCGTTGGTGGATACCTGCGATCGGTCTCCGGTCCTCGGCCACGGCTCCACATAGACTTCGTATCGTCCAGACTCATTCGACGAATAAGAGATGAAGCGCCCGTCCGGCGAGAACTGGGTTTCGATCTCGTTCGCCGGAGAGTTCAGGACGGTGGCAAGCGTGCCCGGATGAGCGGGGTCAAACCCGACGACATCACCACTTCCGCCCGACAACAACAGAACCTGAGTGCCATCGGGCGACCAGCTATTCGTGGTGCCAGTGTCGGTTGGGAGGTCGAACAGAAGCTCCTCTGGCTTTGCTCCGCCGATCGACTTGGAGAAGATGTCGTTTTCGCCCTGGCGAGTCGACGTGAACATCAGGGTTTGACCATCGGGCGACCACAAAGGGTCCGAGTCGTCCCCTGGGTGGGTTGTGAAGCGGGTGCCGACCTCGCGCGCGAGGTCGTAGACCCACATGTCACGGCTGCCGAAGGCAGGATCGAAGCATTCGACAGCTACGGTCACACCATTGGGTGCAAGCTCCGGATTGCGACAGTCGAGGTCGAACTTCAGCGTTCCGCTTTCCAGGCCTTGCCTGTCGAACCACGTCAATCGGGTGGCCCAACTCTGTTGCGACCGATAGACCAGCGTTCGCTTCGACACGGCAAAGCCGACGTCGTTGGTCGGCCTCAACATCAGCTGGTCAGTGAGCGTGACGCCGTCACCTAACAGAGGATTGTTGCCGTCAAACCTCCAGGCGCCTAGCCGACTCCCTTGAGCAGCCACCACGAAACCTGGTGGTACCCATGCCGGGTAATAGCCTCTACCAATCACGCTTGGAACTCGTGAACCGTCGAGTGAGGCCAGCACGATGTCGGAATCCCAAACCGGGCCTTGGCCAACCAGAATCGATCGCCCATCCTCAAGGAAGGCTGGTGACGTGTATCGCCGGTCCGCCGCCTTCAGAATGACGCGTGGGTCGCCGCCACCGAGCCGAGACAGCATCACATTCCGACCAGGCGCCACGAACATGAACTGATCGTCAGGTCCCCAAGCAAGGGGCCCCGTGCTCGTTGCACCGAGGGGCAGAACCGTTTGGGTGACACGGCCGTCGCGCTCAACGCGAGAAACAACGCCGCCCGCTTGACGAAGCAAGAGGGAACGGCTATCAGGCGACCACGCAAGCCGAGTGTTTCCGCCACTCTGAGGTCTGCCTAGCTGCCTGAACACCCGGTCGTTCAGGGAGATGACTCCCAGTTCGGAACCACCGCCGCTCGAGCTCGGAGCAAGAAGAGCCACAAACCGTCCGTCTGGCGACACCTCGAACACGACCGTCGGATTCAGCCCGGGATAGTCGGCCGCGGTGAGCTTGAAGTAGATCGGCTCCTCAGACGTCGTTGAGTCAGTCGCGGACGGCCGCACGATGCGCCCGGCGAAGATCGCGAGAACCGCAATAGCCGCGCCCGCGAGCGCCGCGATCATCATCCGCGGCAGCGAAGAACTCTTCACAGCGCGCTGCGTGGCGTCGGGGGCGGTCCGCACGTACTCCAGCGACTCCTCCAACTCGAACCGCGCATCGCCGATCGCTCGAAGCCTCAACTTCCGGTCCTTGACCAGACAATGCCGCAGCAACCGCCGCATCGACGCCGGCGTGTCGGCCGGTAGGTGTGTCCACTCCGGCTCGGCGCGAAGAACGGCAGCCATCGTGTCCGACACCGACTCGCCCGCAAATGCCTGCCGCCCGGTGAGCATCTCGAACAGTACGACACCAAACGCCCACACATCCGAACGCTCGTCGACGACGGTCCCTCGCGCCTGTTCGGGGCTCATGTACGCGGCGGTGCCGAGGATGATGCCCTCCTGCGTGTACGCCGGACTCGTGAGCGTCGGCGAATTCGTCAGGTCGGCAACCCCCGCCCGGCTTGCCAGCCCTGCCTGCCCTGCCCCGCCAGTCTCACCCGCTTGTTCGAGCGCCTTGGCCAGCCCGAAGTCGAGGATCTTCACCTGACCGTCAGAGGTGACCTTGATGTTGGCCGGCTTGAGATCGCGGTGGAGGACGCGGTGTTCGTGCGCGTAGTCGAGTGCGTCCACGATCTGCCGCGCGATGGGTAACGCCTCGTCGAGCGGCATCGCACCGCGTGCGATGCGGTCGGCCAGCGTCTCGCCATCGACCAGCTCCATCACAAGTGCCCGGTCCTCGCCAACTACTTCGAGGCCGTAGATGGATGCGATGTGAGGATGAGCCAACGTGGCGAGCAGCTCGGCCTCGCGCTGAAATCGCGCTACGCGCTCTTCGTCACTCGCGACGGCGTCCGGCAATACCTTGATCGCGACGTCGCGCTTCAGCCGAGTGTCGCGCGCACGATAGACCTCTCCCATGCCGCCGGCGCCGATCGGCGCGACGATCTCAAAGGCTCCGAAGCGCGTCCCCGAGCTCAGGGTCATCGTTTGTAGTTCGTTCCGATCGTCGCAGACTGTGACGCGGATGCGGGATTCTACAGCATCAGACCGCGTCGAGCGCGTAGGACAGAGTCGACGGTGGGACAGGGTCGACCGCGATCTCTGAGCGATACAATGAGCTCGTGGCCGGCAATATCTATTTCGAGCTGACGCGAGCGTTCAACGCGGCAGGCCCGATTGCTGTGCTCGCCTCCGGTCAAGCCGTCGTGTATTACCGCGTCGCGATCATGAGCAAAGACGGCGACTGGGTCATTCGCGAGACAGCCGAAGCCTGCGCTCAGGTTCTGACTGTGCTCGCGGAGCGCGGCGCAGTCTACCGCGCGGGTGCACCGCTCGATCCTCGATGGCTTGCCGGTGGATGGTCCAGTCACTTCGAGTTCTTCGACGACAAACGGCGGCGCGTTCGTTGCGACTTCTTCAGCCGTCCGCCGCGCGTCGACCCGGCGAGCCTCTCCCGCCTCTACGAGGGCGAGGCCGGGTCGCTGCTGGTTATCGACCTCGAATCGCTGATCCGCATGAAGCACACGCAGCGTGCGAAAGATTACGCGGTGATCGGCGAGTTGGCGGCTCGCCTACCTCCCGAACAGGAAATCCAGTTCACGACCGATCCGGACCGCCTGCTCACACTGGCTTCGTCCTATCATGGCGTCATCGCCCGGGCCGCGATTCAAGCCGCCATCGCCGGCGATCGCGACGGCGTTGTGGTGGCGCTGGCCAGAGAGCAGGACGCGTTGCAGCGTATCGACCGCGCTCGTGTTCGGGCGTACGCGGCTGCAGCCGAGCCGTATCTCGCTGACGTCGGCACAATGTCGAGTGCCGACCGTCGGCTGCCGGGCGTGCACGCGCGGCTCGTAGAACGTGCCGAGCGCCTGCTCCCTGTCGTGGTTCGTGCCCAGGAGAACGTCGATGCAGATGTTGAGTGACGACGATACCAACCTGGCCGAGTTGTCCGACGAGGAATTGGACCTGGCCTGGGACCTCTGGTTCGATCTCGCGCAATCCACAAACGACGCCGACCCTCTGTACACGCACGGGGTCTTCGCGGGCATCACGCAGGTGGAGATCAGCGAGAAGGAGGGGACTTCTCAGGCTCCTGGTCTATCACGGCACTCGAGCCGTGCGTCCTGAAGCCTCGAGCCTGAAGTTGGCGAAGACAAAAGCAACCTATGTGAAACCGTGTCCTCGGTGCTGATCTCCGTGCCCTCCGTGGTAGAGCTCTTCGTGGTGGTGTCTTGGTCGTGGTGCTCTCGTAGTGGGGCTCTTCGTGACGACGGAGGCCGGCGCTACTTCGGGAACTCCGAATTGCACACGTCCTGTTCACTGCCCCAGTACTCCACGCACTTGGCGTGATCCATCGGACCCTTCCCGATCACTTTCGCGAACAGGAAGTCCGCCAGCATCTCGACCTCGCGCGGCTGAAGGGTCGCGGCAGGATCGACCATCTCGAGGTTGTTCTTCTTCAGGTCGGCCTCAGTTGTGTTGTTGCACCGCGCAGCTTCCTTGTACGCCATGCGGTCGAACGCGGGCATGCTTCGGCCCGGCCGCCCGCACTTGATCGCGAAGATGATCCCCGCACGACCAAGGCGCGACGTGCGCAGGTTTGGTGCGTCCGGCATCTGCGTGTCCATCTTGCGGCCGTCGGCCGCCCAGCCGTGACACGTCTGGCAGTCCGCCTTCGTGCGGAAGATCGTCATGCCTTCCTCGACGTCCTGCGGATCAGGCGCCTGAGCCTGCGCGCGCACGGGCGTGCCACTTGCCATCATCAACGCACCCGCAAACGCAGACGAGACGATCGCACCAACTCCCCACACACGAAGTGACCTTGCACGTGCATTCATCGGCTCTATGCCCTTCATCCGCGCGGGAACCCGCCAGCCGCGCCTGCCCTCTGCCTGTCCGTCCTGCCCGTCCCGACTTTCCTGGCCTTCCCGGCCCTGCCAGCCCTTGCCCGCCCTGCCAGCCCTGCCAGCCCTGCCAGCCCTGCCAGCCCTGCCAGCCCTCGCATCCTACGGCCTCTTCGCCTTCACTTCCGCACGTTCGACTCCCGGGGCCGGGTCGACGTTGGGAATCCGAACCTCGAAATACTCGATCGAGCCATCGATTTGACTCAGCCAGTGCGGCGTGCCAGGCAGATTCACCACCACGTCTCCGGGCCCGATTCGCCGCGCAAGGCCGCCCTTGACGCCAACCTCGCTGCGAACGATGGCATTCGGGTCGTCGCTTGGATACGGGTCGCTGTCGATGGTCGGCGGGATCAGCGTTCCACCGGTCACCAGTGTTGCGGTGCCTTTGGTCACCATCATGTATTCCAGATCGCGCGTGTGCGTGATCGCATACTGGGGACCTGTCACGCGCCGTCTCACGACGCCTGGCGCCTTGCCCTCCGCGAAGGGCACCGCTCCGCCCGTTCTCGACGCCACCAGTTTCGGATCGAGCTTGTTCAACCCAGCCTGAATGTCAGCGGCGCTCATATAGGGCGCAGGCTCACGGTACGGCGGCACGCGGTCATGCCCGGGCTTCATGGCACCTTGCGCGACAAGCACGGCTCCCGCACCTGCGACGACCGACACCGCCACCGTCAGGGCCTTTGTGATCGTGAGTGTCATAGGTGTCTCCTTACCTCTGCGGAAG
>JBEBGG010000062.1:0-19622 GCA_040081555.1 Vicinamibacterales bacterium
GTCATACGTCTATTAAACCTCTCGCGAATGCATTCGCCTACACATCTGGGAAACGGAGGGGCTCATGACCCCGAATACCGTTCGCGTTGACAACGGAGTTAGGGTCGGGTTGGTGCTGGCGGTTGTTGTCGCGTTGATGTCGCTGACGTCCCAGTGTGCTTCATTCCCTCTATCGTGTGGCTGTTCCAGCGACGTAACTCTTGCGGGCCCTCGCCGTTGAACCCGGCTTCTTCATTCTCACCGTCAGTTTGTGCACCTTGCCGTCAAGCTGAGTCGCCTCGAAGCCAAGCACATATTGGCTGTGAAGCTCCTGCGCGACGCGCGAAAACGTCGGCCCAAGGTCCGCGGTCTTCTTGAGTTCGAAGAATCCGCCACCGGTTTCCTCGGCGAGCCCCTTGAGGCCGCCGTCCGGACGTGTCCGCACGAGCCGCCGTCCGTCAAAGATCTCGGACTCGAGCCCGATCGCGTAGATCATCACCTCTTCGGCTCGGGCGCGCTCCAGGACTCTGCCGCGACTGACACGGCTCGAAGTGTCGTCTCCGTCGGTAAAGACCAGCACCACCTTCCGGCCTTCGATGGGCTTCAACAAATCGAGACCTTCCGATAACCCGTCATAGAGCCGCGTGCCATTGCCATAGTCGAGATCCTTGACCTCGGTGATCAACTGGTCGCGATTATTGGTGAAGCTGCCGCCAACCTCGATCTTGTCGTTGAAGGCGCCGACGGCACCCTTGTCGGCGGGCAAGAGCCTGATGAGAAACTGCTCGGCGGCCTGCTTGAGAAGGGCAATCGAGGCGGTCATGCTGCCGCTGGTGTCGAGCATCACGACGACGGTGATGGGCTGCGTTTCGTTGTCGAAGACCACCACCGGTTGCAGTTTGTCGTTGTCGAGGACTTCGAAGTCTTCGCGCTGAAGGTTTGGAACGAGGCGATTTTGCGCATCGGTCACCGTTGCGAAGATGGAGACCGTCTGGGTATTGCTGCGAAACGTTGGCTGCTGCGCGACCAACCACGTCGTGCTCTGGCAGATGGCGAGAACGGCGGCGATGGAAGGGGCGAAGCAGTAGCGCAGCATTCGAGCCATGCTCAACAGCTTAGCGTAGAGGGTTGGCAGGGGAGGCGTTGGCCTCAGTGGCGAGACTTCAATATGGGCGACTTGACCGGTCGTATATCAGGGGGTAGACTCATTTCCTATTTTGAGATTCAATCTCGTTTCCGACTCTTCCGAGCAGCCAGAATCATGTTGCAGGCCTTTGTCATCACCCTTCGTGAAGGGCTCGAAGCCTTCCTGATCGTCGCAATCAGCCTTGCGTACCTACGAAAGAGTGGGCGCCGCGAACTGATTCCCGCGGTGCACTGGGGGATTGGCCTCGCGGTGCTCATCAGCATCGGCGCCGCCTACCTGTTTGCGCAGGCCTCGAACCAAGCACTGTGGGAGGGCGTGCTCGGGTTGGCGGCGGCAGTGTCCGTTGCGTCTCTCACCGTTCACATGTGGCGTCATGGGCGCCGGATCAAGAGCGAGATTGAAGGGAAGCTGTCGAGTTCAGCGCTGCAACGGGGCAACGCCGCATTCATCGGAGTGTTCGCCTTTACGCTTCTGATGATCACTCGAGAGGGAATGGAGACGGCGTTGCTAATGGGCACGCTGCTGTTCCAAGTGCAACAGGCCAGCATCATTTCCGGCGCCGTGCTTGGCGTGTTGTGCGCTGCGGGTATCGCTTCACTGTGGTCCCGGTACGGGCACCGGGTGAACCTCGGCCTGTTCTTTCAGGTCACCGCGGTGTTCTTGATGGTGTTCGTGGTGCAACTGTTTATTTATGGCTTTCACGAGCTTACGGAAGCCAACATCTTTCCCTACAGTGAGCCGTTGCATTGGGCGACCGAGCCCTATGGCCCCGATGGGCGCTACGGCCAGTGGCTGTCCTATCTCCTGGTGATGCTGCCACTGGGCTGGCTGGCAGTCAGTTCGCTCAGGCCACGTCGTCCGCTCGGGCCGCAGTCCGCCAAGGCCTGAGGTTGCGCCTGTGAGCAGGCGCCGCAGGCCGGATCCCGACCGAGGGTTGATTCGCCAGTAAGATCCCGCATCATGACGCCACCGGCTGAGGCGAGTTCATGGCTGCGTCGCCGATACGTCGACTGGCTTCGCGGCCTGGCTGTGCTCATCATGATGGAGGCGCACGCGCTCGACGCGTGGACGCATACGTCGTCCCGCCACGGCGCTGTCTATCAGCAACTCATGATGCTTGGCGGCTTTGCCGCCCCGCTCTTTCTCTGGCTCGCTGGCCTCTCGCTCGCGCTCTCCGCTGAACGCACGCTCGAACGCACTGGCAGTCGTGCGGCCGCAGCCAGCGGAATTGTCCGCCGAGGCGCAGAAATCTTCATTCTGGCGTTTGTGTTTCGCCTGCAGGCGTTAGTCGTGAGCCCCGGCAGTTGGCTGGTGACGGTCTTTCGCGTCGACATCTTGAATGTCCTGGGCATTGCGATTGCCTGCTCTGGGCTGGCCTGGGGATTGGCGCAAGGGGTGAAGAGCGCAGTGGCCCTCACAGGGGTGGTCGCCATAGCGGTGGCGATGGTGACCCCAGTGGTGCGCGAGGCGGCATGGGTCGATAGGCTACCGCTGTGGTTCCAGTGGCATGTGCGACCCTTTGGCGAGCACACGACGTTTACGCTGTTCCCCTGGGCTGGCTTTGCCTTCGCTGGCGCGGCAGTCGGCACGTTGCTGGCGCATGCCCGGAGCCAATCTGCCGAGCGACGCCTGCTAGTCCTACTGGGGGTTGCAGGGGCAGCGCTGACGTGGCTGGGCTTCTACACCGCCGCTTTGCCAAGCATCTACCATTCATCATTCTTCTGGACCTCGTCGCCTACATTCTTTGCCATCCGGGTGGGCGTTCTGCTCATGGCCCTCACGGCCGTGTTTCTGGCAGCGGAGTTTGGCACCGTCTCCGTCCCCGGCGTTCACGCGCTCGAGGTGTTTGGAAGGAACTCCTTATTTATCTATTGGATACACGTAGAGATCGTGTACGGATACGCTACCTGGGTGCTCCATCGTCGCCTACCGCTTTGGGGAACGACTGTCGCGTACGCCGCGCTCACCGTCTTGATGTACTTCACGGTTCACTGGCGGGATCGGTTGCTCGAGCGGTGGCGAGCCCGCGGCGTGGCCAACAGGACGGCTGGGGCCATGCCCGCGTAAGATCACGGGAATTGGCTGCTGTTTTGGTAGAATCCGGGCTTTTGGGCCGCCTACCAGAGCCCAATCGCCGAGTCGCCGTGGGACCCAACCTATGATCAACGTTGCCGCGATCCGAATGCAGCAGTTCGGCGTGCAGTTCTACCAGGCGTCACTGACTGCCAGCGACATCGACAAGCTCGTCCGGTTCGAAGTTCTCAACTACGGCGACTCCGGCCAGTCCGGTGTGCGCGGCAGCAAGCCGCGAGCCGGGACCACCCCATCCAAGGTGAATTGGGATCTGCTCGAGCGCCGCATCGCGTCGAGCGAGAAGGCCTATCAGCGCCAGATCATCAGACGGAAAATCGATGAACTGGTGCAGTACTACGAACAATGCCGTCAGGCGCGTGATCTGCCGTCGATTCCAGGCGCCGTCATCATCAGCTGCGACGAGAAGTTGTCATTTCAGCCGTCGGCTGACGATCACCGCGTGGGCATTCTGAGGGTCCCGGAACGCGAGGGCATCCTGCGGGCGATCGACGGTCAGCATCGGTTGTTGGCACTGCATGCGGATATCGACCGCTTCGCTGGCGAGGAATTCAGCGTCCCCGCGATCATTTTCGACCGGCTGCCTGAAGACCACGTGGTGCAGATGTTTGTCACCATTAATGCCAAGCACACGCGCCTGAACGCATCCCATCTGGTGAGCCTATCTGGGCGCCAGTTGTACCGCGATGAGTCACTCGCCACGGCACACGACGTGGTCCGTGCTCTGAATGATCGCGAAGATTCTCCGCTCTACGACGAAATCAAATTGCTGGGCGTTGGCAGCGGAAAGGTGGCGCAGGCGCCACTGGCCCAAGAACTGAAGAAGTTGTTCGCCACCGACGTCTTCAACGGCCGTCGCTCGTCCGATCCGCACGAGGAAGCCAAGAAGTTTTTCGTCAATTACTTCAAGCAGATCGCCATGGTGTTCAACGGGGCCTGGAACGGCCGCAAGTACAGCATCCGCTCGGCCTCGGCGTTGCGGGCCTTCGTCCGCGTCGCGCCTGACGTCATCCGTCGTCTGGATCAGGAGCATGCGGAACGCTCGGACTTCCGCGCCATTGGCCGTGTGCTCGCCCCGTGGGGACGCCGCATCGGCGATCTTCGGTTCGAGACGGAGGGGCAGTGGAAACGCGGCGGCACTACCGTCGAGTCGTTGACCAAGGAATTGAAGCTTGCGCTGCAGTATTCGGAAGGAGCCGCGGTCTAGCGCGTCTACACGCATCGTCGAAGCTCCTGCGGTACAGTCCGAGCGCATCCGATCAGGCAGCGTTCACCAGTTCCGTTATCCTGAAGCTGTGACCGCGTTCTCTCGATATTCCTAGAAGATGTCCGCACTGGTCATTACTGGAGGAGCCGGGTTCATCGGCTCCAATCTCGTCTACCGCGCACTTTGCGACACGGCCGATCGCCTTGTCATTGTTGACAAGCTCACGTACGCCGGTAGCCTCCTGAATCTGGCGGCGGCCCTCCGGGATCCGCGCGTCACGTTCGTTGAAGCCGACATTGCCGATCGCTCGGCGATGGATGCCGTGCTTGCGACCCATCGTCCGCGGGCGATTCTCAATCTCGCGGCAGAAACGCACGTCGACAGGTCGATTGACGGTCCTGCCGCCTTCGTCCAGACCAACATCGTCGGCACGTTTGTGCTACTCCAGGCGGCGCTTGGCTACTTCAGCACGTTGCCGATGAATCAGAAAGAGGCGTTTCGCTTTCTTCATGTCTCAACTGACGAAGTCTACGGCGCGCTCGGTCCCGAGGGGCTGTTCTCCGAGACGACACCGTATGCCCCCAACTCGCCCTACGCTGCGAGCAAGGCGTCAGCTGACCACCTTGTTCGGGCATACCTGCACACCTACGGTTTGCCGGTTCTGATCACGAACTGCTCCAATAACTACGGTCCATATCAGTTTCCAGAGAAGCTCATTCCGCTCATGATTCTGAACGCGCTCGAGGGACGGCCATTGCCCATCTACGGCGACGGCGCCAACGTGCGCGACTGGCTGCATGTGGACGATCACGCTGCTGGCATCCTGCTCACGCTTGAACGCGGTCGTGTGGGAGAGAAGTACAACATCGGCGGAGGTAACGAGCGTACCAACATGCAGATCATCGACCGCCTGTGCGAGACGCTGGAGGTCCTGCGTCCGGCGTCGAGCAATCCTGCCCTCGCCGGAACAACCGGCGGCTACTCGTCGCTGAAGACGTTTGTCGCCGACCGCCCTGGACACGACCGCCGCTACGCCATCGACGCGACGAAGATTCGGCGCGAGCTCGGATGGACCCCGGCGTACGACTTCGAGTCTGGCCTGCGCGCGACCGTGTCCTGGTACCTCGATCATTCAGAGTGGGCGGCTGGTGTGCAATCAGGTCGCTACGACCGTGAACGGCTCGGACTGAAATGAAGGGAATCATCCTTGCTGGCGGCTCCGGTACCCGGCTCTATCCGCTGACACGCGCGGTCAGCAAGCAGCTCCTGCCGATCTACAACAAGCCGATGGTGTACTACCCGCTGTCGACGCTGATGCTGTCAGGGATTCGAGAGATTCTCGTGATCACAACGCCACAGGATCAGCCGGCGTTTGAGCGGCTGCTTGGCGACGGTACCCCGCTCGGCTTGCAGATCGAGTACCGCACGCAGCCCAGCCCGGACGGGCTGGCGCAGGCCTTCATCATCGGCCGGACGTTTGTTGGCCCCGATCGTGTCGCTTTGGCACTTGGGGACAACATCTTCTATGGTGCCCATTTCTCAGACTACCTGCGGACCGCGGCCGAGCGCGAGGCGGGCGCCACGGTGTTCGGTTACCTCGTGCGCGATCCTGAACGTTACGGTGTCGTGGAGCTCGATCGCGACGGTCGTGCCCTCAGCCTTGAAGAAAAACCCCAAAGGCCGAAGTCGTCGTATGCGGTTACGGGACTGTACTTCTACGACAACCAAGTGCTTGACATCGCGGCCAGTCTCAAACCGTCGCCGCGCGGCGAACTCGAGATCACGGATGTGAACCGTCATTATCTCGAGCACGGACAGCTGCACGTTGAAAAACTGGCGCGCGGTATCGCTTGGCTCGACACCGGAACCCACGAATCGCTGGTGCAGGCAAGCAACTATATTCAGGCGATCGAAGAACGTCAGGGGCTCATGGTCGCGTGCCTTGAAGAGATTGCCTATCGGATGGGCTACATCGATGACGACGCCCTCATGGCGTTGGCCCGCGGGATGGGATCGAGTACCTACGGCCAGTATCTGCGCCGCCTTCTGGAGAACGATCGTTAGTCATGCGGGCGCTCACCACGGATCTTCCAGGTGTCTTGATCATTGAGCCGGTCGTGCACGGCGATGAACGCGGTTTCTTCTTCGAGAGCTATCACGCGCAGAAGCATGCCGCGCTCGGCATCCCTGGACCCTTTGTGCAGGACAACCACTCGCGTTCGATCGCCAGTACGATTCGAGGTCTCCATCTCCAAGTGCGGCGCCCGCAAGGCAAGTTGGTGCGCGCGCTCCAGGGTGAAATATTCGACGTTGCAGTCGACGTTCGCCTCGGCTCACCGACGTTTGGAAAATGGGTGGGTGTCACCCTCGCCGCCGATTCCTTTCGCCAGCTCTATGTCCCCGCCGGTTTTGCGCACGGCTTCAGTGTCCTCAGCCCATGGGCTGAGGTCGAATATAAGTGCACTGAGTTTTACGACCCGGGCGACGAGCTCGGCGTGGCCTGGGACGACCCCGAGCTGGCCATCGGCTGGGGCGTCGAAGCTCCGCTGCTCTCCGCTCGCGACCAGAGCCACCCTCCGCTGCACGAAGTGCTCGACCGGCTCCCGAGGTTTTCGACAGTTGTGTAATCGCTCAGACAAACGCGTTGGCGGTGGCAAGCACTTGGCGCCGTAAGTTGTTGAAAATGTCGTCAGTCTGGCGGCACAGCGTTTGCGATAGACCCTGGCGTCGCTGATCTGATTACGGCAGGGCGCCGTGAATGCTGGGGGAGCCAGGTCAGGGATCGGCAGAGGGGCATCGCACAGCGCGGTGCCCCTTTGTTTGTACGCTCGCCCCCTTCCTCAACGACGAACTCATTTCTGCCGCCGCTCTGCCGAAGCAGTCACCGGGGCCGCCTTGAGGAACGTGGCGATCGCATCCAGAGCAGTCTTCACCGACTCCCGACCAATGCGATTCACAATGGGCGATGCGATTGGCTTCAGCATCCACGGTGTGCCTCGGCTCAGCGCCAAGGAGCGCATGTCGATGCGGACATCACTGCCGACCTGTCGATAGCGCCAATAGGAGTTCAGTCGCCACAGAAACCCGCGGTCGCCGCCGTCCACCTCGCTGATGCGAGTCGCGACACTGCGGCTGGTTGCGAGTGATGCCGAGTGCCTCGTGTACTGGACGTCGTGCTCGGTATCGTACGTCGCGGTCACCAGCACACGGCGCACGAGTCGCATGTAGGTGTGCAGCGCATCGCCCTGCCGAGACATGATGCGGGACGAGACTACTTCCTCTGACTGGGGTAACGTCGTCGAAGACACGAGGATGTCGATGACTTCCCCCACCGTGCGGTTCGGAATCAGCACCGAACCCTGCCATTCGCTGATCGTGCCGGATGGCACGTCCACCGTCCGCCCTTGCGGTTCCTCGCGGGTGGGCTCAACGGCGGCGGCATCGAGCGACCGTTCCACGTCGGAGACGTAGTGCCACCAGGCGTGCAGCGTCTCGTCGCTGAGTTGTGCCGCTGACACGGCGGGTGCACTGATCAATAGTGCCAGGGGCACGGCGACAGCCGGAAACACCCACCGACCGGCCGCACGGTAGTTGAAGCCCGCGAGCGCAGCGACGCTGAGTGCGTTGGCCACGACCAGATGAAGACCGAGCGTGTGTACGCCGACCCATGTCAGGCCGACGCTACCCGCGATTGATGCCATGCCGCTCATCCAATGAAACCGCAGGAGCCGCCGGAGGCGAGTGGCGGGCAGCGCCCGCCGATCGCCCCACGTCCAGCGCTCGTGCCACACGAAGTTGATGAGGATGGCCGCTTCCACCGCCAGTGCCGTCGAGAGCGCGACCGGCCAGTGCGCAAGAGACGTCAGTAGCGACAGCACTGTTGCCTGCACCACAAATCCAGCAGCACCTACAAACGCAAACACTATGGGGCGCGGCATCATGCCACCTCCAACGTCGACGGCGCCCGATTGGTCGTGTCGATCGTCGCCAGCTTCTTCTGGCGTGACGGCATCGGTTCCGCGCTGTAGAGGGCGCGTGTGTTCCGAACCGCCGACACCACGAAGGCGACGAGGAGACCGCTGATGGCAATGGCGCCGCCGATCTCGAAGAGCAGAGCGTGGGTGCCTTCGCCCAATGTCACCCACGGCGAGTCTGCGGCTTTGAGAGCGCCGGCACAGAGCAGCAGCCGCAGCTCGGTGGGGCCGAACCCCAGAAAGGACATGCGAAACGTGCCGACGGAGTGAGTGGCCAGGAATGTTTCGGCGGAGACCAGGAGATAGGCGCCAAGCAGCGTTGCGGCCATGAGCGGACGCATCAGCCCTGAGAGACCGAGCCCGGTCATCAGCATCGCCGTGCCCGCAACGTCGATCACATGGTCGACATAGAAGCCATAGCGTGGACGTTGCTGCAGGCGGACGCGCGCGACCGTACCGTCCAGGCTGTCACCGAACCAATTGGCCGCCAGCGACGCCACCACGCCAAGCGCGGCAGCGGGCGGGTTGAACGGAAACAGCGCGAACGACAGGCCAGCTGTCACCATGGACGCCAGCCCCAGTCCAGACAGATGGTCGGAGTTGATGGCCTCGGGCAGTCGGCCAGCAATCCACAGCAGTGTTCGCTTCTCGGCGCCGGCGACGAGTCCTAGGTTTTCCCGAACGTGAGCGGTAGCGGTAGGTGTCATGAGTGTCCCTCCACCCGCTACTGCGTATTCCTGGTGCGAAGTGGCTCAGGCGCCGTCGCGCAGGGCCCGCCGCAGCACCTTGCCCACCATCGTCTTTGGCAGACTCGTCCGGAACTCGATGCGTCCTGGCACCTTGTAGGGCGCGAGTCGCTCCCGGCAGAAGGCTCGGAGCGCCTGTTCGTCGACGCTCTGACCCTGGCGCAGCACGACCCAGGCCCGCACGGCCTCTCCCTTAATGGGGTCAGGGACGCCGGCCACACCAACTTCCGCAACTGCAGGATGTGTCGAGAGCGTCTCTTCAATCTCGCGCGGCCATACCTGGTAACCGCTGGTCTTGATCAGGTCCTTCTTGCGATCGACGATGAAAAGATAGCCATCGTCGTCCAAGTAGCCCAGGTCCCCGGTGTGGAGCCAGATGCGCGTGCCGTCGGAGTCCGAGTGTGCGCGAAGGGCCTCGGCCGTTTCGTCGGCTCGCCCCCAGAAGCCCTGCATCAGCTGTCGACCGGCGATGCAGATCTCGCCGACTTCTCCAGTCGGCATTTCGCGCAGGCCCGCGTCACCGTCGTAGATGCGGACGTGCACGTCCGGGAGCGGCATCCCGACGGAGCCCGTCTTGTTCGGTCCCTCGACCGGGTTGACGCAGAGCGCCATCATTCCTTCAGTCAGCGAATAGCCTTCAACGATGCGTCCGCCCGTCATGGCTTCAAATCGCTGCTTCGTCTCGGCCATCAGCGGCGCGGCCCCTGAGAAGCAGCTGCGAATCGACTTGAAATCCGCCTTTCCTGATTGCACGTCTGGATGACTGAGGAGCGCCACATAGAGCGTTGGTACGCCTGTGAAGAACGTCGGCTTCACGCGACGGATCGTCGCAAGAAGATCCTTAAGGTCGCGAGGGTTTGGCACCAGGGCCAGCGGGTTGCCAGTCACCAGGGCCAGCGCCTGCACGCCGACGTTGGCATAGACATGAAAGAGCGGCAGCGGCAGCAGAATCACGCTGTCGCCGCGCGTCACTACCGACTTGACCCACTCGTAGATCTGCAGGCCGGTAGATACATACGCGTGATGCGTGCCGATCACGCCCTTCGGAGTACCGGTGGTCCCGCCACTCATGAGCAACACCGCGTGGTCGTCTGGGCTGAGCGCCACCGCTGGCGGCTTCTGGCCACGGTGCCTGGCCAGCAGCTCGACGTAGCGGGTGTCGCCGGCAGCCAGAGTGACTCGATCGCCGTCCTTGCTTTCCCGCGCCACCGTGAACAGTAGTTTCAGTAGCGGCGGAAAGTAGTCCTTGATGTTGGCGGCGATGACCCTCGTCAGCGTGGGCACCTTATGCTGCACGCTCTTGACTCGCCCATAGAAGCGCGTCAGCGTCACCACCGTGTCGATGCCGTGCTCGCGGATGGGTCCCTCGAGTTCGTGCTCGGTGTAGACCGGATTTAGCGGCGCCAGAATCGCGCCGAGTTTCCACACCGCGAGTTCGACCACGAAGAACTGCGGGCAGTTGGGGAGCAACGTGCCCACGCGAGCGCCGCGCTCGACCCCAAGCGTCTGCAGGGCGACCGCGAATGCATCGCTCTCCGCGTCGAGACGCGCCCACGTGATGCTAGCGCCTTTGAACAGCAGGGCCGGGGCATCAGGCCGTTCACGGGCCAGTTCCGTGAGGTAGTCGAGGAGCGTGCGCCGGGGATAGGGCTCGAGCGTTGCCGAGACGCCTCGATCATAATGCTGTCGCCAGGGCGCCCGATCGACCATGCGAGCGAATTATACCTGTGGCCGTCCAGTCTTCAGACGGACATCAGACCGTGGTGGTGCCCAGCAGCATCACCAACAAGGCCTTCTGGCAGTGGAGCCGGTTCTCTGCCTGGTCGAAGACCACCGATGCCGACGATTCGAAGACCTCGGCGGTCACTTCTTCGCCGCGGTGTGCGGGCAGGCAGTGCATGAACAAAGCGCCGGGCTTTGCCAGTGACATCAGCGCGTCGTTGACTTGATAGGGGGCAAAGATCGATCGCCGCGCTGCCGACTCGGCCTCCTGTCCCATCGACGTCCAGGTGTCCGTGTACACGGCGTCGGCCCCGGCGACTGCATCCTCGGCGTCGTGGAAGAGCCGCAGACGCCCCCCACCGCGGGCAACGCTTGTGGCCTGGACGACAACCCGGGCCGGTAGCTGGTGGCTCTCGGGGCTGGCGACATGCAAATGGACACCGAGCATTGACGCGGCATGAGCCAGCGAGACAGCGACGTTGTTGCCGTCACCCACATAGGCCAGCGTGCGGCCCTTGAGCGTGCCCCAGTGCTCCCGCAGTGTGAGAAAGTCTGCCAGCACCTGACACGGGTGCTCATCATCGCTGAGCGCGTTGACGACGTGCAGCCGTGGTGCCGAGGTCGCAAATGCCGCCAGGACCTGGTGTGAGAACGTGCGGATCACGACCGCGTTCACCCATCGCTCGAGATTGCGTGCCACATCGGCGACCGGTTCGCGCTGCCCGAGGCTGGCGTCGGCCTGCAACGCGATGACGTTGCCGCCGAGCTCCCGAACCGCGATCTCGAACGTGCTTCGAGTACGCAGTGACGCCTTCTCGAACAGGAGCGCGACGTGTTTCGACTCGAGCGCCGACGCCGTCGGCGCCTGGCGACCAAGGGACCGATCGGCTTTTATCTGCGCGGCGAGGTCGAGGCAGCGGTCGAGTTCGGGACCCTCAAAGTCGAGGATCGACAGGAAGTCCTTGATCGTCCGTGGCATCGTGGGTGATTTCATGCGCGCCTTAGGTGCGATATTCCGCGTTGATCTTCACGTATTCAGCGCTCAGGTCGCACGTCCACACTGTGGACGATGCGCTGCCGGCGCCGAGGTCGACCGCGATCGCGATATCGTCGTTCCTCAGGTAGTTGGCGGCTTCCGGTGCATTGTCGTCATGAGGTCGTCCGTCTGCGAAGAGCAGAATCGGGCCGATGGTCACGCGAGCCTTGCTGAGGTCGAAGGCGACACCGGCACGACCGGACACCGCGACCAGCCGCCCCCAGTTCGGATCGCCTCCGTGTACGGCGGTCTTGACGAGCAAGGAGTTGGCAATGGCTTTAGCCGCGGTGCGCGCTTCCTTGGCCGTCGCGGCGCCGTTGACGGTGACCGTGATCAGCTTGGTTGCACCTTCGCCGCCGCGCACGATGCCGAGAGCCAGGCGCAGGCACACCGCCCGCAGCCCGTCAGCAAAGGTCTCGTAGTTGCCCTCGGTGATCGCCACGCCGCTGGCACGATTGGCCATCAGCATCACGCAATCATTGGTTGAGCATTCGCCGTCCACGGTGATCGCGTTGAAGGTATCGTCGACCACTTCGCGAAGCGCTCGATCGAGCAAGGCCTTCGGCACGTCGGCGTCCGTCGTGATGAAGCCGAGCATTGTCGCCATGTTCGGCTCGATCATCCCGGAGCCCTTGGCCATTCCGCCAATCGAAAACGACTGAGATCCGATGGTGATGGTGACAGCAGACTCCTTCGGAAACGGGTCCGTCGTCATGATCGCCCTGGCGGCCTGATCACCGTGGTCCGCGCCGAGGGCCGCGTACACCACCGGTAACCCTGCGCGAAGGCGGTCCATCTTGAGGGCCACCCCGATGACGCCGGTTGAGGAGACCAGCACCTCTTCCGGCGTACAGCCGATGAGGTCCGCCGTGTCCGAGGTCATCGTCCGCGCGTTGGCCAGTCCGTCGTCGCCAGTGCAGGCATTGGCGCAACCACTGTTGACAACGATGGCTCGCACGATGCCGCCGGTCTTGTGGAGGTGCTCGCGCGACACCAATATCGGGGCGGCCTGCGCCTTGTTCGTCGTGAACACCGCGGCGGCAACGGCGGGCCGATCAGATACCAGCAGCGCGAGATCGAGTGCGCCCGCTCTGGCCTTGATGCCGGCGTGGATGCCAGCGGCGCGAAATCCGCGTGGTGTCGTGACGCCGCCGGCGGCGACGTCGACTGTCTGCAGTGTCGGAAGAGTCATGGGTAGACGGCGACCGGTTGTATGGTGTGGTCGATCGAGTCGACGTTGGATTCGAGCGGCAGCACCATCGCGTACTGGCCGCAGTGACGGAATTTCGGGCACTTCACGCAATCGGCGAACACCTTCTCGGTGAGCCAGAGGTGCGGCACGATGGAGAAATCCATGGTGATGAAATAGCCTGGCGCGTGCGTGAACGCGCACAGCTGGTCATAGCCTTCGCGTCGTGCGCGGCTGCGAAGCTCATCGACCAATGCCTTGCCAATGCCATGCCGCCGGGCCGTTCGATCAACAGCCAGCGAGCGCACCTCCGCGACTTGTGGGCTGAGCCGCGCAAGTTCGGCGCAGCCGACCACCTTGCGGCCGCGCACGGCCACCACAAACTTTGATGCGCGCAGGGTGATCTCGCCGAGCGCGCGCGGCAGAAGGCGCCCCTCGGCGAGGTTGGCGGTGATGAGCGCATGAATAGACGGAGCTTCGGTGGCCTCAGCCGTTCGTATCGTGATGCGCGAGGTTCGTGGCATCTACTTGCTCCTTTCGAGCTCCGTCAGCGCCTTGTCGAGACGCGAGAGGCCTTCGGCGATCTCACCGTCCGTGATCGTCAGTGGCGGCAACATCCGCACCACGGTGTCCGCCGTACGGTTGACGATGACACCGTGCTTCAAGCCGAGCGGCACGATAGTGGACGAGTCGATCGACAGGTCGAGCCCCCACATCAGACCGGCGCCACGTACCTCGCGAATGAACGAATGCTTCGCGGCGAGGGCCCGCAGCCGCTGCTCATACACCTTGCCGACCTTGGCGACGTGTGCCATGACGCCGCCGTTGACGAGTTGATCGACGAAGTAGAGCGCGGCGCGGCAGGCCAGCAGGTTGCCGCCGTAGGTGGTCCCGTGATCGCCGTACGAAATCTTCGATGCGACGTCCTGGCCAAGGAGTACTGCGCCGACCGGCACGCCCGCCCCGAGCGCCTTGCCGAGCGTCATCAGATGCGGCTTCAGTCCGATCACTTCGGAGTAGAAGACGTGCCCGGTCCGTCCACAGCCGCTCTGCACTTCGTCGGCGATCACGATGGCGCCCGTGCGCGCGCTCGCCTCGTTGACGCCTCGCGCGAATTCCGGCGTCAGCAAACGCACGCCGCCCTCACCCTGAATCGGCTCGACGACGATGGCCAGCGTGTTTGTGGAGACGGCCGCTGCCAGCGCGGCCGGATCGTTGGCCGGAATCCATTTGACGCCGGAGAGCAGCGGCTCGAACGGTGCCCGATAGTGTTCGTCCGACGTGATCGAAAGCGCACCGATGGTTCGCCCGTGAAACGACCGCTCGAGCGCGATAATCTCCGTGCGGGTTTCCCCGAGCGTGTAGAAGTAACGGCGCGCAAACTTGAGCGCCGCCTCCATGGCTTCAGTGCCGCTGTTGCAGAAGAACGCCCGCTGCAGCCCAGAGAGCCGCGTGAGCTGCTCTGCCAACTGCCCCTGCAGCGGGTGGAAGAACAGGTTCGACGTGTGCAACAGCGTCTGGGCCTGGTCGGTGATCACCCGGGCGAGGCCCGGGTTGGCGTGCCCGAGGGAGGCGACGCCGATGCCGGACAGCAGATCCAGATACTCGCGGCCGTCCACGTCCCACAGGCGCGCGCCTTCACCTCGCGTCAGCGTGACCGGCTGGCGGCGGTAAGTCTGCAGAACGTATTGGGCCTCGCGCGCCTGGGTGCTGTCTACCATCGTCGTCATCGTCGTTCGTTCCTGTCTGGTCCGACCACAGCCGGACTCTACGAAGAGCGCCCTAAATTGGGACGCCTCACGTGCGCATCGCAGCGACCAGGCGCGTGGCCCGGGCCGGACGGTCACTTGTGGCGGCGGCTGAGAGGGCTGCGCCGTCGCGACCGTCGACGACCACCACGTCGCCGACGCCGTGCGCCAGCGCGTACTCGCACGCGCGGAGCTTGGCGATCATGCCGGCCGTTGCGGTGCCGCTGGTGATCAGCTCGTCCATGGCCCTCGGCTCGAGCACCTGCACTGTGGCGCCGGCCTCGTCTAGCACGCCCGGCGTTGTGCCGGCGATCGTCAGCCGACGGGCTCCCAGACGGGCGGCCAGATGCCCGGCACAGGTGTCAGCGTTCACGTTGAACAGTCGTCCGTCGGAACCGAGCCCGATGCAGGCGACCACGGGCACGTAGCCGGAGTTCGCCAATAGCGAGACGAGACGGACATCTGCGGCATCTGCCGGGATGCCGACCCGTTGTAAGTCGACCAATGTGCCATCCACCATGCGGTGCGGCGGCGCAGGCTCCACGAGACCACAGCCGCCGTCCGCGCCAGTCAGGCCGACGGCTCTGACCCCAGCCGTCGTGAGCGCGGCCACGAAGCGAGTATTAATCGTGCCCGCGAGGACGCTGACGACCACCTCGAGTGTGCGGTCGTCGGTAATGCGCAGCCCCTCAACCTGCTGCTTGTCGATGCCGGCGACCTTCAGCGCGGCGTCAATCTCTTTGCCCCCGCCGTGCACGACGACCAATGGCACGCCGGAAGCGGCGATCGATGACAAGGCGCTGACAACGGTGTTCAGACGTGACGAATCTTCCAGGAGTTCGCCGCCGAACTTGAAGACGATCGGCTGGCTCACAGGAGGGCCGTCGCTTCGGCTGCGCCGATCATCACATTCATGTTCTGAATAGCCTGGCCCGAGGCGCCCTTGAGCAGGTTGTCGATGACCGAGACAAGAACCAGTCGGCCGGACGCGCTCACTCTCCAGCCGATGTCACAAAAATTGCTGTGCGCGACGTGATTGATCTGCGGAAGGGCAGCACCGACGAGGCGAACGAACAATTCGCCGCGATACGCCTGCTCCATGACCTCCCCAATCTGAGATTCGGTCGTGCCCGGAGCCACGCGTGCATAGATCGTTGCCAGAATGCCGCGGTCGAGCGGGACCAGGTGAGGAGTGAAGGTGACCTCTACGCCGAGGCTTTCCTCGATTTCCACGCCGTGCCGGTGTCCGAGGACGCCATACGCCGACATGCTGCCGTGCACCTCGGAGAAATGTGTTCGCTCGGACGGCGTCTTGCCTGCACCCGAGACGCCAGACTTCGCATCGATGATGATGTCGGCCCCGGGGAGCAGGATGCCGGCAGCCGCCAGCGGCAGCAGTGCCAGCAGCGAGGCGGTCGGGTAGCAGCCAGGATTGGCCACCATCCGCGCATCCGCGACCTTGGTGCGAAAATGTTCAGTGAGACCGTAGGCGAGACCGGCCGGCAGCGCACGTGTGTCCGGATACCATTTCGCCCGCGCGGCGGTGTCGCGCAGACGGAACGCGCCTGAGAGGTCAATCACCTTCTTCCCGCTCTCGACGAGTCGAGGCGCGAGTTCAGCGGCGGCCGTGTCCGGCAGTGCGAGAAACACCAGATCGGTGTCACGCACGAGCGCGTCGACATCGAGCGGCGTCAACTCGCCATCGAAGAGATGCCCAAGCGCGGGCATCTTGCGCGCGGCAGACGTGTGCGACGACGAGGTGGCGGCGGTGATCCTTACGCCGGGATGCCTCGAGAGCAGCCGCAGCAGTTCCTGCCCGGTGAATCCAGTCGCGCCAGCGACGCCGACGCGGACGATCGCCGACGATTGTGCGCGGTGCGACGATGTCACCGCCGTCGTCGACGCCGCTGCGCTCGAGCCGTCACGATCAGTGCCTGAGACTGTATGCATCAGAACGAGTAACTATACGGAAGAGTCGCTATTCGATCAATTAAAATCGATGCATAAAATCGTGATCGTCATGCACGAATCGTGTATCCTTGCGGGCGGTCACTTCATGAAATCCCGACGCCAGGGGGCGATTCTCGACATCGTCGACGGCGAGCCACTCCACAGTCAGGAGGAACTCCGTCGTCGGTTGCTCGACGCCGGCTTTCATACGACGCAGGCGACGATCTCACGAGATATCAAGGAGCTTGGACTGCTCAAGCGCGCCGGCGACGGCGCGTATCAGCGTCCCGGCGCCGACACGCAGAATCCGGCCACGGTCATGAGCGCTCTCGAGCGCGCCTCGTCAGAATTTGTTCGAAAGGTCGATCGCGTGCAGCAACTCGTGGTGGTGCGCACCGGTGCTGGGCAGGCTTCTGCGTTGGCCCAAGCGATCGACCGCGCGCGTCTGCCGGAAATGGTCGGCACGATCGCTGGCGACGACACCGTGCTTGCCATCGCCAGGGACGAGCGCCGCGCGGCCGTCTTCGTCAAACGTCTCGGTGGATTTGCCGGCCTGCCCTGAGGACAGACGAAGGCCTCTGATGGATCGCATCGTTTTTGCCTACTCCGGGGGCGTTGAGGCCTCGGTCGCGATTCCGTGGCTTCGTGCGCAGTACAAAGCTGACGTCGTCACCGTCACGATCGATATCGGCCAGGGACGTGAGCTCGAAGCCGTGCGCGACCGTGCGTTGGCGCTTGGCGCGGTGCGCGCCCATGTGCTCGACTGGCGCGACGAGTTCGTCCGCGAGTGCGTGCTCCCGTCTCTCAAGGCCGATGCCCTCTATGACGGTCGCTCTCCGATGGCCGCGTCGCTTGGACGTCCGCTCGTCGCACGAGCGCTCACGGAAATTGCCGATATCGAACACGCCACGACGGTCGCACACGGTGGGGGGCGGCGTGGGCGCAAGGTGCCTCTCGATGTTCTGCTCAAGGCGTTGCGCCCGAAGCTGCACGTGCTTGCGCCGCTGCGTGCCTGGGATCTTTCTCCTGAGGCCGTTGCGGCTGCCGCGACGCGGTACGGTATGTCGCCGCCGGCGGCGGCACCCTGCCGAGTCGAGACGAATCTCTGGGGCCGTACCATCGAATGCCCGTCGCTCGACGATTCGTGGAACGAGCCACCAGAGGACGTGTTCACCCTCACCCGGCCTGCGCGGCAGTGTCCCGACGAACCGGCATACGTGGAGATTGCGTACGAGCGCGGCGTGCCCGTTTCGATCAACGGCGTCAACATGCCGCTCTCAGAACTGATTGGGCCGCTTGGCACGCTGGCGGCGACGCACGGGGTGGGTCGCATTGACGTCGTCGACCACCGGGTCGGCGGCGCGACGCTGCGTGAACTGTCTGAAGCGCCGTCGGCGCTGCTGCTGCATGCGGGCCATCGCGATCTTCGTCGGTTGTCGGCCCCGCGCGAACTGGAGCGCTTCGCCCGAACGATCAGCCACGAGTACGCGGACCTGATTTACAGTGGGCAGTGGTTTTCACCCTTGCGGCAGGCGCTCGACGGCTTCGTCGACGCCACGCAGGATCGCATTACCGGCGTCGTGCGACTCAAACTCTTCAAAGGCGCTTCTTCCATCGTCGGGCGCGTATTGGGGCCAACGGCTCCACTACGTCGGCCGGCGATCATTCCGGTGACAACAATCTGATGAGCACTCTCTGGTCTGGCCGCTTCGATGCGGCCCCTGACGCTGCGGCATTTGAATGGGGATCGTCCTTCAGCTTCGATCGGCGACTGTTCGAGGACGATGTGACGGGCAGCCTGGCGTGGGCGCGCGCGCTGGCCGGCGCGGGTGTGCTGTCGGCAGATGAGGCGAAGGCGATTCAGGTGGTGCTCAACGAGATACTCGCCAAAGGTCGCGAGAACCCATCCTTTGTCGATGGTGACGACGAAGATGTGCACAGCTTCGTCGAGCGACTGTTGGTGGAGCGCCTGGGGGATGCCGGCAAACGGTTACACACGGGCCGATCGCGCAATGAGCAGGTCTCGCTCGACCTGCGCCTGTATCTGCGCCGAAGGATTCCGCTCCTGCAGGATGCCGTCGCGCGCGTGATTGGCGCCCTGCTCGAACAGGCTCGAAGCGCTGGCGATGCGCTGATGCCCTCCTACACCCACTTCCGCCCGGCGCAGCCGGTGCTCGTTGCGCACTACTTGATGGCCCACGTCGCGCCGCTTCGGCGTGACTACGAGCGGTTCACGCTCGCACGCGACGAAGCCGACGCCCTCACGCTTGGCTCTGGCGCCATCGCCGGCACGGCGTACGCCGTGGACATACACCGTGTGGCCGCTGATCTTGGTTTCTCTCGGATTGTGGCCAACAGCATTGACGCCTCTTCCGATCGCGATTTTGCGGCGACATTTCTCTACGCCTGCGCCCTGGCGATGGTGCATCTGAGCCGCCTGTCAGAGGACCTGATCATTCTCTGCGGCGACGAGCATCGTTTCTTCGAGTTTTCCGATGCACTCAGCACGGGCAGCAGCATGATGCCGCAGAAGAAGAATCCCGATCCGCTCGAGCTCGTGCGCGGCAAGAGCGGTCGCGCCATCGGCCAATTGACGACGCTGCTGACGATTCTCAAGGGACTACCGAGCGGGTACAACAAGGACCTGCAGGAAGACAAGCACGCCGTGTTCGACGCGGAAGACACGGTGGCGGGCTGCGTTGCCGTCGTGGCGTCTGTGGTCAAGGGCTTGACCCTCAATCGCGAGCGGGCCGGCGCATCGCGCCAATAGGACGGCGCGCCAATAGGACGCCGCGCTTCGGCGTGTTCACAATTGCACCGCGCCGCGCGCCGT
>JBEBGG010000063.1:0-19600 GCA_040081555.1 Vicinamibacterales bacterium
GCGCCCGCCCCTGCTCCGGCGCCGCCGCCCGCACTGGCGACACCCGCGGCTTGCGCGGCGGTCAGGACGTTGGTCTGCGCGATGGTGACGGCGGCTGTCTGGCCCCCAAAGGAGGCCGTCGCGCCAATCTGCAGGGCACCGCTGCTGGTCGGCGTGAGGCCGGTGGCGATGGCGCGCCCTGCGGCGTTGGTCGTGACCGAAAGGGTTCGGGCGCCGCTGAAGGTGGCGCGGCCGTTGCGAATGGCAAAGCGGACGAGCGCCCCCGGGACTGGCTGATTGTTCCGGTCGCGCACTTCGACCACCGGTGCCACCGCGGTCCGCTGCTGAATGATGTTGACGGCGTCTTCCCCTTCGACCACCACGATCGTCAGTGCGGCGTGCTCCCCGGCTGGGGCCGATGGTGCCCGCGCCGTCAGCGTAACGCGCATCGTGAGGGGCTTGCGCGAGCTGGTCGTGACCACCCGACTGTTGTCGAGAAAACCGGCCTTTACGAGGCGGACGCGGTGGTCGCCGGCGACTGTGGGCACCGATACCGGCGTCTTGCCGGCTGGGGCGCCGTCGACGTAGACGTCGGCTTCGGCGGGCTCCGAGATGATGAGCAGCGTGCCTGGCGCATCCGGCCGTTGGCCAGCAGCGGACACGACTCCGCCCATGGTCGTCAGTGCCAGCGCCCAGGCGAGGCCCTGACGTGTCCAGGGCGAGCGTTCACAGCAGTGCCGCCGGGCGCTGCTCACACGCCGTCCCATGTTCATTGCGATCTCCGAGCGTCGCATCCGAGTTGCGGCACGATCGCCTCAATCTGCGTCAGGTAGCTTCTGGCGTTTTTCGATTCCTCGAGGTCAGCGTTGAGCGCAAGCATCTTCGTGTAGCTGGCGCGTGCGGCCAGCAGGTCGTCGCAGGACCGGCTCGCGTTGAAGAGATCGCGGTGGACGTTGCCAAGAAGGAAGTGACCGATCGGGTCGTTTGGGGCATGACGCAGCGCCCGCCCGCAGTAGTCCCTTGCGCGCAGGGGATTGCCGACCTTGAATTCCGAAAGGCACAAGCCTAGAAATCCTGAGCTCCGCAGGCTGTCGTAGGCGTCCTGCCGGTCTGCGTGCCGCCGGCTGCCCACACCGAAGCCGATGAAGCTGAAGGCGAGCCTGGCACCGATGCTGGTCGAGAAGTTGGTGAGCTCGAGGAACTCCCGGTAGTCCTCGCGCGAGTTGGCATAGAGCGACAGTTGTTGACGGTTGTTGGTTTCGACGGCGGCGAGGTGTCGTAACGCATCAGCTTTCCAGAGGTGAGCCTGGGCGTTGGAACCGTTGAGGGCGAGTGCCTTGTTGGCATACGAGACGGCCTGAGTCCAGGCGCTCTTGTCCCAGTAGGCGCGCGCGAGCATCGCGTAGACCTCGTCGTTGGATGTGTCCAGGCGCAGCACCTCGGTGAGCTGTCGAATCGCCTCGTCGGCGTCACCCTGCTCACTGAGTACCGCGGCCAGTGCTGTGCGCGCCTCAACGTTGCTCGCGTCGATGGCCACCGCACGACGCAGCGCCTTGGCGGCTTCGCGATAGTTCAACAGTAGTTGGTGCACTTGGCCGAGGTGAGAGGCAGCCAGGCTGTAGTCCGGGTCCGCCACCAGCGCACGCTCGAAGAACGTCCGGGCCTTGCGCAGGTCGTCTTCGCTCTGCTTGCGCTCCACCGGGACGAGGTTCATCAGGCTCAGAGAGGAACGGCGCGTGAAGAGGAGCTTCTCGCCCTGGGCATTGAGGTCGAGTGCTTGCGGCTTCACCTGGCGCACGTAGCGGATGCGCAGCGTCACGGTGGATTCCTGGCTGGGCGCCACCATCACCTGCTTCCGGTCCGGTTCATAGCCCGCCTTGACGCCCTCGAATTCGTGGAGCCCGCTCGGCAGGCTGGGCACCACCAACGCCTTGTCTTTCGACAGGCGGCCGATGAGTGTGCCGTCGATGTACAAGTCCACATCGTCGACGTTCGTCTCGACCACCGCGGTGCCGAGCATCGAAGGCGCGGTGGTGTCCGCGTTCATACAGCCGTTGGCGACGCCGAGCAACATTTGAGGTTCGTAGTCGCCGCGAGCCGTTGGCGTTTGCGAGAGCTGCCGTTCCCGAGCGTAGCGCCGAACGTTTGCGCGGACGTACTCGATCAGTTCGTCCGCGGTGATGCGTCCATCGCAGGGGTCGTTGTCGGCGTAGCCGCGGAACGCCTGCACGACGAAGTAGGTAAAAAACCCGAAGCCCGTGGAGAGATTCGGATCCTCGAAACTCTGCTCGCGTTCGGTGGTCGCGGTGAGCGTGAGAAAGTTGGCGGGGAGCGCGCTGAATTGCCGCTCGAGCGCCTCGTTCGTGGTCTCGGCGTTGACCTTGCCGGAGTGGCAGGCGTCCGTCAGCAGCACCTTCCAGTTGGCCTTGACCCGCGTCGCCAGCACCTGGCCGAGATCTGCCATCGGATACGCCGTGGCATCGAGATGCGTGGGGTCGACATCGACCGGCGCCAGGTACCCGGCGCCATCTTTCACGAAGCCATGACCCGCGAAGTACACGACAACGCGATCGGCCGGCCGCGCGACCGAGGGTAGCCACTCTTCGAGCTCGCGCCGGATGTTGGCAAGCGTGGCCTGCGAGCCCTTCAAGAAGTGCACGTTCTCTGGTGGAAACGCGCCGCCCTCGTGATTGATGAGGACGCGGTACATCGACTCGGCGTCGCTCTCGGGAAACTGCAGCTGCTGCGATGCCTCGAGGCGCGCGTATTGCGAGATACCAATCACCACGGCGTAGCCTCGTGGCACGCTTGATGGTGGGCGCGTGCTGTCCTCGAGCACGAGGTCCCGGGGGGCCTGGGCTGCCGACGCTTGCGCGCCAGCGCTCGTCGGACTCCAGGCCGCAATGCAAATGAACAAGGCCGCGAGACGCCGGAGCATGATGGATGCGCGCACGTCTGCCTAGGGCTGATGGGAGAGCGCGATGTGCGCCGATACGGCTTGCGCGAGGTCCGCGCGATTTACCACGTAGGTGGCCCGGACCGGTCGTGGGTCTTCCGGCGAAGCGTCGAAGTCCTTCTCGAATACGAGGTCGCGGGAACGTACGCGCTGTTGGAGGTCGTCCATCACCGACGCGACGACGATCTCCGGCTTCGTCACCGGCTTGTCGAAGCCAGGCAGTTGCGCTACGGGCTCGCGGCTGAAGAAGACGAAGAGTTCTTCACGGCCGGGCTGCGCGTCGAAGAGGAACCAATCGTTGGCCGGCACCTGGTACTGCTCGGTGTGCCGTACGGCGTTCAGACCGTTGTTGATGCGCGGACTAGGAAACAACACCGTCCATCGGCTACTCGAGCCCTGCTGGACGACGTAGAGAAATCCGTCGACGTTTGAGTCGAAGGTGAAGCGCACCCGATCACCCGAATGGAAGACTGCCGTCTCGGGGTCGACGTCGGTCTCGGTGCCGTCGCTCGCTCTCCGCGTGAGGCGATAGCGAAGCCCGGGGCCCGTCGTGGCGGCCGACGAGGCATTGTCAAACAACACCTTCGCACTCATGGCCACGGGAGCGGGGACGGGAGACAATCGGTTCGGAGCATTGTCAACCGTTGCGGCAGTTGCTGGCGCAACGGCTGGAGCCGAGGCTGGTGGTGCGGTGGCGGGAGCGGTCATTGCAGACGACGGCGAAGAAGGCGGGGTGGCCGCAGGTATTGGAGCCGGTGCGATGGTCAACGTCTCGGCCCCGGCCGCTGGCGTCTGTGGCGAGCGGGTCCACATGAGACCCGCCGCAACGACGCCGATGCTTGCGGCGATCGCCCCCAGCCACCACGTCCTGGGCGCGACCGTCACCGCGGCGCGGGTTGGCGCGTTCGAGGCGGAGAGTTGAGTGTCGAAGGTCGAGAGCGGCGGCCCCAGGCGGGTCTCCGCTGACGCGAACGCGGCGCGGGCGGTGACCAGGGCGGCACGCATTTCTGCGGCCGACTGATAGCGGTCGGCTGGTGCCTTGGCCATCGCGCGCAGCACGATGCGTTCAATCTCTGTGAAGGATCCGCCGGGCGGCAGATTCATCGGCGCCGGCGGCTCGGAGATGACTCGCATGATGACTGCGCCCATGCTGGCGTGGTCGGCGTGGAACGGCCGGCGACCGGAAAAAATTTCATAGGCCAGGGCGCCGGTCGAGTAGATATCGGTGCGTCCGTCCACAGGCTCGCCCTTCAACTGCTCCGGCGACGCGTAGTGTGGCGTGCCCATGACCGAGCCTACCTCGGTGAGTGGCGTCGCCTCGATAATGCGCGCCAAGCCGAAGTCCACCAGCTTGATCGAGCCATCTGGCTGGCGATGAACGTTGCTTGGCTTGATGTCTCTGTGGATGACGCCCTCGGCGTGCGTGTGCTCTAAGGCGTCGAGCACGCGCGTCAGCACGTCGAATTGCTCGTCGAGAGTCATCTCTCCACGCTCGAGATGCGCACCGAGGTCGTTTCCCTCGAGGAACTCCATGACGATGTAGACGAGGCCGTCGATTTCGCCGGCCTCGTAGACCGTCACGATGTTCGGGTGCCGCAGGCGCGCGCACGCTTGCGCCTCACGCAGTAGTCGTTCGAGGAGTTCCGGACCGGCAATGTCAGGCCGGACCGTCTTGATGGCAACGGTTCGCTGCAGCGTTGGATCGAAGCCTCGATACACCGCCCCCATTCCTCCGCTCCCCAGGATGGCGTCAATACGGAAGCGGCCGATGGCGGCGGGAGGGACGGGCGAGGGGCGGTCCATAGGCTCGGTCGAGCCGCATCGTATGTCCTGCCCTGCAGGTGGTCAAGATAATCACGATCAGACGAGGACTGAGCGCAAATATTCTGTGACCCATATTTATGGGTTGTGTAGTATTCTAGAAAATATGAAAACAACCGTTGAGCTGTCAGATGATCTGCTCCGGCAAGCCAAGCGGCTCGCGCACAAGGACCGAACGACGGTCAAGGCCCTGGTCGAGCAGGGCCTTCGGATGGTTGTGTCGAGTAGGAAGCGCGGCGGCGGTTTCACCCTGCGGAATGCGAGCTTCCGCGGTGACGGCTTGGTCGCGGGTCGTTCGCTCCAGGATTGGGCGGCCATCCGCGACCTGGCCTACTCGGAGCGCGGCGCGTGATCGCGCTCGACACCAATATCCTGGTGTACGCGCATCGGGAAGAGTCCGAATGGCACGAGCGTGCGGCGGAGACGGTGGCCGGGCTCGCTGAATCCGCCGGGGAATGGGCAATTCCGTGGCCCTGTCTCCACGAGTTCCTGGCCATCGTGACGCACCCGCGCATCTTCCGGACACCGACGCCTCTGGACCTGGCGATGGGGCAGATTGACGCGTGGCTCGAATCCCCGTCGCTTGTGGTCCTCTCAGAGAACGACCAATACCAGGACAGCTTTCGCGACGTGGTGCTGTCATCGCGGGTGGCCGGGCCCCGTGTCCACGACGCCAGGGTGGCGGCGCTCTGTGTCAGTCACGGCATTCGCGAGATATGGAGCGCCGACCGCGACTTCTCCATGTTTCATCAGGTGAAGCTGCACAACCCGCTGGTCGGGTAGAAGGGCGTCCGCCCGCCGCTTCAGATCTGGCCGCCTTTGAGATCGAACCGTCTCTGGTGGCGACCCGTCTCGCTCAGGAGGCCGGGGCGAGGCGCCTATTCGTAGCGCAGCGCTTCGATCGGATCGAGCCGTGACGCCTTCACCGCCGGCCACATGCCGAAAAAGATGCCCACTGAGGCCGAGAAGCCGAGGCCGATCGCAAAAGACCACCAGGGCAGCGAGATAGGGAAGCCTGTGATGAGATGGACGCTCCAGCCCAGGCCGGCGCCTAGGATGACGCCAAGAATGCCGCCGAGCGAGGTCAGAAAGGCCGCTTCCAGGAGGAACTGAAACAGGACCTCCTGACGTCGAGCGCCGAGCGCCTTCCGCACACCGATCTCACGGGTGCGCTCGGTCACCGAGATCGACATGATGGCCATCACGCCAATGCCACCCACCATCAGTGCGATGGACGACATCACGATGAGCGCCAGGAACGTCCCCTGGCTGACTTGATCCCAGAGCTTGAGTACGGCGTCCTGCGTCAGCACTTCGAAGTCGTTCGGTTCGTCTAGCCGCAGGCCGTGACGGATGCGCATCACGCGTTCCACGTCGGCAATCGCTTCGGCCTGTGGTACGCCCTTGCGAGGCAACATCGCGATTTGAATGGGCAGGATGGTGCCAGACGCATCCCCCCGCCCGACCGTAACGCCACGAAGACCGAAGGCGCGCTGATAAACGGTGTACGGGATTACCACGAAGTCGTCCTGACCGAGATTGAAGCCTCCGGCGGACGGACGCTTGTCGAACACGCCGACGACTTGGAAGCGCTCGTTGCCGACGCGAATCGTCTTACCCAGCGGGTCGGCCCCGGTGCTCGCAAACAGCACCTGGTACGGCGTATTGCCGATGACGGCGACGTTTGACCGGTAATGCAGCTCCGTGCCGTTGAAGAAGCGTCCCGCCAGTATCGGGATTTGCGTGCCTTCCTCGAAGTTCTCGCTCGTCCCCATGACGACCATCGGCAGCGTGCGCTGATCGCGGTAGGTCACCCGCCGCGTCGTCGGCGGGCCGCCGGCACCGAGCTCGACGTCGACCAGGCGGATCGTCTCGGTCTGTTCTTCGATGGCGCGGGCATCTGAGATGGTCAGGTTCGGCCGCTTGAACAGCTCGCGGATTTCAGCGCCGTTGGCAAAATTGGTGACGTTGAAGCGTTGCAGGAAAATGGTGTCGGGTCCAATGGCGCCAATCATGCTGCGCAGGCTCTGGTCGAAGCCGCGGATCATCGACGTCATGCCGACAATCGACGTGATGCCGATGACGACGCCGAGCACGGTCAACGCGGAGCGCATCTTATTGGTGCGCACCGTATCGGCCGCCATGACGACGACTTCCTTGAGCAGCCCGGTCCGGAATGCCATCGCTACTCTTTCCTCAGCGCTTCGATCGGATCGAGCCGCGCCGCGCGTGCTGCCGGATACAGACCAAAGAACAAGCCGACCAGCGCGGTGATGCCGATGCCAAGGGCCACCGACCAGGCCTCAACGGCGGCTGGCACCGGGGTGAACGACGAGATGGTCAGCGCGATCAGCGACCCGAGGATCGTGCCGACGATGCCGCCAAAGAGCGATAACACGACCGACTCGGTGAGCATCTGGGCCATGATGTCGGCGCGGCGCGCGCCGAGCGCCTTGCGCAGCCCAATCTCGCGCGTCCGCTCCGTCACGACCATCAGCATGATGTTCATGATGACAATGCCACCGACGACCAGCGAGAGCGCGACCACGCCCACCAGCACGGCAAAGATGCCGTTGGTGGCCTGATGATAGATATCCAGGATGGTGTCCGAGGTGAACAGCCCGAAGTTGTTCGGCTGTTTCGGCTTGAGCCCGCGCTGGCTGCGCAGCGCGACGGTCGCCGCGTCCATCGCTGCGGAAATCCGCGAGAGATCGCGCGGTTTCACTGTGAGGTTGAGCGATCGGCGCGCACCGAACATGGTCTGGAAACGCCCGAGCGGAATGATCGCGAACTCGTCCTGCGACTGTCCGAGCACGGTGCCCTTCTTGGCGCTCACTCCGACGACGCGAAAATGGACTCCGGCGATCTGGATGAGCTTGTCGATGGGGTCGATCGCTTCGCCAAAGAGGCGATCCGCCGTCTTCCAGCCGAGAACAACGACTGGGCGCGCGGTCTCGACCTCGGTCGGGCTCATCAGCCGACCCCGCTCAGCGTCGAAGGCCGAGAAGTTGACGTATTCAGGTGTGACGCCTCGCACGCGCGTGCTGTCGATGGAGCGGTCCCGATAGGTGACGCGTCCGTTGCTGGTAGATTCGGCCATCACGCCGGCAATGGTGTCAGGGTCGTAGCGCGCCAGCGTCCGGACCTCCACCATCGTCAGCCGGGGATTGGCGCGGACACGATCAAGTTCTTCGTCGCTGCGGGTGACCGGGAACTGTTGAATCCCGAAGGAGTCGGCCCCGGCCTGGTTGAGGATTGCCGAGGTGACTGATTGATTGAGTCCCTGGATCAACGAGACGACGGCAATGATCGAAGTCACCGCCACGATGTTGCCAAGTACCGTCATCAGCGAGCGGAGCTTTGAAGACCAGATGGCATCGAGCGCGATGCCTGCCGACTCCAGCAGCGTGTAGAGTGACTTCACGCGACTATTTTTTCGGCGTCTCGATGATTACCGGATCGCCGTCGATCATCCCGCGCACTGAGTTGTAGGGTCCGGTGATGACCTGGTCGTCGGCCTTGAGCCCGCTCAGGATCTCGAAGTACTTGTCTCCTGAGATCCCCAGCTTGATGGTCACGAACTCCGCCAGGTTGTTACGGACGACAAAGACGCCTTCTACCTCTTTGCGGGTCTCACCAGGCTTCAGTTCAACGGGCGCGACGGGCGTCGTGGTTGTGACTCCGGCTCGGCGCTTGGGATCGCGCGCCGGCTTCACCACTTGTCCGTTCGCGTCGTAGGTCAGCTCGCGCACGGCCACCGCCGGAATGGGCACCGCCGTGACCGCCTTGCGAGTCGCCGTGGTGATGTCCGCCGTGCAGGTGAAGCCTGGGCGAACGTCCGGGATCTGTTCATCCAATACGACAACCACCTTGAAGTTGGTGGCCTGGTTGGTGGCCGTGCCGGCCGTCTGAATCGGACTGTTGCCAATTTCTGACACATGGCCCTTGAAGGAGCGGTCGGGCAGTGCGTCGATCGTGATCTTCGCCTGCTGACCAAGCACCACGTTCGGAATGTTGGTCTCATCCACCTCGACCTCAGCCTGAATCACCGACATGTCGGCCAGGGTGAGGAGCACCGTCCCAGCGTTGTTCATTGTGCCGATGACGGCGGTTTCCCCTTCCTGGATGTTCCGGCGGGTGACGATGCCGTCGATGGGGGATTCGAGGCGCACTTTGCTCAGGTCGTAACGTGCACTTTCGAGAGTGGCACGTTCCTGGTTGATGCGCGCTGCCTGCGATGTGACTTGCTTCTCGCGTTCGCGAAGCGCCGACTCAGAGACGCGCACATCGTTCTCGGCCTTGTCGAGCGCTTCCCGCGTCGTCAGCTGTTGGTTCCAGAGGTCGCGCTGGCGGTCGAGGGTTCGCTGCGACTGTTCCAGCTGGACGCGAGCCGTCTCGATCGACTGCCGTACTTGGTCGAGCGAGCCTTGCGCCGCTGCCAGCGACGCGGTGCCGCTGTCGACGCGAGTGCGCAGCGACTTGGGGTCGATCTGCAGGAGAAACTGACCCATCTTGACGCGGTCGCCTTCGTTGACGGCCAGATTGACGACGCGTCCCGGCGTGTCGGCGCTGATGTTGACGAGCCGCTTTGGCTGAATCTTGCCCGAGGCCGAGACGATCGCCTCGAGGTCGCGAGTCCTGATGGTCTCGACCGTGACCTTGATACCCCTCTCCCTCTTGTAATAGAGGTTGGCGGCCACCAGGGCCCCGCCAAGTGCCAGCACGCCCAGCACAATCAGGATGTTCTTGCCCTTCATTTACGCTCCAGAACGGGCGGCTTTGATGCCGGTGAGGATGAGGACGATGACGAAGGCCGTGGCCAACAGGCTCCAGCCGATCGGTGAGGTACGTCGTTTGTATAGCACTCCCAGACCGATGGAGATGCTGATCAGCGACCAGATCTGGAAGAGGTCCACTGCGCCGAGGAACATGCCTAGAAACGAGCCGCTGTCGATCATCGGTAGCAGCGTGCCGACGCTCGCGGGATTGCTCATGGACTCGCGTGCGTAGTTCAGTGGTGTCACAAACAGCTGCTGCAGGGCACCGATGACACCGGAGTGGGCGACGATCGCGAACACTTGCTTGAACGTGGCATCGCCACCCAGGATGGCGTTGAACACACCGACGAAGAGGCCCGCGAGGGCCGCCATGACGATCGGAACGGCGACCAGCGTGCCGATTGCTGCAATCGGAGCGGCATAGGGTCTCATTCGCTCCAGTCCCTCGATCATCTGGGGCGTGGGCTGGCGGCCGTACGCCTCGCTTTGGGTGAGGGCCTGGTCCATCCAGGCGCGCTGGCCCACTTCGGTGCGTAGAAATGTGTAGTTGGCGGCGGCAATGATGGAAAGGACCACAGCCAGGATCGCCAAAGGACGCGGCCGGAGGGAGACGTCTGCGTAGGTCTCACGCGGCGAAAACAGGATTCCCACGACCCGAGCCAACAGACCCTTCGGTGTGGGGGCATCCGGAGTTGCAGTGTGCATCAGAAGGTCCTGTGACGCTAAGGCACGAAGCCAGTGCGATATACGGGCAGCCGAAGGGCGAAGTTCAACAGTTTAGGGTATTTCAAAGACCCGCTCTTACCGATAACGACAAATATGCGGATATGTGCAATCTCCAGAGTCGCGCTCGTGGCGGTCTTCTGGTGCTACGCCCTCCCGGCCAGCGCCCAGTTGTTTGAAAGCATCGGCACGCGCGCGCAAGGCATGGGTGGTGCGTTTGTGGGGGTCGCAGACGATGCCACGGCGAGTTGGTGGAACCCGGCCGGACTGGCCACCGGTTCCTATTTCAATGTGGTCATTGAGAAGGGGGCATTGACCCAGCCATCAACCCCAGGGGCCCTCGATCTGGCACAGCGAACCGGTGGGACCGGCTTTGCGGCCGCGTTTCCGGCACTGGGTCTCAGTTCCTACCGGCTGCAGGTCGTTGACGTCAGGCCGATTAGTCCTGCAGACAGCAGTGTCGGAGGTCGACAACAGCAGGCGGAGGGGCGCCGCATACGCCGGCTCTCCCTATCGCTGTTTGGCGCCACGGTGGGGCAGTCAATTGGCGACCACCTGGTCATTGGCTCGACGTTGAAGGTCGTCCGCGGCAACGTGGCGTCTGCCGACATCGATGTCACCGGTGACGGGCTCGATCGAGCATCTGACCTTGAGGGCGAGAGCCAGACGCACGGCGATCTCGATGTGGGTGCGATGGCGCGGTTCGGAATGGTGAAGCTTGGTGTCACGGTGCGAAATCTGACTCGGCCGAGCTTTGGTGTGGGCGACGACCGCAGGACGTTGGAGCGGCAGGCGCGGACCGGCCTGTCGGTCTCGGGCAGGCAGGCGGGATTTGACTCGGTGACGGTGGCCGTGGACACGGATCTCACACGCACCGACACGGTGTTTGGCGAAGTGCGGCACGCGGCCGCGGGAGCAGAGGTCTGGCTTCGCGGCCGACGATTCGGGTTTCGGGGCGGCGCCACGACCAACACGGGTGGCGAGCGTCGTCGGTCTTTCAGCACAGGAGTCAGCGTGGCGCCTATCAAGGGAGTGTTTATCGAGGCTTCGAAGACGACCGGCAGTGACGCGTCACTGTCCGGCTGGACGAGCAACCTCCGCTTCGCATTCTGATTGTGCTGATGTCTTCTCATTTCTCATTGTTGCCTTCTTACTAAGTTCCCTTCATGCCCGTCCGGATCGGCGAGCTGCTCCTCAAAGAGAGGCGCATAACCCCAGAGCAGTTGCAGCAGGCCCTGAACCATCAGAAGGCCAACGGGGGGAAGCTCGGTCACAATCTGGTCTCGCTCGGCTTCGTCAAGGACGAAGAAATCACGGCGCTGCTCAGCAGGCAGTACGGGGTGCCGTCGATCAACCTCTCGCAGTTTGAGATCGATGCTGCGGTCATCAAGCTGATTCCGGCTGACACCGCGCAGAAGTACCAAATCATTCCGCTGAGCCGCGCCGGCGCGACGCTCACGATCGCGATGACGGACCCGACCAACGTCTTCGCGATGGACGACATCAAGTTCATGACCGGCTATAACGTCGAGCCGGTGGTGGCGTCGGAAGTGGCCGTGCTCGAAGCGATCGCCAAGTACTACCCCACCGTAGTCAAGCCCATGGTCATGGCGACGACAGTGCAGGCGGGGCCGAGCGCCCTCGAGATGGCCACCCGTGGCCTCGAGGAGATGCAGAACTCGCTCGACGCCGCCGGCGATGTCGAGGTTCTCGAGGAGCTGCAGGAGATCAGTGCCGAGGCGCTCGCCAAGCAAGGCGAAGAAGCGCCGGTGGTGCGGCTGGTCAACGTCGTGCTGATGTCGGCGATTCAGAAGGGTGCCAGCGACATTCACATCGAGCCGTACGAGAAGGAACTGCGGGTGCGTTACCGCGTCGACGGCATCCTCTACAACATCATGAGCCCGCCGATGAAGTTCCGCGATGCGATTGCGTCGCGCATCAAGATCATGGCGAAGCTCGATATCGCCGAGAAGCGGCTGCCTCAGGACGGACGCATCAAGATTCGCTTCAACGACAACGGTGCTCAGAAGGAAATCGACTTCCGCGTCTCGGTCCTTCCGACGCTCTTTGGCGAGAAGATCGTCATGCGTCTCCTAGACAAGGACAAGTTGATGCTGGACATGACCCGGCTCGGGTTCGAGCCCGAGTCTCTGGCCAAATTCGAGCAGGCCATCTTGCGACCGTGGGGGATGGTCCTGGTGACCGGGCCAACCGGCAGCGGCAAAACCAACACCCTCTACTCGTCGATCGCGAAGATCAACACGGCGGAAACCAACATCATGACGGCCGAGGACCCCGTCGAGTTCAACTTGATGGGCATCAATCAGGTGCAGGTCCGTGAAAACATCGGCCTGAACTTCGCGGCGGCGCTCCGTTCGTTCCTGCGTCAGGATCCCAACATCATCCTCGTCGGCGAAATCCGCGACTTTGAAACGGCGGAAATTGCCGTGAAGGCGGCTCTCACCGGGCACCTGGTGTTGTCGACGCTGCACACCAACGACGCGCCCAGCACTATTAACCGCCTCATGAACATGGGCATCGAACCCTTCCTGGTGGCGAGCTCTGTGCATCTGATCTGCGCGCAACGCCTGGTTCGCCGCATTTGTTCGAACTGCGTGGAGCCGCATCCCCATGCGCCTGCAGCACTTCTGCAGGCCGGCTACTCCGCCGACGATGCCAGCACGGTGGTGCCCATGAAGGGACGAGGTTGTGATCGCTGTAACAACACTGGTTATAAGGGCCGGGTCGGTCTCTACGAAGTGATGGAAGTGTCTGAAGAATTGCGTGAGCTGATCCTGGTCGGGGCCTCTGGCCTGGAGCTGCGCCGGAAGGCTGTTGACGAGGGAATGATCACGCTTCGGCACAGCGGATTACGAAAAGTGAAGGACGGCGTCACGACCATCGAAGAAGTGGTCCGCGAGACGGTCAAGTAGTCACTATGCAGATGACGCTGCCGGAACTGCTCAAGAAGACCGTCGAGATGGATGGGTCAGACCTCCACCTCGCCACCTCCACTCCACCGCAGGTTCGCATCCACGGGCACCTGCAACGGCTGACGCTCCCGGAGTTGACGCCCTCTGACACCAAGCAACTGGTGTACAGCGTGCTGACAGATGGCCAGAAGAAGCGCTTCGAGGAGTCACTCGAGCTCGACTTCTCGTTCGGCATCAAGGGTCTGGCGCGTTTCCGCTGCAACGTCTTCAGTCAACGCGGCGCCGTAGGTGCCGTGTATCGTCTGATACCGGAAAAGATTCGCTCCTTTGGGGAACTCGGGTTACCAGCCGTCCTGGCGACGCTGGCGGAACGCCCGCGCGGGTTGGTGCTGGTCACCGGCCCGACCGGAAGCGGCAAGTCGACGACGCTCGCCTCGATGATCGACAAGATCAACGCTGAGCGGCACGACCACATCCTGACGATCGAAGACCCGATCGAATACATCCACCAGCACAAGAACTGCCTGGTGAATCAGCGAGAAGTCCACAGTGACACCAACAGCTTCACCAACGCGCTACGCGCTGCGCTGCGTGAAGACCCGGACATCGTCCTGATCGGCGAAATGCGCGACCTCGAAACAGTCGAAGCGGCGCTGAAGATTGCCGAGACGGGCCATCTCACATTCGGGACGCTGCACACCAACTCGGCCGCGCAGACGATCAACCGCATCATCGACATCTTTCCGGCCAACCAGCAGGCGCAGATCCGCACGCAGCTCTCACTGGTGCTCGAAGGAATCGTGTGTCAGGCGCTGCTGCCGCGCGCCGACGGCAAGGGTCGCTGCGTCTCTCTCGAGATCATGGTACCGACGCCCGCCATCCGGAACCTGATCCGCGACGACAAGGTGCACCAGATCTACGGAGCGATGCAGACCGGGCAGGAGAAGCTCGGCATGCAGACCGCCAATCAGTCACTCGCCAGTCTCTTTCAGAAGCGGCTCATCACGCTCGACGTGGCGCTTGGGTCGTCGTCGAACAAGGACGAGCTCCAGGACTTGATCAATCGTGGCGTCGGCGTGGTGCCTGGGGCCGGTCTCGGTCTCAATCGCGGCACCGCGCGGCCCATCGGCGCTGGTCGCTAGCACGCAGGCATTCGGAGGCAGAAGTTCATGGCGACATTTGCATACGCAGGCCGGACACGCGCCGGCGAGACCGTCAGCGGCGAGCGCATCGCCGAGACGATGGACGCGGCCGTGGCGGCGCTCCGCCGCGAGCAGGTGTTTGTCACAAGAATCACGGCGGCACAAGCCAGGGCCAAAGCCGAACCGGTGGCCAAGAAGGAGAAGCTTGGTCGCACGGGCAAGAAAGTCAAGGCCAAGAACCTCGCGGTCTTCACCCGCCAGTTCTCTGTGATGATCGATGCCGGCCTGCCACTGGTGCAGTGCCTCGACATCCTTGGCTCGCAAGAGGAAGACAAGAACTTTTCCGCCGTCATTCTTCAGACGCGTACCGCGGTGGAATCTGGCGCATCGCTCGCTGATGCGATGCGGCGGCATCCCAAGACGTTCGATCCCCTGTTCACCAACATGGTGGCGGCTGGCGAAGCGGGCGGTATCCTCGACACGATTCTCAAGCGACTGGCCACCTACATCGAGAAGGCGGTCAAGCTCACCGGTCAGGTGAAGTCGGCGATGATCTATCCGGTCGCCGTCATCGTGATCGCGGCGCTGGTGGTCAGCGTCATTCTCTGGAAGGTCATTCCGACCTTCGCGCAGCTGTTTGCCGGCCTTGGCGCGGAGTTACCGCTGCCGACGCGCATCGTTATCTGGATGAGCAACTCGCTGGTCAGCTTCTTCCCGCTGATCGCGGCGGCGCTCGTGGCGCTCGCCTGGGCCATCCGCACCTACTACAAGACCAGCAACGGTCGCCACGCCATCGACGCGCTCCTGTTGAAGATGCCGGTGCTTGGCCTGATTCTCCGCAAGATCGCGGTGGCGCGGTTCTGCCGCACGCTGGCCACGCTCATCAGCTCTGGCGTGCCCATCCTCGATGGCCTTGAGATCACGGCCAAGACCGCGGGCAACGTCATCGTCGAAGACGCGATCATGAAGACCCGGACGAGCATCGAGCGCGGCGACACGATTTCGGCGCCCCTCAAGGAGACCGCCGTCTTCCCAGCGATGGTGGTGCAGATGATTGGCGTCGGCGAGGCGACCGGCGCGCTCGACACGATGTTGGCAAAGATCGCCGAATTCTACGAGGACGAAGTGGACACCGCCGTGGCCGGTCTGCTGACACTGCTCGAGCCGATCATGATCGCCTTTCTCGGCGTGATCGTCGGCGGCATCGTCATCGCCATGTATCTGCCCATCTTCGACCTCATCTCGAAGTTGACCTAGCTGGGCATGGCCGACACCGAACTCCTCCGTCGGCTCCGCTGGCTGATCGCCACCCGCGCCATCCTCGGCACGTTGCTGCTGGGTGGCGCGACGGTGGTCGAGCTGACCGCGCCCGGGCGTTTTCCGGTCGACCCGTTCTTCCTCCTCATCGCATTCACCTACGCGCTCACCGCAATGTCGGCAGCCACGCTCCGCGTGGTCGAGCGCCGGCGGTGGCTCATTGACGTGCAACTGGCGTGCGATGCAGCCATCGTCTCGGCGTTTGTCTACGTCACCGGTGGCATCACCAGCGTGTTCTCATCTCTATATGTGGTGCCTATCGTCGCGGGCAGCTTGCTACGCCATCGTCGTGGCGGGCTGATCATTGCGGCGATGAGTGCGGTGCTGTTTGTCGCACTGGTCGTGGTGCAGTTCATGGCAGCCGACGCCCGGCTCCCCGTCTCCTGGCCGACACCGCAAACCGGTGCGCTGCCTACCGCCTCGGTGGCGCAGTACATCGTGGCCCTGAATCTGTTTGGCTACCTCGGTGTGGCCCTGCTCAGTGGCGTCATGTCTGAAAGCGCGAGGACGGCAGGCGTGCGCCTGCAGCGTGCGTCCACGGAGATCGCCGACCTTCAGGCCCTCAATCAACATGTGATCGACTCTCTGCCGAGCGGCCTGATGACAACGGACACGTCGCAGCGCGTCGTGACCTTCAACCATGCAGCTGAGACCATCTGCGACCTGACGTTCCAGCTCGCCGTGGACCGGCAACTCGTGGATGTGCTGCAAATGCCGGCTCGATTGGTGGACGAGCTGAACGAGGGCCTGCGCAAGGGCGCGGCGCGACGGCTGGAGTTCCGCTACCGTCGCGCGGACGGCCGGGAGATTGACATTGGCCTGACCGCGACGCACCTCGAGACGCCTGGTGGACGTGTCGGCTACCTGATTACGTTCCAGGACCTGACCGACATCAAGCGGCTCGAACGTGATGTGCGCCTTCAGCAGCGCCTGGCGGCGGTAGGAGAGATGGCGGCCGGCATCGCGCACGAGATTCGCAATCCGCTGGCGTCGATGTCGGGATCCATTCAAATTCTGCGGCAGGAGTTGCCGCTCAACGCCGAGCAAGAACAGCTCATGGACATCGTGCTACGGGAATCCGAGCGGCTGAACACGACTATCAGGTCGTTTCTGGCCTACGCCCGGCCGCAGCGCTTCGCGGTGGTCCGGTTCGACATTCGCCGGGTCCTTCAGGACACAGCGTTGTTGCTGCGCAACAGCTCCGAAGTCAGCGAGATGCATTCCATCGAGGTCGACGTGAAGGGTGAACCGTTGTGGTTCGAGGCGGACGAGAACCAGATGAAACAAGTGGTCTGGAATCTGGCGACCAACGGCGTGCGCGCCATGCCCCAGGGCGGGCGTCTCCGCCTGGCCGCTGGTTACGACGATCGTACGCAGCAGGTGATGTTGACGGTGCAGGACGAGGGGATCGGAATTCCCGCGGAAGAAATCGACGGACTGTTCCAGCCCTTTCACGGCACCTTCGCCAAAGGCAGCGGGCTTGGGCTGGCGATCGTGCATCGGATCATCACCGACTACCGCGGAGAAATTCAGGTCAGTTCGCGCCGCGGTTCCGGGACGCTGGTCTCGGTTCGCCTGCCAGCGCATGCGGAGGTCACGACGTGAGTGCCACACAGATAGTGCCGAGGAAGACGGCGGTCGAGGTCGATGAGGCTCCGCCGCCGTCGCCCCTCCCCCGCGTGCTCGTCGTCGACGATGAGCGTTCGATGCGCGAATTGCTGGCGATCGTGTTACGCCGCGAAGGATACGAGGTGCTGCTGGCCGAGAACGGTCGCATGGCCATCGACGCGATCAATCGCGGTTCCATCGACTTGCTGATTTCGGACATCAAGATGCCGGACATGAGCGGCGTGGACGTGCTGCGCGCCGCCAAGCAGGTGGACCCAGACATTCTTGCCATCATGATCACGGCGTTTGCCTCGACCGAAACTGCGGTGGAGGCGATGCGTCTTGGCGCCTGCGACTACTTGAGCAAGCCGTTCGACATCGACCTCATGAAAATGAAGGTCCGCGAGAAACTCGAGAACCGCCGCCTCCGTCAGGAGAACGTCCAGCTCAAGCGGACCCTTGGCCTCTCGCATCAGTTCGCCAACATCATCGGGCGCAGCGAGACGATGCTCGATGTGTTCAAGATGATCGAGACCGTGGCGCGCACCAACAGCACGATTCTGCTGACGGGTGAGTCTGGCACCGGAAAAGGACTGGTCGCTCAGGCGGTGCACTTTCATTCGCTCCGCCGCGACAAACCGATGGTGTCGTTGAACTGCGGCGCGATGCCCGAGGCGTTGCTCGAATCCGAACTGTTCGGTCACATGCGTGGCGCCTTTACTGGAGCCGACAGCAACAAGAAGGGCCTGCTCGAGGTAGCCGAGAAGGGCACGATCTTCCTCGACGAGATCGGCGAGATGAGCCCGGTGATGCAGGTGAAGCTGCTGCGCGTGCTGCAGGAGCGTCGCTTCCGCCGCGTCGGCGGACTCGAGGAACTGCAGGCCGACATTCGGGTGATTGCGGCCACCAACGTCGACCTCACCAAGGCGGTGGCCGAGGGGCGGTTCCGCGAAGATCTGTTCTACCGAATCAATGTCATTCCCATCGCGTTGCCGCCGCTGCGCGACCGGCGGGAGGACATTCCGCTGCTTGCCGAGCATTTCCTGGCGAAATACGCGGAGCAGATGGAGAAGCCGATTGCCGCCATCTCGCACCCGGCGATGGAATGCCTGATGCGCCACGAGTGGCCTGGCAATATCCGCGAGCTCGAGAACGCGCTCGAGCGGGCGGTCGCGCTCGAGGGTTCACCGACCGTGCTCGCCGAGAGCCTGCCGGTGTCGGTGCGTGCTGCCAACGGTGTCCGCGCCAATGCGCACGGCCCGGCGTCGCTTCCGGTCTCGGGCTTCGATCTCGAGGCGCACGTCAAGGAAGTCGAGCGCGGCTACATCGCTCAAGCGCTGCAGCGTGCCAACGGGGTGCAGGTGCGCGCGGCGGAACTGCTCGGCATGAGCTTCCGTTCGTTTCGCTATTACGTGAAGAAGTACAACCTGCGGTGACGGCACTTGACAATCTTCGTCGGTCCCGACCGACACGAAGTGTCAACGGCAGCCGGTCGGCGCCGGCCGTTACACACGGTTCACTTGACAAGTGGCGCAGGCAGAGTAGGTTAGGAACAGCGGGCGGTGGCAGGCAGGCTTGGCATCGCGGTTGCTCAAGAAGAAGCCAACGCACACCCCAGTTGGTAGCGTAGGTAGCAACCCGTCATCCGGAGTTCAGAACATGAAAATGCGCGACGCCAAAGGTTTTACCCTCATCGAGCTGTTGATCGTGGTGGCGATCATCGGCATCATCGCCGCCATCGCCGTGCCGGGTCTGCTGCGCGCCCGCATGTCGGGTAACGAAGCGTCGGCCATCGGGTCACTGCGCGCCATTAACTCGGCGCAATCGACCTACTCCTCGAGCTGCGGCGGCAACGGCTACGCGTCGAAGCTGTCGGACTTGGCGAAGGCGCCGGGCACGAGCACGGCCGGCTTCATCTCGCCGGACCTGGCGCTCGACTCATCCATCAAGAGCGGTTACACGGTGACGGTGGCGGCTGACGGTGCGACCGGCGGCAGCAGCGTCATCACCCCGGCCTCGAAGGTCTGCAACGGCGGCGGTGCCTCCATTGCTTCCTACTACGCGTCGTCGGTGCCCGTGCAGGTCGGCTCCACCGGGCAGCGTGCGTTTGCGACTGATACCCGCGGCACCATCTTCGTCGACTCGACCGGCGTGGCATTGGCGAACCCGATTCCCGCCACGGCCACTGCGCTGCAGTAGTCCGAGTGAGACATCACATTTCTCTCAGCCCAAATTGTTGAAGGAGTCAGAATCATGAAAATGCGCGACGCCAAAGGTTTTACCCTCATCGAGCTGTTGATCGTGGTGGCGATCATCGGCATCATCGCCGCCATCGCCGTCCCG
>JBEBGG010000206.1:0-5488 GCA_040081555.1 Vicinamibacterales bacterium
GCCGGTACTCAGAGTTGTAGAACGTCCCAAACGCCGGCGAATCGATGTTGGCCTGCACGTCTGACGGCAGGAACGAGCTGAGCGCATTCTCCGACCGCACTCCCACCCATGGCCGCAACTTGCCCAGCTTGAGCCGACGTTCGACAGCGAGATCGGCACGGACGTAATTGGGAAACCGTCGGGCGTTACGCGGGCCCACGAAATCGAGCGACGCATTGACCACCGAGTACGGCAGACCCGTGTGCCAGTCGAGCGTTCCGGCCACCTGCCAGTTACGCAGCGGCGTGGCCCGACCGCGGAGCAGCATGCGGTGTGGCGAGTCCGCGCGGGCCGGCGCGTAGGCATTCTCGCCGACCACCGGCCACAGCACGTTGTCGTAGAACGAGGTAAACGCATTGAGATCTGCGCGGGCTCGCGACCGCACATACGAGGCGTGGACATCCGCGCGCTGGCCGGCGCTGAAATGCACGCTGGCCTCGATCTCTCGATAGGACGACTGACCATCACTTGTCAGCACGTGAGTCAGCGCGCCGCTGGCCGCTGGTTGCGGCCGCAGCAGCAGCTCGTGGGAGCCCTCGCGCTTGATGATGCCCAGGTGCGCCGCCCACCGCGCCGAGAACCGGTGATCCAGCGCCAAGTCCCATGTGGCACTCCGCGCGGTCTCGAGATCTGGCTGTGTCAGGTGCGCCACTCTGACGCCGGCACCAAGCCTCGTCACGCCGTCCTCGCCGTAACGGGTCTCGAGCGCGCTCTCGTAGTCGCCGAAGGCGCCGGCGACAGACGGCGTGCGCTCAAAGAACACGCCAAACCCGCTCCGGATCACCGACGTTCCCGCGCGGTTGAGCAGCACCGCCGCGCCGACCCGCGGCGTCAGATTGAGGCGCCCGATCACGCCGTCACGATCGAGACGCGCGCCCACCTCGACAAACAGGCGCTCCGAGGGCTGAATGCGATCCTGCGCAAAGAGCGCCAGGTCTGTGCTCGTCACGTGTTGCGCTGTCGGCACCGGAGAGAAGTCGAGGCGCCGCGCCAGCGTTCCATCGGAACGCTCGATCAGGAGCGGCCGGCTCGCGCTGGTGCCCTCATAACGAGTGTGCAGCACATCGACTCCGGCCTTGTAGAAGTGCAGGGTGCGACCCTGCTGGCTCGTGCCTGACAGCGTCTCGATCAGTTGATAGGTGTCGGCACCACGTGTCTGCTCATTGAAGAAATTGCCGCGCGTGGTCTCCGGCAGCAGCTCCATCGCTGCGCTGCCCCGCGGGGTCACCTTGGTAATGTAGCGGTGGACCTCCACGGTGGTCTCGCCAAACAGCGTGTCGCTCCAGAGCGAGCGCTCAGTGAATGATCCGGTGCTGACGTTACCCCAGATGTTGACGCTGGCCTCGGGCGGTGTGAACGTCGCGAGCGTAGCCCGAGACACACTGGCCGGAAAGAGACCCACCGCTCCCACCAGGAGATGCCTGGGCGTGGCATTGGCATCGATCCGCGTGAACGAGCTGAACCGATTGGACACCTTCAACTCAGAGATCGGCCGACTCGGGACGTCGTTGGTCCTGTAGCGATATTGCGCGGCCTGCTGAAGAAATAGCTTGTTGGCAATCAGCGGCCCACCAGTCTCAAATCGTGGTGAGAAGGCTGACAACCCGACCACATGCAGCGGACGACCACGCTCCGTGCGGAACGACGGCTCGAGCCTGTTGAGCCTCGTGCGCCACGAGTCGGTCGCGCGCCGTGTCTGGATCAACACCAGGCCCGACGAGAATCGGCCGTATTCCACAGCATACGGATTCGGCAACACCGTCACCGTATCGATCGCATCGTCTGGAAGGGTGACCTGGGAGAGCCCAGTGGTGGGATCGACAAAGGCGCCAGGACCGAGCTGCACCGTGGCCTGGCTCGGACGCCCGCCCTTGATGCTGACGCCACCTGGCACCTCAATCACGCTGACCAGCAGGCGGAGCGCAGACTCAAGTCCACCAGGGCTGCCAAGCTCTTCGAGCTGCCGGCTGGTGAGCCCCTCAGACGAGGTCAGTGTGCCCGTGCTCGGTACCACGGCCACCGGCGCAACCACCTCCACCGTCTCTGCGAGAATTGAGACCCGCAGATCGACGGCCGCGTCCACGCGCTCGCCGGCGCCGACCACAACCCCGATGGTCAGGCTCTCGAAGCCCTGCGCCGTCGCCACAATCGAGTACTGCCCAGGAGCGACGTCAGGGATCAGGAAGGTCCCGTCTCCCTCACTGACCGCCGTGGCCACCTCTCCTCGGACCGACAGCACCGACACCGCGACACCAGCAAGCGGAACAGCTCCGTTCTGTGTCGTGACGATACCGTGGATGGATCCTGCGTTAGAGGGGGCAGCGCGAGGGAGAATCTGAGCAGCGGCATGCGCCGGCAGGGCGGCAAGACCGAGAACAACAACGAGCCACAAACGAGCCATGCGCCCGCCGCTAGGCGCCCACCGTTTCGCCGCGCGAGGCGGCCACTGCGGCGAGGAGACGTTCGGCGGCCTCGCGGTCCGCTGGCGTGTCCACATCCATCCACGGGACACCGCGCACGTCAACCGCCGTCAGCGCACCATCGAGCACGAGCTGACGCATCCCTGACGATACCGACCGTGGTTCACCGGCGGGCGCTTTTCGCAGCGCATCGTAGACCGCGTGCGTCAACGCAAAACAGCCCGCATCGATCGCGTCCCACTGCTCCAGCCCCTTGCCGATCGCCAGGACACGCCGGCCCACCAACTGCACCTTCGTGGCATCGTCCAGGTCAAGGTTGACGGGAGCACCATCCACCAGCACACGCCCACCTTCTCGAGCCGCGAAGGGTTCAGCCACGAGCGCTTGCAACGTTGGTTCGGCAAACAGGTGATCGACCATCTGCAGGAAGAACCGGGGGCGCGTCACCGGCTCGGAGGCCAGCAGCGACACGCCGTTTGGCAGCGCCGGATCGGGCGTCGTCACAAACGTCAGCGCCAGCGGATGATGGAGAGCTTCAATGGCTGCGCGCACCCGCGCAGCGTCGTGACCAATGACGATGACGGCGTCCTCGCACCCAGCGCTGAGCGCATGGTCGAGCGCGTGACGGATGAGCGGGACGCCGGCCACCGGCATCAGTGGCTTCGGCACGTCGCCGCGAGCATCCGCCAGCCGCGTGCCCGTGCCGGCCGCGAGAATGACAGTCTGCGTGATCGGCTCGTCTCGATTCATTGCTGGCATCTTAATACGTGGCAGCCCCCTCGGTATCCGTGTTACATTCGAAACCTCTCAGTAAACAGCGAGTCCATCATTGACTTCGGCGCCCGATCGTTTCGACCGCGACACGATGATGATCGTGAAGCAAGTGATCCGCCGCACTGTCGACGTCGCGCCGGGCAGCGAACTCATGGCCGACCTCGGCTTCGACTCCCTGCAGGTGCTCGAGCTGGTTGGCGAACTCGAAGATCATTTCAAGATCGCGGTACCCTTGAACACACTCACGCACATCCGGACCGTTGACCAGATCACAGCCGAAGTGCGCCGCATTGTGACCGAGGGCTCTACGTCGCAGCCGTGACGCCACGCACTCTCTCCGACGCCCTCGCGAACGCCGCGTCGAGCCCCGCTGGCCTCACGGTCATTGAGCACGACGGTGGAGTCCACGTACTGTCCTACCGGGACCTCCTCACACAAGCACTCCTCCTCGGAGGCAGCCTCACCGCCCTTGGGCTCGCGCCTGGCAGCCGTGTGGCCGTCGTCATGCCGGAGGTCAAGGACTTCATCCGCGCGTTCTTTGGCATCACCGTGGCGGGCTTCGTGCCGGTGCCACTCTGCCCTCCGACGCAGGCGGGCGACATCACCACTTTTACCAAGCAGTCGGGGCACGTGATCCGCGCCGCCAGAGTCGCCGCCATCGTCACCTCGCGCGAGGTCGGCCCGCTGTTGGACGTGCAAGGACTGGTCGAGCCACCCCGGGTCGTGGCCATCGATGCGCTGTCGAACGGGCCAGCGCTGGAGGCGCCGGTGCCGGTGTCGCCAGACGCGACGGCACTGCTGCAATTCACGTCTGGTTCAACGGCGGCGCCCAAGGGTGTGGTCCTCACGCACCGCAGCCTCTGGGCAAACGTCACCGCCATCGCCGGTCCACACGGCCTCAACGCGACGCCAGACGATGTGGCGGTGAGCTGGCTGCCCCTGTACCACGACATGGGCCTCATCGGCATGCTGCTGACGTCGGTCTACGTGCCGGCCTCGGCCGTGATCATGTCGCCGGTGCTGTTCCTCAAGCGGCCCAGCGCCTGGCTTCACGCCATCACCACCTATCGCGGTACGGTGTCCTTTGCGCCGAACTTCGCCTACGAACTGTGCCGGCGGCGGGTGAAGCCGTCGCAGATCGCCGCGCTCGATCTCTCGCGCTGGCGCGTCGCCGGTTGTGGCGCCGAGCCGATCCGCCCGGAGTCGCTCAACGGTTTTGCCGAGCACTTCTCGCCCGCCGGCTTTCGGCCGTCAGCCTTCCTCCCAAGCTACGGACTCGCCGAGCATGCGCTCGCCGTCACGTTCGGACATCATGGCCTGATGGTCGATCGCGTGGATGCCGATCGCCTCACCCGCACCTCCGAGGCCGTACCCGTCGTCAACGGCGATCGTGCCGTGCCGGTTGTCTGTTGCGGCGCACCGTTTCCCGGACACGAAGTGCAGATCGTGGACGAGCACGCCCACGTCCTGCCGGAGCGGCACGTGGGCGCGATCGCGGTCCGTGGCCCGTCACTGATGTCTGGCTATTTTGACGATGCCGAGGCCACACGTGCCGTCGTGCGTGACGGCTGGCTACACACCGGCGATGTGGGCTATCTGGCGGACGGACAGTTGTACGTCTGTGGACGCACCAAGGATCTCATCATCCGTCAGGGCAAGAAGTATCACCCGCCGGATCTCGAGTCGGTGATCGCCGATGTCGACGGCCTCACCCTGGCTGGCGTGGTGGTCTTCGGTGTCAATCACCTTGAACGAGCAGACACCGTGGTGGCGGTCCTCGAGGCTCGTGCCAGCGCACAACCGCACGACGTCGAAGCCACGGTCAGACGTCGCGTCCGTGAGGCCGCTGGGCTCGAGCTTGACCAGGTGGTGATGATCCCTCCCGGCACGATCCCGCGCACAACCAGCGGAAAGGTTCGACGCGCCGAGACGCGCGCGCGCTTTGAGGCGGGCACGCTGATGCGCCCGGTCGCCGTCCCCTCATCCTGATGAGCCTGTTCGACAAACTCGCCGTGATCCAGACGCGCCTCGACGCGCTTGGTGAGGGCCCGGTGCCGTTTGACACGGTGATCAACGACATCCTGAGCCCCACCGAGGTGATCATCGATGGGCGCCGGACACTGATGTGCGGCTCGAACAACTACTTTGGATTGAGCTTCCATCCAGACGTCATCGCTGCTGCTCAGCGCGCGCTGACGCAGGAGGGCGCCGGCACCACCGGATCTCGCGCCGCCAATGGCACCCTCGCCTCCCAT
>JBEBGG010000064.1:0-19254 GCA_040081555.1 Vicinamibacterales bacterium
TTGTAGGCCGAGCTCATCTTCATCCCGTCGATGGTCCGGATGCCCTGCTGCGAGCCGTGAATCTGGGCGAAGCCGAACACGGTGTCGCCCTTGCTGCCGCCGGCGTCGCCGCCACCGAGCGACTGGTTCGTCTGCAGCACGCCGAGCGTGATGGCCGCCATGCCCGCGACACTCTTCGAGGTCGGCAGCGCGTCGAGCACCTGGCGGGTCAGCACGTTCTGCGATCGGACGCTCTGCACGTCCACCACCGGCGTCGCACCGGTGACGGTGATCGTCTCCTCAATGCCGCCCACCTTCAGCTCGGCGTTGATGTTCGCCGTGAACCCCGTCGTCAGCTCCACGCCTTCGCGCCGCACGGTCGAGAAACCGGGGAGTTGGAAGGTGACCGTGTAGGTGCCAGGGCGCAGTTCAATAATCGTGTACCGGCCGTTACCATCGGTGATGGCGGAGACCACTTTTTCGATGAGCGCCGGGCTGGCGGCTTCCACCGTCACCCCGGGCAGGACCGCCCCGGACGCGTCCCTCACATTGCCGGCAATCGAGCCGGTCAAGGACGACTGGGCGGACGCGAAGCCCGGAACCAACAGGAACAACGCGAGCGCGAAGAGCGAAAACCAGCCTCGAACAGCGAACTTGCTCATAGAACTTCTTCCTCCTAAAGACCCCCGAGGACCAAGAGATTTCGTGGGAGCGACAGGTAGTAAACAGTAGTAGGACGAAGCGGTCAAGGCCCAAACCGCCGGGAATGAACGGCGGTGCCAAAGTGAGAATCAAGAATCCATCGGATTGGATCAGGCCTGGCGGCCTCGGCGACCTGACCGCACCGCACGGCGCCCCTTATCGGACGGCATCGGCACGGCATCGGTGTCCCGCTCGGACCACATCTGCCGGGCAAGGACCGCAAGCGTGACCACGACTGCGAGGTTGACGAGGACGGCCTCGCCCCGGCGATTGTTCCCCATGAGCGTCTCGGCCGAGGCCGAGAGCAGTGCAATCGGCAGAACACCGGCCATTGGTCCGATCTTGGACCACAGCGTCGACTGAGCTCCGGTCGAACTCGTGGCCTGGACGGCCCCGAAGATCGCTGGAACGATCAGCACGTAGTAGTGCAGCCAGGCGAGCGGACTCGCGAGCAGGACCGCTCCGCATCCCCAGCCAGCGGCAAAGAAGGCGTCGCGCCGAGGGTCGGACACCCGGCCTTCACTTGAACGGATCATGAGCAGCCACACGCCGACAAGGGTGAGCCCCACTAGCAGGAACGCGCCGAGCGCCCAGCCGGTCGTGGCGAACACGAGGGACGTCAGGCTGAAGTTGCCGGTGTCGATGGTGTACGCCCCGGCGCCGAGCGTGCGGCCGAGGCTCTTGATGAAGTCGAACCAGATCCCCAGCCTCGCAAAGTAGGCCGCCGAGACGCCGACCCCGACGACCACGGCCCCGGCAACCCCGCCGGCAAACCGCACCGCCCGCCGAGTATCCCTCCCGGCCAGCACGATCACCGCCGCAAACAGCAGCACGAGCGCGATCGTGGGCTTAAGAATGGCGCCGGCACCGATGGCCGCTCCCGCGAGGGCGGGCTTGTTCCGGGCCCACCCGTACACGAACACCGAGACGGCGAGCAGCTGTAGCGAGTTGATGTTCCCGACCGTCACATCAGAGATCACGGGCGAGAAGTTGGACGCAATGATCGCCATGAACAGCAGCGTCGCGACCGCGCCGAATTCGAGCACCCGGCAGAGCAGCAGCACGGAGAGACCCAAGGCGATGAGCGAGAACGCCATGTAGCGCGGGGCGTCAACGTCGAATGAGCCGCCCGAGATGCCCGCGACCAGCGTATAGAGGAGCGGCGATCCGGTCACATCAACGCGGTCACCGTAGAGCTCCTTCAGCAACGCCGTGCCACGCCGCTGCGTCAGGCTCGCCGCGCCAGACTGTGCCTCGCTCGACAACCGCGACGCGAGCGCCCGTTGCCCCTCTGGTGAGTAGATATCGCCTGAGGGAACGGCCGACTTGGCGTGCGGCACACTCCAGAACGTGAAGAAGTCAACGGCTGCAGAGTTGGCGGCAAATGGCCAGACGACGAGCGCGGTGTGCAGAACGAGCAGCGCCGCGAGGGCGATGGCCGGGTACTCGCGGCCGCGCCCGTCGGAATGCGAGGTGGACACGCCGTGCATTATACGGAACCATCCACACGGCGCCGCTGCGCGGCACCTCGAACGGCGCGCTAGCGTCGCTGCTCGCCAGGCTGCTGTCGAAGCCGCGTCAGAGCGTCCTGCGCTTCTCGCTGCTGTGGATCGAGACGGATGGCTGCTTCAAACGCCGCCATGGCGTCGGCCCGACGGCCGCTCGACGCCAGCACAACGCCAAGCAGACTGTGCGCTGAGGGGTCTCGTGGATTCACCGCTGTAGCGCGCCGGGCCTCGTGTTCCGCGTCGGTGAAGCGTTGCTGCCGCAACAACACATCGACGAGTCCGCGAGTTGCCGTCATCTCGCCTGCGTCACTGGCGAGGACGGCACGAAACACGTCGATCGCCTGGTCCAAGGCTCCTGAGGCTGACAGCGCGAGACCGAGATGGGCTTGCGCAAACACGTTTCGCGGCTGGAGGCGAAGCACTTGCCGATACTCGGCTGCCGCATCCACGAAACGGTTCGACGACAGCAGCAGGTTCGCCAGGTTCAGGCGCCCACTCGCGTAGTCGGGTGCCGCCGACACGACAGCCTGGTACTGCGAAATGGCTTCAGGCAGCCGGTCCAGGCGGTAGAGCCCCGACGCCAGCTCCTCCCGAGCACTCGCCAGTTCCAGATCCTCGGGGTACTTCTCCACGAACTCCTGAAGATGCACGACGCCCTCTGCCAGTTCTCCGCGTTCGAGCAGCGCCGAACCGAGCGCGTGCTTCGCGTTGGCATCGAGAGGCGCGGCGATCCGCAGGTGCGCAATCGACTCCTCTACCCGTCCCTGCTCCCGCAGTTCCGCGGCCAGGTTGGCATGCGCCCTCGCATGTGGCCGGCGCTCGACGACGGTCTGCCAGATCGTGACGCCGTCCCGGTACTCGGCATTGCGGACCACCGTGGCGGATCCCAGCCCCGCGAGCACGACCGCCGCCACAGGGAGCGCGGAGCGGCGCACGAACGCCACCTGTCGTGCGGCGGCCACGACGAGAACGATGACGGCGACAAGTGGCAAGTACATCCGCCGTTCGGCGCCCACCTCGGTAGGGATAGAAATGACGCTGGACGCCGGCGCCAGGGTGATGAAAAACCACGCCGCCCAAAATCCCACCACTGGCAGGCGTACCAGGGCAACCATCGTCAGCACAACCAGCGCGCTGACAAACACCGCGCTCGGCCAGACGTCCATAAGGCTCAATGCCTCAGGTACGCCGTAATCAACCACCAGCCCCTGGGGCCAGAGGCTGAGTCGCAGATACCGAACCACGAGGGGCGCCTGGTTGAGCAGGTACGTCCACCGCGAGACATGGGTCGCAAACCCTTTCGGCGAGAAGAAGGGCGTGCCAGAGGCCAGCAGGAGGAAGACCACCCAACCCGCCGCAAGCCCCGCGTAGAAGAAGCGGCGCCGGGCAAACGCGTCTCGGAATCCGGAGAAGGCAAAGACGCGATCGCACAGGACGATGACAACCGGCGCAACGATCATCGATTCCTTCGTCATCACGCCGCAGACATTTGCCACGACGGCCACCAGCTCCCAGTGCGACCGCGGCCGGGCATCCCATGATCTGACGGCCGCATAGACCGTTGTCAGGAAGAACAACCCCTCCAGCGATTCGGTGCGCTGCGTCACGTAGTTCACCGCTTCGGTGTTGAGCGGGTGCAGCAGCCAGGCCATCGCCGAGACGCACGCCAGAACATCCGCGGTCTCGCCGGTCGCTACCGGCTGCGCGCCGGCAGAAAACAGCCGGCGGAGCACGCCGAAGAGCGCCAGCGCGGCCAGCACGTGGATCGCCACGTTTGCGACGTGGTACCCCTCGACCGAGTGCCCCCCGAGGGCATAGTTGATCGCGAACGACAGGTTGGCGATCGGCCGGCCGGCGACCGGCGTCTGGCGGTCCGGGTGCCAGGCCGTTGAGAAGCTCCGGATCGACACGTTGTCGATGATCGCCGGTCGATCGTCGAAGATGAACGGCCCCTGAAGGCTGTTGGCGTATGCCAGCGCGCCGGCAAGCACGATCAGCAACGCCATCAGACGCACGCCTCGGGGACGGATCAGGGTCGGCGCTCTGGGAGCGTTGCGCGGCTTCGCGTGCGGCTTGGCCATGAACAGGCGTGATATCCCACGTCGCGGGCGGGGCGGCGCGATATCCGCAACAGTCTAGCAGCTCAGTGTAGACGCGCCGGCACCGGTGAATGTCGCCGGATCTACTTCTTCGTGGGGCGGCGCGCAACGCCGCGCTGAGGAGTGTTACTTCCCGCGCCGGGCGCGCAGGTCGGCGATCCGTTTCTTCAGTGCCGCGTCGGTCGGGTGCGCCGTCTCGGCGGCCACCAGCGTCTGCTCGGCCAGGTCGGCCGCGCCCCGCGCCTCTTGCAGCGCCGCCAGCCTGTAGACGGGCTCCAGGTCTTCCGGCTTGATGACGAAGCGCCGGCCGAGGACCTCCTCCAGCTTGTCCGGCTTGTTCAGTCGAGTGGGTCCGTACACTTCCGCTAGGCCGTCGAGGGCGCACGCCTTCACGGCTTCGTCCCCATCGAGGTTCCCGACCATGAGGTAGTGCTCGACGGCCGTGTCGAGTCGACGCTGCCGGTCTTCACTGTCCTTCGAGGCATCCGCGGTCTCGATCTGAGACTCGGCCATTCCCAGTTCGGCCCCGGCGCTGTAGTACCCGATGGCCACCTGGCTGCACGGAAAGACGGGCGGGCTTGGCGGCTGACCCTGCGCCAGCGCCAGCGCGAGAAGACTGACCAGACTCATGGTGTGTCCTGTGTGTGAGCCTCGGGCCACCCGAGGCCCAAACGACGTTCTAACTATATCCTCAGCGCCCCGGGGCCTCAGGCACGCCACACCGCTTTGACTTGGCGCACTGCCAGTGGCAGGATGCGCTCCGAAGGCACCAGGGGCCGACTCGAGGAGACGGACATGAACCGAAGGGAATTCGTCAGCGCATTAGGGGTCCTGCCGTTCGCGGCCGAAGCGGCGTTGACGGCCCAGGCCGTCCCCCAGGCAGCGGCCGCAGCGATGCGAGCCGCGGTGGCTTCACCGTTTCCGGTGATCGACACGCACATTCATATCTTCGACAAGACCAAGGGCATGCCGTACCCGCAAGACATGCCGGCAGGCGGCGAGCCCCCACAGGGGCACATCGCCCTCCCCAACCGGTACAAGCTCACGGCCTCCCCATTCGGCATCGTCGGCGCCATCATCGTCGAGGCGAGCGCGCGGCTCGAGGACAACTTCTGGTGGCTCGACGTCGCCAAGGACAATCCGATCATCGTCGGCGTCGTCGGCAACCTCAGCCCCGCCGACCCGGCGTTCCCGAAGAACCTCGAGCGTTTGGTGAAGAACCCGCTGTTCTTTGGAATTCGCGAGGGTCGCCTGCAGCAGGGACTCGAGAGCGCCGAATTCATGGCGAACATGAAGCGCCTCGCCGACGCCGACTGCAGTCTCGACGTCAACACGCCGGCCTTGCTGATTGCGGGCACCGAAGTGCTGGTCAAGGTCCTCGACAAGGTGCCGAATCTGCGCCTCGTGATGGATCACCTGCCGGAGGTGCCCTACTCCGCCCGGGTCAAGGAGTTCCAGGAGCCCGCTGGACGGAAGCGCTACGTCGACTACCTGAGGGAACTGGGGAAGCGACCGCAGGTGTACATCAAGCTGTCAGAAGTCGTGCACAACTACGACGGCAAGGTGTCAACCGACCTGAACAGCTACCGAGACTGGCTCGACCAACTCTGGGACATCTTCGGCGAGGACCGGATCATGTTTGGCAGCGACTGGCCTCAGAGTGAGGGCGTTGAACGCAACTCGTATCCGAACGTGATCAATGTCGCCCGCGCGTATGTGAAGAGCAAGAACCCGGCGGCAATGGAGAAGGTGTTCTGGAAGAACTCGACAAAGCCCTATCGATGGGTGCAGCGGGACCCGTCGCAGCGCAAGGCCTGAATAGGCGACGGCCAGGAGCCGCCGCCCGGCGCCGGCATTTCCTCACGACCAAAAAGAAAGCGTCTGTGCCCAGTTCGTTCCACCGGGCACAGACGCCGTCATGCCGAGACTACGCCGAAGAAATCCTTGACGGCTAGAAGTCCACCTGCACGCCGAACTTGGCCAGCCGCGCAGTCATGATCGCGTAGGGATAGAGCCAGATCGGCCCATACCCGCCGAGCGCGCCGTTGACGGCTGATGCGTTGGTCAGGTTGTAGACGTCGAACCGGGGTTCCAGACGGACCTGCTTGAACTTGAACACCCGGCTCAGTCGCACGTCAACCTGGGTCCAGCGGTTCTCGTACAGCGTGTTCGGCTGGACGATGGTGACGACCGCGGTGCTCGCACCGCCCGAGAGCTGACGCCCGAGGGACGGGGCGATCTGGGCCGACGTGTACGTGTTGGTCGCGTCGCGCGCGATGCCCGGGTTGTTCTGGTAGGTCAACGCGAACTTGAAGTCGCCGGGCAGGGGATATGCGAACTGCGCCTTTACCTGCGTCTGGCCCCTCCACGGCCACTCGAACGCGCAGTACGTCGACTGGCTGGCGTTCTGCTGGTTGGCCAGCTGCACGCCGGACCAGGCTGCACCCGGCACATCCGGCACCGTGCAGTTGTCGTACTTCGTCTGGCCAAACGACACGCCGCCGTTGAGCAGCCCACCGTCGCCGAAACGCCAGTTCGCAGAGAAGTCCATCCCCTGGAATCGCTCCGTCAGGTTGTAGGTGCCGTCGTCACGGACGACCAGAAAGTCGGTCTGGCCGAACTTGTTCGGGTTCACGTCGTAGTTGTTGCACACCTGGTAGCCGCCGCCTCCGGGCAGTCGTGAGTCGGTCGGCGCCGCCACACAGTACTGACTGAAGTCGCTGGGGCTGACCGACAGGTTGTCTGTCACCGTCTTGTTCCCGTACCACGTCCGGTAGTAGCCAGCCGTCAGGCCGAGGCCCGGACGAAGCTCCTGCTGCACCACGGCGGTGATCTGCTTGTTCTGCGGCCGGACGTTCCAACCTTCGGTGACGTCTTTCGCGAACCTCGTCGTAATCACAGAAGTGCCGAAGTTGCTGTTCTGGAACGGCCCGCACTCACCATTCTGGGCAGGGTTCTTCAGGTCGCAGTCCGGGAGGTAGTTGCGGTTGCCGTCGTTCCACGACCGGGTCGTGTTTGCCACGAGCGTGTTGGCCGCGTTGGTCAGCTTGGTGATGCCCGTGGTCTCGTAGCTGACGTACTTGCCATAGGTGGCCTTGATGGCGGTCTTGCCGTCGCCGAACACGTTCCACGAGAAGCCCAGGCGGGGGCTGATGTCCTTCCAGTTCGGAACGTTATCCACGCGTCCGAAACTGACCGGACCGAGGAACTGGCCGCCCGGCCGGGTCTGCGCCGGGTTGTAGCCCTGGAGACCGTCATACCGGATGCCGAGGTTCAGTGTGACGTTGTTGAGCGTCCATTGATCGCTGGCGTAGATCCCCAACTGGAGCTTCAGGCGTCCCTCTTGCGAGTGCGGATACGCGCCCTGCTTCAGCGCGATGGGCGTCGTGCCGTTCAGAATGTACTGGTATGGGTAGAGCGGGCCCGTACTTGTGATCACGCTGCGGCCGGTCATCGACTGCTCGCCGATCTTGAACGAATGCGAACCGGTCACATACGAGGCGGACAGACGCGTCTGGTAGGCGTACTGGTTCCCCATGTCGCCCCATTCCGTGTCGCCGACCACGTCCGTCGAGACGTAGCGCGACCCGTAGGCCACACCGGTGGAGACGTCGAGCACGGGAATGGCGGTATTGGTGGGAGAGCCGGGAATGTTCGGGATACCGTTCAACTGACGGTCCTGTCTGAGCGACGCGCCGCCGGTAAAGAGCAGCTTGCTACTGGCCGTGTAGTTCCAGGTGGCCATCCAGTTGTTGTTGGGGAACACGTGGAAGTCCCACGCGGCCTCTGGGTTGGTGATGAAGTAGCTGTAGCACCAGCAGTAGTCTTGGACGCCGCCGTACAGGCTGATCTTGTTCTTCTGGTTCACCTGCCACGTGAGGCGCAGCGCCCCATCCCGCGTGTACCGGTCGTAGAAGGCCGGCCGGGTCAGGTCGGCTTCATATGGCTTGAATCCCCCGGCGGCAATCGAGGCTGGCGAGAGCGCCGCCTGGTTGGCGGGCTTGTTGAAATAGACGCCGGCGATGTTCTCGATGGCGCCCCATGCGCGCGCGCCGCCATAGAACCAGACCTTGTCCTTGGCAATCGGTCCGCCCACCCCGAGGCCGAGATCCCAGATCTTCTGGATCTTGCCGATCTGCGTCAGGAAGCGCGCCTTCAGAGATTCGGTGAGATTGCTCCCCTGGAACTTGTCGTTGGTCCCCTCCACGGTGGCCGTGGTGGAGAACCTGTTGCCGCCGTCCTTGGGCACCACGTTCATGTTGAGCCCGCTGCTCTCGGTTTCGACCGACGCTGCCGCGGTATCCAGCACGACCTCCTGCACCATCTGCTGGTTGACTTGGTAGCGGGTCGACGCGGCAAAGTTGTAGGCCGAGTTCAGCTTCATCCCGTCGAGCGTCCGCATGCCCTGCATCGAGCCGTGGATCTGGGAAAAACCGTAGACCGTGTCGCCCTTGCTGCCGCCGGCGTCGCCCCCGCCCAGTGCCTGGCCGGTGGCCTGCGCGCCGAGCGTGATGGCCGCCAGCGCGGCCACGCTACGTGACGTCGGTAAGGCGTCGAGCACGTCTCGCGTGAGCACGTTCTGTCCCCGCGTGTTCTGGACGTCAACCAGCGGCGCCGCACCGCTGACCGTGATCGTCTCCTCGACGCCGCCGACCTTCAGTTCAGCGTTGATGTTCGCCGTGAAGCCGGTGTTCAGTTGGAGGCCTTCGCGTTTTACCGTCGAGAACCCCGCCAGCGTGAAGGTGACCGTGTAGGTGCCGGGGCGAAGGTCGATGATTCTGTACCTGCCTTCACCGTTGCTGACGGCGGTGCGGACTTTCTCGATCAACGCCGGACTGGCGGCCTCGACCGTCACGCCCGGCATCAGGGCCCCCGAGGCGTCCCTCACTTCGCCGGCGATGGCGGCGGTCGTCGACGACTGAGCGAGCGCCAGCCGGGGAAGCGTTAGCAGCAGAATCGTACACAACAGGAACCTGCTTCGAACGAGGTGCACACGCATACGTATTTTCCTCCCGAGGCGGCGAGTTGGCGACGTGCCCATCTAACCAGGGCGCCGCTTTGTATGACAAATTCGTCTGATGATCAAGAAATAAACGGGAGAACCCACGCCTGGGCTCTCCTGCTCGGACTCGAATCTCTGGATGTGCTTGAGAAGAATTTGGAGGCGCCGCCCGGATTTGAACCGGGGGTGGAGGTTTTGCAGACCTCTGCCTTACCACTTGGCGACGGCGCCTGACGGAATGAACGTGCGGTGTGTGACTGACGATTGTGGCCCACTTCCCGCCCGGCTTGCAAACGGTACAGCCCTGAAGAAGACCTGCCCCCTCGCCTCGCACTGGTATATAAAGCGCCAATCGCGATGCCTCGAGTGCTTGCCGCCGTCAGTGCCGTCGTGCTCCTCGCCACATTCGGCGTCTCCGCGCGTCCGTCCCCAGGCGAGCCCGACGCCCTCCGCATCCTCACCTACAACATTCACCACGGCGAAGGCATGGACGGCGTGTTCGATCTCTATCGCGTCGCGGAAGTGGTGATGGCCGAGTGGCCAGACCTCGTCGCGCTGCAGGAAGTGGATCAGGCGACGCAGCGTTCGGGAGGCGTACGGCAGGCCAATGAACTCTCGGCGCTGACTGGACTGGGCGTCGCCTTTGGTAAAGCGATGGACTACGACGGTGGCGAGTACGGTATCGCCATACTCTCCAGGTGGCCCATGCTCCACGTTGAGAATCGGCCTCTGCCCCGCGCCGATGGAATGGAGCCGCGCACGGCCTTGACGGTTGAAGTGGCACCGCCCAACTCGGCCCGGCACGTGCTCTTCACCACGACGCATCTGGATCAAGGTCGTGATGCCGGCAATCGCCTGCTGCAGGCGGACCACCTCAATCGTCTCCTCGCAAAGACCGACACGCCGAGCATTCTCGCCGGCGACATGAACAGCCGGGTCGACACCGACGTCATCCAGACACTGCGAAGCCTCTGGAACGACATGTTCGTGGAGCCGCCGGCAGACCCAGCGCAGCGACCCCGCTACCGCGTCGACTACGTGATGGCCCGCCCCGCCCCTCGCTGGCGCACCGTTGAAGCACGCGCGATCGAGGCACCGGGCGTGTCAGACCACAGGCCGGTGCTGGCAGTGTTGGAGTTGGAACCTCGGGATTAGCGGCGAAATGTAGGGGAGGAAGATGGAGCGGGAAACGGGATTCGAACCCGCGACTTCGACCTTGGCAAGGTCGCACTCTACCACTGAGTTATTCCCGCTCGACGAGAAGGCCTACCGTACCACACGCTCGCATCCGTCGGCAAGGTCCGGCGAGCGTGCTACTTGGGGTTGCGCAGAACTTCCGCCGCTTCTTCGGGAGCCGTGGGGTTGATGTAGAACCCGGTGCCCCACTCAAAGCCCGCCGTCCGCGTCAGCTTCGGCATCAGCTCCACGTGCCAGTGATAGTAGGCACCGACATCCTCTGAGAACGGTGAGTTGTGGATGATCAGATTGAAGGGCGGCGACTCGAGCGCCTGGTTCATCCGCGACAGCACCAGCTTGATCATCCGGGCGAGATTCTCATAAACCTGACGCGGCGCTTCTTCGAAGCGCGAGCCATGGACCCGCGGCAGAATCCAGGTTTCAAACGGAAACCGCGCCGCATACGGCGCAAGCGCGACGATATCGGCGTTTTCGTGGATGACGCGCTTCCCCGCCGACACCTCCTGCCGGATGATGTCGCAGAAAACGCAGCGCTCCTTCGCCTTGAAGTGCCGCTTGGCACCCTCGATCTCTTCGCGCACAAAGTCCGGCACAATCGGCAGCGCAATGAGCTGCGAATGTGAGTGCTCAAGCGTCGCCCCTGCCGCGGCTCCGTGGTTCTTGAACACCAGGATGTAACGGAAGCGGATGTCGCGCTTCAAGTCCACAATGCGTTCGCGGAAGGCCCAGAGCACGCGCTCGATCTCTGGCTCGCTCATCGTTGCCAGGACCTTGGCATGATCCGGTGTCTCGATGATCACTTCATGCGCACCGATGCCGTTCATCCGATCGAAGAGCCCCTCGCCTTCGCGGTCGAGCGTACCCTCCACATGCAGCGCCGGGAACTTGTTCGGCACGACACGAATGTCCCAGCCAGGACCGTTGGGCGCGCTGCCGTTCCTGAACGCCAGCACTTCGTGCGGCGTCATCGTCTCGCTGCCGGCACAAAAGGGACAGTGCTCGCCGCCGATGATGCTGGCTTGCTCGAGGCGGAAATCGTTGGGACGCTTGCTGCGGCCGGTGGAAATGATGACCCAGCGGCCGGTGACGGGATCTTTGCGAAGCTCAGGCAAGGCACGAATCTACCGTACAGAAGTCGGTAGCGGATAGTCGTGGTTCAGTTCACGTCAAAGGCGTTCTGATAGAACTCGATTCCTGGCGAGGGCGTGCTCACGTCAATCGAGACCACGTCAAATCGACAAGGGGCGTGCGTCAGCCGCTCTCGGCTCAGGAAATCGAGCGCGATAGCGGCCAGGCGCCGGCGCTTGAGGTAGTTGACGGCCTCGCCGCCATCGCCATAGTTCCTGCCGGTGCGCGTCTTCACCTCAATGAAGACGACCGTAGGGCCATCGCGCGCGATGATGTCGATTTCGCCGCCTCGCCGGCGGTAGCGGCGGGCAAGAATGACGTACCCGCGGCGGGTGATTTCATCACAGGCAAGATCTTCGCCGGATTTTCCGAGTTGCTGGCGCGCATCAGACATGGATACGCGGAGGCAGCAAGAACGGGACCCACGCTGGGCGCTGGGTCCCGCGCCTATTTCATCTTCCACCGCGTGCCCGCGGCGGAGTCTTCAAGCAGAATGCCGCGGGCGGCGAGGTCCTGCCGGATGCGGTCACTCTCCGCAAAGTCGCGTCGACGACGGGCGGCGTGGCGGGCTTCGATGAGCTGCTCGATCTCGGCCACCGGCACTGGTGGTTGATCGTCTTCGGCCTTGCGGAGTGAGAGGATGCCGAGCACCTGGTCGAAGCCGGCAAATGCCGCGCGCACGACCGTCGCGTCGCCTTTGCCGAACTGCCCGGCGTCGATCGCTGTGTTGATGGCGCGCACCAGCTCGAACATGGCACCAAAGGCGGCCGCGGTATTCAGGTCACTGAGCATCGCCGCGCTGAACTCGTCCACCGCCTGTCTCACCCGCGCCGTGGTCGCGTCGTTGGCGCCTTCGACCGTGACGGCGTCCACGCGCGCCAGACAATCGGTGAGGCGCTTGAGCGCCTCTTCCATCTGCGAAAGGCTGGCCCAGGTGAAGTTCAACTGCTTGCGATAGTGCGCCGACATCAGCAGCGCTCGGACGGCTGAGGGGCGGATCCCCTTCGCGACCAGGTCCGGCACCGTGTAGACGTTGCCGAGCGACTTGGACATCTTCTGGTCGTCAACGAGCAGATACTCGACGTGCATCCAGAAGCGCGAGAACTGCGTACCGGTCGCGCCTTCGCTCTGCGCGATCTCGTTTTCGTGGTGCGGAAAGATCAGGTCGATCCCGCCGGTGTGAATATCGATCGGCGATTGACCAAGCAGCCGCAGCGCCATGGCCGAACACTCCAGGTGCCAGCCCGGGCGTCCCGGCGGATTCACCTCGTTCCAGGTCGGCTCGCCTTCCTTGGTCGCCTTCCACAACACGAAATCTCTGGCGTCGTCTTTGTCGTAGTTGTCGGCCGCGACGCGCGCGCCCGGCTGCATCGCCTCCGGGGCGAGGTGCGCCAGCTTGCCATAGCCTGGCAGCGTCGAGATCTTGAAGTAGATCGATCCGTCGCTCTCGTAGGTATGTCCGTTCTTGGTCAACGCGCCAATCAGGTCTGCCATCGCCTGAATGTTTGCCGGATCAGTCGCGCGTGGGTTCTCTTCGACCGGCTCCAACCCCAGCGCGACGGCATCCTCCAGAAACATCGCGATGTACTGGTCCGTATAGCTGCGAAGGTCCATGCCGGCCTTCTGGGCGCCGAGGATGGTGCGGTCGTCCACGTCCGTGAAGTTGACGACGTGACGGACCTGATAGCCAAGCAGATGCCTGAGCGTCCGCCGCAGAACGTCGACGCAGACAAACGTGCGGAAGTTGCCGACATGGCCGCGGGCATACACCGTGAGTCCGCACGTGTACATGCGTACGGTATTGCCAGGACCAGGAAGGAACTCTTCCTCAGAGCGCGTGAGTGTGTTGTAGAGCCGCAGGTGCACGAGGGACCGTCAGGAAAGGTAAATGGATTCTTGGAAGATGCGGCTGCCATCGGACGAGATCAAGACATCGATCTTGCCGCCACCGGCCCGGAACTGCACGTCGCAGCGCCGCGGGCCCGCGGCCCCGGTCTTGTCGACCGCTCGTTCGATCGCTTCGGTCATCGCCGAAATCGACGTCTTGGCACAGCCCACGTAGGTGAAGATCTGCTGCGCGAGGTCGTCGACCAATCCCGCCGGCGCCCCCTGGGTGGACACTTCGATCGCGAAGAAGAACTCGTGTGAGGCCACGCGCGAGATCTTACAGTGAAAGCCGCTCGAACAGCACCCTGGCCTTGTCGCAGTCCGAGGCAATCTGGGCCTTGAGCGCGTCGACCGACTCGAAGGCGCGTTCATCCCGGAGCCGCTGCACGAAGCCCAAGCGCACGACCTTGTCGTAGAGATCCTGCGCCAGGCCGAAGACGTGGGTCTCGACCGTCACCCGTCCAGAGGATTCGACCGTGGGGCGCACGCCCACGTTGGTGATCGACGGATGGATCACGCCATCAATAGCCAGGGTGGTCGTGTAGACGCCGTTGGGGGGAAGGAGCTCGTTCTCAGTGTGCAGATTCGCCGTGGGAAACCCAATGGACCTGCCGCGCTGCGCGCCGTGCACAACCACGCCGTCAATCGCATACTGGTGCCCGAGCAAGGCGCCTGCTTCGTCGACACGGCCCTCGCTCACCAGCCGTCGAATCCGCGTGCTCGAGACGACGAAGTCTTTGTAGCGGACCGGATCGATCTTCTCCGCCTTGAAGCCGTATTGCGCGCCAAGCGCACGCAGCATCGTGAAGTTTCCGGCGCGTTCGCGGCCAAACAGAAAGTTGGCGCCGACCCAGACCTCAGAGACCCGCAGCCAATCGACCAGCACCGCCTGGACGAACTGTTCGGGTTCCCAGCGGGAGAGCTCGTGGGTGAACCTGACGATGGCGGCGCCCTGCACGCCGGCGGCGGCGATGGCTTCGAGCTTCTGCGCCGTGGTCATCAGCAGTGGCGGCGCCTTGTCCGGGCGCACCACGCGAGGAGGATGCGGGTCGAACGTCATCACGACGGATGTGGCGCCACGTTCGGTCGCCGTCCGTCGGAGGCGCTCGAGAATCTTCTGGTGACCGCGATGCACGCCGTCGAAATTTCCGAGCGCGAGCACCGGATGCACCCAGCGGGCCGGTCGAGGATCGTCAGGAAAATGAATGACGTCCACGCCTACGCGACCTCGAGCACCAGGCCATCATAGGCCAGTTCAACTCCGCGAGGCAGGCGCGCGGATGTGGCCGCATGGCCGAGATCGTGACTGATGTGCGTGAAGTAGGTACGAGCCGCCCCGATCCGCGCGGCGGCGACCAGGGCCTCGCTGACGTTGAAATGGGTCGGGTGCTTCTTCTCGCGTAGCGCATCGAGCACCAGCGTCTGCACGCCCTCGAGCAGCGGCCACGACGTCTCGGGGATCTCGCTGCAGTCTGTCAGATAGGCAAAGGCGCCGACACGATAGCCAAGAATCGTGCGTGTGCCGTGCAACAGCGGTACCGGCACGAACTCGTGCCCGCCGAGGAAGAACGGGCCACCGATCAGTGACAAACCCACCTGCGGGATGCCCCCACCCGGCAGGTGGGTCCCCTCGAAGATGTACGAAAAGGTGCGCCTCAGATCGCGCCCCGTCCGTTCGTCCGCATAGCTCGGGATCGACTCCTTCTGCAGGCTGTTGAAGCGACGCACCTCGTCGAGGCCAAAGATGTGATCCGCGTGGCTGTGCGTGAACAGAATCGTGTCGATACGCCGAACGTTGTGAGCAAGCGCTTGCATCCGCAGATCGCTCGAGGTATCGACCAGCACGTAGCGCGCCGTCTGCGTGGTGGCGGGCAGGCGCGCGGGCAGAGGCGCCGCATCGGGCTGCAGGTCGATGAGGATCGACGGACGACTCCGCCGATCGTGCGGATCGGCAGACTGACACACCGCGCAATCGCAACCGATCATCGGCACACCGTGCGAGGTGCCGGTGCCGAGGAGGGTGACCTTAAGGCTCAATAATCCGCGGCCGGTCGTCGGCCGCCTCGACATACCGCACCCGCAACTCGTAGAGCACCTGTTCCAGCAACGAGCGCTCCTCCGCCGACAGATTGCCCTTGGTCTTCTCGTCAAGCAGCGCCAGGATCTCGATCATCTGCGAGGCGCCCTCCAGGTTCACCGGCACAATCTGACCAGTGTTGGGATCGGGCAGGTCACCAAAATGAATCGCCGCCGAGGACGCAAGCGAGATGACAAACGAAGTGAAGGAGAGTCCAGCCATAGGAGACAGCCAGACTATCAGGGCCTGGCGCTGGGCGCTAGACGCCGGGCGATTGCCGTGGGGGTTGGTGAGACACTAAGAACATGAACGATATCGGCGAGCAGTTTGTGCGTCTGGTCGGCATCATGGCCCGGTTGAGGGCGCCGGATGGGTGCCCGTGGGATCGCGAGCAGACCATCGACACGTTGAAGAAGTACGTGATCGAGGAAACCTACGAAGTGATCGACGCCATCGAACGGCATGATCACCAGGCACTCTGCGAGGAACTTGGCGATTTCCTACTGCAAGCAGTCTTCCTCGCGCAGCTCGAACACGAGGCCGGGCATTTCTCCATCGCTGATGCGGCGCGCGCCATCGCGGACAAGCTGGTGCGCCGCCACCCGCACGTATTCAAGCGCGACGAGGACGGCAACACGCTCGACACGGCCGACCAGGTGCGAACGCGGTGGGAAGAGATCAAGGCCGCTGAGCGTGGCGGCAGGAGCACCGAGCAGACGCTCCTCAGCGGACTGCCCGCGGCGTTGCCGGCGCTGCTGCGCGCGCATCACATTAGCGCCAGAGCCGCGTCGGTTGGCTTCGAGTGGGAGCGCGCGATCGACGTGGTGGACAAGATGCGGGAGGAGGTCGAGGAGATCGCCGAGGTGGTGGCCCATCCGGAGTCCGAGTCCGTCGCGCGGCTCGAAGAAGAGGTGGGCGATCTGCTCTTTGCCGTCGCCAACCTCACCAGAAAGCTCGGACTGGAACCGGAGGCCGCGCTGAGGAAGGCCAACGACAAGTTCACGAAACGCTTCACGACGATGGAACGGAACATCGCCGAATCCGGCCGCAAGATGGCCGACATGCCGCTGGACGCCCTCGAAGCCGAGTGGCAGATCGTGAAGGAAGGCTAGCCTCAGTGCCTGCGTTCGGGAGTGGTGGCCTTTGCCTGGATGTGTGCCGTCCGTCCGGTGAAGGTGGCAACGTTGAGCGAGATGCCGTCGGTATCGACCGACACGGCGCCATCGCGGTCGGTGCGATAGACCGCAGCTCCCGCTGACTCAAGACGACCAATCACTTCGGGCGCGGGGTGGCCGAAGCTGTTGGTCCGGCCGACAGAGACGACGGCAATGTCAGGCTGTAGGGCTTGAACAAAGCGCGCGGAGGTAGATGTCTGGCTGCCGTGATGCCCGACCTTGAGCACGCGAATCTTGGACGGCTCCATGGACTGCTCCACCGCCAGCTCCGCCTCCGCCCCGCCATCGCCGGTAAGGACCATCGACACGTCACGCCACCGCAGCTCGATCACGATCGAGTCGTCGTTTCGCACGTCCTGCCGCTCCCAGTCTGCGCGCCGGGGATGGCGCACGCGCAGCTGAACCTCCCCGACCAAGAACTCATCGTCTCGCTGGACGCGGGTCCAGCGAATCCGCTTGAGGCGCGCGTGTGTCTGTAACACCTGCAGCGGCACCGATGGCGGCACCGGAATGCCTTCCCAGACATCGAACGGGCGGAACTCGCGGACCACCGATAGCGCACCTCCGATGTGGTCCGAGTCGCCATGCGTCAGCACCACCGTGTCGAGGCGGCCGATGCCAAGCGTGCGCAGCACCTGCCCAACCACGCGATCGCCCACATCAAAGGAGCCCCCAGGCGTACCGCCCGCATCCACGAGCATCGTTTCGCCGTGCGGAAACCGAATGAGCGCGGCATCGCCCTGGCCGACGTCGATGAACACGGCATGGAGGCGCCCGTCTCCCTGCGCAGCCGACAAGGTCCACGGCTCGAAGAGAATCCAGACGGCAGAACATGTCGCGATGAGCAACGCAGCCGCCCGCACGCGGCGGCCGCGCACCCTGACCGCGGCCGGCGTCTGTTTGCTCGGACGGAGCATCCACCACGACAGCACACCGCTGTAGTACAGCGTCATTGATAGCGCGGACGGTGCCGCGAGCCGCCACGTCACCACAGGCGCCCAATCAACCAGCGCGGCTGACCGCACGAGCGCCTCCGCGCCGATCGCCGCCACGGCCCCCACAACCATCGCCAATCCGCCATTGAGCGCCTGGAGCGGTACGACCAGCATGCCCGCGATCTGCGCCAGCGCCATCATCGGGATCGCGATGAAGTTGAGCACGAGGCCGGCCACGGTGACTCGGGAGAAGACCATCGCGCTCAGCGGGAAGAGCGCCGCCTCGGCGGCCAGCGATGCGAGGCCGAGTCTCACGACGGCACGCGCCACGGGGCCAAGTGCGGGCAGCGGCAGGTGGCCAACGAGCATGATGCCCGCAGTTGCACCACACGTGAGCAGGAATCCGATGTCGGCCACGGCCAGCGGATCAATGGCCACCATGACGCCGGCCACCAGTGCCAGCGTATTGAGAGGAGGCCCGCGCAGATCAAGCGCAAGACCCGCGAAGTGGACCACCGCCATCCACGTCGCGCGATCGACCGACGCGCCTCCGCTCACCAGCGACCCGTACGCCAACAGGCCGCCAATGGCGCTCAGCATCGCCGCGCGCCCCAGGAGGCCGGCTAGACGGAACGCCGTGACTGTGAGCCCCGCCAGGATCGCGACGTTCCCCCCGGAAATCGCGATCACGTGGTACGTGCCAGCCTCCTGGAGACGTTGTTCGATGTCGGAGTCGAGTCCCGTCCGGTCGCCAATCACGATCGCGGTGACGATGGCCGCGGCACGCGGACTCCAGTGACCAACGGAGTCGGCTATCGACCTGCGGGAGAAGGCGCGAAGACGGGCGGCAGCCTCGTTCCACCGGCTCCCGAGGCCAACAACTTCGACCAGGGCCCCACTCTTGACCGTCCCGACCAACGAGACGCCGCGTCTAGCCGACACGCGCTCCTGATCGACGACACCTGGATCGAGATAGCGCGTTGGCCGGCGCAGCTGCGCAAGGAGGCGCACCCGCCGACCACGTCGCCACTCCCCCATCCGCTCTATCGCGAGCCTGCCGACAACTGTCAGTGCGGCGTCGCCGTCGACGATCCTCACAGCGGAGTCCGCGGCCTCGGCAGCGGCGCCGCCGAACCGCTGCACGTGGAGCCGCATCGACACCGCGCCGCCCTTGGTCAAAGAGGCATCGTCTCGCAGCACGCCGGCCAGCGTCACCACCGCGCGGTCGTCCTCCGGCGGAGAGCCGCCTCCCAGAATCAGCTGCTGCCGCTCGTCGTGGGCAATGGACTCGAAGGCCACTCGCAACGACGATCGCCACGCCCGCTGCCACGCCTGTTGCGCTAGGAGCACCCCGCAGGCCGCGCAGCCAAGTGCCACCCCCAGCGCGAGCGGAAGCGCGGCCGCTCGTGGGAGTGCGAGGAACGAGACAGCAATCGAGAGGACGAGCACGGAGGCACTGGCGGCGAAGGGAACGTCGGGCCAGGCGACCCCGACCGCACAACCAGCGATCAACCCACACGCCGGAATCGCCGCCGTCGTCCGCATGCCGGGACACGGTGCAAGTC